>JBBSNI010000106.1:0-14770 GCA_038232695.1 Cytophagales bacterium
ACCCAACCGGGCGATATGGTAGAAGGCGGCGCGCTGCTGCCCCTGGGCTCCGACCGCGAACGGGGCGGCCACAAAGGTTACGGACTGGCAGCCATGGTAGACATCCTGTGCTGTGTGCTGAGCGGCGCCAACTGGGGCCCTTTTGCACCGCCCTTTGCCCTGCGTCAGGAGATTCCCGCCCGCAGCGTAGGCAAAGGCATTGGCCACTTCTTCGGCGCGATGCAGTTGGACGGATTTATAGACCCCGGCGAGTTCAAACGCCAGATCGACGACTGGATTCAAACTTTCCGCCAGACCAAGCCTGCGCCCGGCACCGGCGGTCCACTGATCCCTGGCGACCCGGAGCGGGAAGCGGAAGCGGTCAGAAGCCAGCACGGGATTCCCCTGCTCCAGCCGGTGGTAGATGATCTGTTAGATATTGCAAACAAAACCGGCGTTGCTTTTAGTATCCAAGATGCTACAGACCAAAGTGGCCGGATTTCTCTTTAACTTCCTGATAATCTGTCGGTAACGGAATCCAGATAAGTAAACAAGCATAAATAGTGCGCTCCACGCCGGACGGCATTTCTACGCTGTAAAAGCTTCATATTTAGCGTTTTAGGTTTGGCGAAAAATAGCACCCGGCGTGGGTCGCTGGTGCTTAATCTTCTCAGAAGCGTTTCACCACTCAAAGTCTGGTATCGAAGAAAAAATCTTCTGTATCTGTCATCTTTATCTTGAAAAAATCCGGATGTTTGGTATTTAACACGAAATTCCATTCAGCAGGAATGATAGATGATGGCACTTTTAAAACAGGATATTCATTTTGGCGATACCAGTCTTTTCCTATGCTCAAACATGTAGCACAAAAATCCTTTTTCCAATTTTTGGGCAATTCTTCTGCATGAATGCTAAGTACAGGCAATTCATCAGGCAGGTAGATGATCATGGTTTTAAAGAGCTCGTCTTTTCCAGCATAACTTCTGTGTACCAGGTTTTCCAAACATGCTAAAGGTCTGGAATTACTGGTATAAATGACATATTGCCCATCCTCATTCCATCGGTTACGGAATCCTGATGCAGACAGACCTAATGCGTATTTCTCTCTTACAATTCTATAAACAAGCATTCTGATGATATTAGGAAAAATCGCCGTATTCTATTCGTATCAATTCCCGCTCAACGAGGTCAATACCTGAGATGTAATGCAGAAGCTTTTCCGGAATACGGCTTCCTAAACCATAAGACGGCTTACTTAGCCATCGGTTAAATTCCTCGCTGTTACCAAATATTTCTATGCCTTTACTGAATATTTCCTTGAGTTTAATAAGATGTTCTGCTTGTGTTTTTGTAAAGTTTTTGTTAAGCTTTTTATAATTGCTTACTGTCTTTACATCCAACCCAATGAAAGCCGCCAAATCTGATCTTTTGCAGCCGCTTTCACTAACCAAATCATCAAAGAGTTGCACGGATACGCCTTCTTCAGCCGCATCAATCATATGATAAGGATCCATAGTATTTAAATTTTTGATAATATACGAAAAAATTCCGATTTTCGTTAGGATTTTTTCTTATTCTATTTTTGGTGTTGGCCGGCGCAGGTTCGGGCAAGACAAAGACGCTTTTGCAAAAGATCGTATACCTGGTGGAAGAAAAAGGGGTGAGTCCTTCGAGCATCCTCGCTATTACTTTTACTAAAAACGCTACCCATGAAATGATCGACCGCCTGATCATTTCGGCAGACACTACCGGGCAGTATGAAAGTATGTTGGTGGACAAACGCCTCAGTAAGACTGCCAAAGACCAGGTACGGTTTCAGCATCAGAAGAAATACAAATGGATAGACGGCTTGACCATAAGAACCTTCCAGAAAAGAGTCAGGTTTTTTGAAAGAAATACCTGAAATATTCACCGTGAAGACAAGCATTCCTATCAGTCCGGTCGTTGAAAAAGTGGTTATTTGCGAGCATTGCTTTAGCCAACTCGAAAAACTATGGATCGTCTGTCCTTACTGCGGACATAAGACCTGACAGAATGAATGAGGATCATACCGAAGATTTTACCAAATACAGCAGAATTTTTATTAGCTTAGCTGCACTAACCATAAACCTGAATCTATGACTTCATTAAGAATTATCTGTTTATTGTGCTTGTTAAGCTTGCTGGGCTGCAACAAGCAGGCGGGCAACGAAGGCGGTGAAAGCGGCACACTGCAAATTGCTGTCATTCCCAAAGGCACCACCCATTTGTTCTGGAAAAGCATCCACGCCGGGGCTGCCAAAGCCGCCAAAGAGCTGGACGTAGATATTATCTGGCAAGGCCCGCAGAAGGAAGACGACCGGCAGATGCAGATACAGGTGGTGCAGAACTTCGTCAGCCGTGGCGTAGACGGTATCGTGCTGGCGCCGCTGGACGACCGCAGCCTGGTGCCCCCGGTACGCGCGGCCGTCAACCGCAACATCCCGGTCGTCATCATCGACTCTGACCTGAACGACGACATTTATAAGAGCTTTATCGCTACGGACAACTATAAAGGCGGCAAGCTGTGCGCCCAGCAGTTGGCAGAATCCCTGCAGAGCAAAGGCAAAGTGGTTGTGCTGCGCTACAGCGAAGGCTCTGCCAGCACGACCAAACGCGAGCAGGGTTTTATGGACGGCATCAAGGCATTTCCTGATATTGAGGTGATCTCCTCCAACCAGTATGCAGGTGCTACGATGGAAAAAGCGTTTCAGGCTTCGCAAAACCTGCTGAACCGCTTTGCCCAGATAGACGGCATCTTTTGCTCCAACGAGTCGGCGACCAGCGGCATGTTGCGTGCCTTGCAAACGGCCGGCAAAGCCGGAAAGATCAAGTTCGTCGGCTTCGATACCAGCGAAACGCTGCTGCAAGGCCTGCGCGACGGTCACCTGCAAGGGCTGGCCGTACAAGACCCTTTCCAGATGGGCTACCTGGGTGTGAAGGCTGCCTACAATGTCATCAAAAACCAACCCGTAGAGAAGCAGGTGGATACCGGCGTCGTCATGGTTACTCCGGACAACCTGGAAGACCAACAAATCCAGCAACTGGTACACCCCGACATAGAGCAGTGGCTGGATGAATAGGTGTTCGGGGTTTTGTGTACATTGGTTTTTCGCATAGCAATAGCTTACCTTGAGTATTGAATATTGAGTGCGCCCGACGCCCGGTTGAATATTTTAAACACTCAATATTCAATACTCAATATTCAATGCTCAAGTAAAAAAGTAGCTGATGGTCTCGCCCATGAACTGCTGCGCTTTCGGGGAAGTGTTCATCTTTATTGTTCACAAAAAGCGACCGCACGGTCTTCCGACCAGAAGTTCTGATCTTTTTTGAGCAGCTTGGGCATAAACCCACAATGCCCGCCCTGCCGGGGCGCTTCAAACCAGAGGTTCTCCGGCAAAGGCGTATCTTTTGTGAAGTAGCATTTCTCAGAAAGGAAAGGGTCGTTCTGTGCATTCACGATCAGCGTAGGAATACGAATCTGGTTCAGAAAGAACAGGCTGCTGCACTGGGCGTAGTAGTCTTCGGCATCTTTGAAGCCATGCAGGGGCGCCGTATAAAAGTCGTCAAAAGCTTTCAGCGTTTTGATCCTCGCCAGGGGTTCCGGCGACAGGTCAGGCATACGCCGGGCTTTCTGGCGTATCTTTCTTTTCAGGTGCGAGAGGAACCGCCAGTTGTAGATAAAGTTTTCCAAAGTGCTGATCTGTTGCGCGCAACCGTGCAGGTCCAAAGGCACGGAGAAGACCACGGCTTTTTGTACGGCAGGCAACAGCGTATCTTTTTGCTCGCCCAGGTACTTCAAAGTCAGGTTGCCGCCCAGGCTGAAGCCGATGAGTACGATCTTGCGGTAGTGGTGTTTTTGAGAAACAAAACGCAGCAGCCAGTCTAAGTCGGCCGTAGCGCCGCTGTGGTAGAACCGAAGCGTATCGTTCATCTGGCCGCCACAGCCGCGAAAGTTCCAGGCAAGCGCATCATAGCCTGCCCGGTTGAAGGCGCGTGCCATACCGCGTATATACCCCCGGTAAGAATCACCTTCCAGCCCGTGCGAGATCACCGCCAACTGATTTGAGCCGTTTTTAGACCAGTCGAGCAACAAAAAGTCGTGGTCGTCTGTTTCTATTTTTTCCCTGGTATAGGTCACGCCCCGTACTACCCGAAACTGGGAGGGAATAATAGTTTGCATATGACCGTTGAATAAGAAAGCAGGCGGCTGATAGCTGGAAGTGGTAATGATAGGCATGGTGTAGTTTTTTTGCCGGAAGTCGGAAGTCCGAAGACGGAAGAAGCTTCGGACTTCCCGCTTCTTTAATCCTGAACGCAAATTATTTCGTAATTATTTATGGAATGAATCTTTATTTTATGCAATACAAAGTATTAGGCGCTATTGATAAATGTACGATCCTGGCCAAGAACGAGATTGCGGATTTTCTGGTTGAACATATGGATGGCTACGGCGACAGCAAGTTTGAGGTCGGCAAATGCCTGGATTTTGCGCTGAGCAACTATCCGCACCAGGGCGGCTTTGTCATTCTGGCGCAGGAAAAGCAGGAAATCAAAGGGGCGGTGGTGATCTGCAAAACCGGCATGGAAGCGTTTATCCCGGAAAATGTACTGGTATACTTTGCCGTGCACCGGGCGTACCGCGGCAGAGGGCTGGGCACCAAGTTGCTCAAAGAAACCATACGGCTGGTCAACGGAGGCATTGCCCTGCACGTAGACCCCAAAAACCCCGCGCGCGCTTTGTTCGAAAAGATAGGCTTTCAGTATAAGTATTTTGAGATGAGGCTTGAGTAGAAGGTGTTCAGGTGTTCAGGTGTTCAGGTGTTCAGGTGTTCAGGTGTTCAGGTAAGATGAAACGTTGCCCTGACATCAGGAATTGATTACTTTGACATATTTTTACTTGAGCTGGGCGGCGTTGAGTGTTGAGTGTTGAGTGTTTAAAAAATATTCAACAATCAACACTCAATATTCAATGCTCAAGTAAAGAACTGATGTTACGCAAGGTTAAGTTTGAGTTGCTGTAGTTCTTTGAAAGCCGCCTGGGTAGCTTTCAAATATAGCTTGGTTTTCAAGGCAAAGTGGTTCATGCCCTGAGCTAGTTTGAGTTTTTCTAGTTTGATATAGGCACACAGGCTGGCAAACAAATGATTAGCCTGGGTAGTGATAGTTTTCAAGGGGACTTTAGCGGCCGAAGCGTTCTGTTTAACTGACTTATGACGGTTCGCCGCGCGATATTCTTCCACGCCCCACCGTCTCTGATAGGTAGTGATGATTTGCTGGAAAGTCAGGGATAAGTCGGTAGCCAATAGATACTGTACGGCTTGCTTGCCATCGCTCGGCGATCCGACTTCGTTTATGAAGATGTCTTTACAGAGTAACACCGGCTGTGTTAATTGCCGAATGTAGACCTGCTGCAAACCTAGTTCTAAAGGCAACTCACTTACTTTGACAAACTTGCCAGCTTTCTTGTCGGGTAGCGATACAGCTACTTCCAGATTGGACTTGACCGCCCCGATAAGATGCTTGTTGGCTGATAAGATATGCTTAATGTTTTCAGCATTGGTGTACCAACTGTCACAGAGCACATAGGTAAAGGCTAATTGGTTGCGTAGGCAGATGGTGAACATATCCCGGAACATTTCATTTTTAGTGCGCTCGGAACGCCAGCATACTTTCCGCTGCTTCAACTCACAACGCAACGTCTTGACAACCAATTCATAGGCTACCGGCAAGTTCAAGGTCTCTATTTGTAGTACCAGGCTCACCAGGTTGATCCCTTTCACATACCGGTCTTTGCTATGATCGTACGGGGTCGCCCGGCGATGAAAGCTGATCAGCCCATTCTCATCGGTATAGGCTTTCTCAATGATGCTGTCGTCCACAATCAGACAGCCCGTCAAAGCACCTGCTGCTCGTTCAGCCTGTCTGACTACTGGCTTGACTTGCTGCCACAACGCTTGGCTATCGGCCTGTAAGTTATGTACAAAGCGTGTTACATCGTCATGGCTGATCGCTTCATCCAACAGACTGCTCAGTCCGGTAGCCGTAGTAGCCCCAAAGCTACTAAGCAGATAATCCGTATATAAATCTAACGTGGTTTTCATACTATCAATAACGATCTGAGTACCCTTTTAGCTAACTTTGCGTAACATCAGTAAAGAAGTAACCAGCAACACTTGAACACCTTAACACTATCGCACCTTAACACTATGTAAACCCAAACCTATGTTTGATTCTTTGTTTGACAATATAGCACACCTGGTCGCACAGGTCAGGGGACTGAATCCTTATGTGGTACTGGCGATAGCCTTGCTGTTCAGCATTGTAGCAGGCTTGATCCTGCGGTTTATTCTGATCAAATCGCTGAGAGTGTATGTCAATAAGACGGGCAATGCTTTAGCCAAATCTATTCTCAGGCATTTGGGCGGGCGCGCCAAAATATTTTTCCCCCTGCTCATCTTTTATCTTTTGCAACCTTTTATCCGCCTGGATGACGAAAGCGACCTGATACTGTTTAAAACTACCCAAGCGCTTCTTTTTGTCGCTTTTGGCTGGCTGCTGCTTAGACTCACGCGGGTGCTGGAAGATATGGCTTTCGAACACTACGGACAAGAGTTGAACGACCCTTTCAAGGCGCGTAAGATACAGACGCAGCTACAGTTTATCCGGCGGATCATGTCCGTCGTGATCTTTGTGCTGGTACTCTCTGCCGTCCTGCTTACCTTCGACAGCGTCAGAGAACTGGGCGCTACCCTGCTGACCTCTGCCGGGGTGGCCGGTATTATTTTGGGTGTGGCTGCCCAAAAGTCGCTGGGCAGCCTGCTGGCGGGGATGCAGATTGCCATTACCCAGCCTATCAAGATCAACGATGCGGTGATCATAGAGGGCGAGTTTGGCAGAATAGAAGAAATCACCCTGACCTATGTGGTGGTCAACTTGTGGGACAAACGGCGGATGATCCTGCCGATCAATTATTTTATCGAGAAACCTTTCCAGAACTGGACACGCGCTTCTTCCGAGCTGACCGGCGTCATCCTGCTCTATGTAGACTATAGCCTGCCGGTAGATGCGCTACGCGAAGAATTTGATCGCATTCTGACAGAGGAACCGCTCTTTGATGGCAATACCAAGACTATACAGGTGGTAGACGCTACAGATAAGACCATGCAGTTGAGAATATTGGTAAGTGCCGAGGATGCGCCCAGCGCCTTTACGCTCCGTTGCTCCGTGCGGGAGAAATTGATTACCTTTATGCAGGAAAATTATCCCGAGTCGCTGCCTAAGAACCGGGTTGCGCTGATGGACAGCAAGCCGCTGCGCGTAGAGGAAAACGGCGGCTTGGCAGAGCGTTCCCATAGGAAGGATCATTGAAAGAAAAACTATATCATATCATCTTTGAGTCGGATACGCCTGCCGGCAAAGCCTTCGACGTCGCTTTGCTGATCGCCATTCTGCTCAGTATTATGGCGGTCATGCTGGAAAGTGTACAGTCTATCAGGCTCCGGTATGGCGAAGCCATCAAAGCCGTAGAGTGGTTTTTCACCGTTATCTTCACCATAGAATACGTGCTGAGAATCTACTGCGCACCCCGCCGTTGGGCTTATGTCACCAGCTTTTACGGCATCGTCGACCTGGTTTCTATCCTGCCTTCTTACCTGAGTTTGTTTATTCTCAATACCCAATATGTGTTGATCATCCGCGGGCTCCGGCTGCTCAGGGTATTCCGCGTGCTGAAGCTTACGCACTACTTAGGGCAGGCAGAAATCCTGAAAACTGCCCTGAAACAAAGCGTAGCCAAGATCACGGTATTTATCGGGGCGGTGCTTACGCTCGTCTTTATCGTAGGCGCGCTGATGTACCTGATCGAAGGACCGGAAAACGGCTTTACCAGCATCCCGCTGAGCATCTATTGGGCTATTGTCACGCTGACTACCGTGGGCTATGGAGATATTGCCCCGCAGACCGTGCCAGGACAGATATTAGCCTCTGTCGTGATGATCCTGGGCTATGGCATCATCGCTGTCCCGACGGGTATCGTATCTGTAGAACTCTCCAGGGTAGATGCCGGTGCCTTAGCACGCCAGCGTATGAAAGGCAACGACCCAGACCAACCCCGGTTTTGCAAACCCTGCCACCCTGCCTGGAAAAGACGTTAGCTTACCGTCAGGCTAAGCAAACAAAGCGTAAAGACCAGTATAGTTACACAAGTAAGAAAAAGGGCAAAGCCCGTAGCCGGTCAGCCCTGACTGCATGGCGCAGAAGTAAAGCCTCCGACCCGGTCGGAGTGAGTGAATGATTAGGGGGCAGTGAGTCCGACCAGGTAGATATTACACGCCCCTTACATCACAGTGAGTCCGACCTGGTTTCCTTACCTGTACCTTACTTTTCGAGCCTCTCCGACCAGGGAAAAATGACTGTTTTACTACTATCATGTAATATCTACCAGGTCGGAGTCTTTTCCCCCAACTCATACAACGAGCCAGACCTGGTCTGGGCGACTGGTTCGCACTGATGCAGTGAGTCAGACCAGGTAGTTGTCATGTAAGTGAAAGCAAACAAAGTGTCAGACCAGTTGGCAGCTTTCCTCTGCAAGTAGTCAGGTAAGCAGGTAAGGTATGATTGCTGAAAGCCAATAGCTTTGTAAGAAAAACTCAGAATCCAGCACTCAAAATTTAAAAACTTCTATCTGTTCACTGAGTTTTTGAATGCCTTCTCTGAAAGTATGTGGCTGATAGCTCAAGACTTTTTTAGCCTTGTCAATCATAAAACCTGTCTTTGGCGGGCGGCGGGCGGCTTGTTTGAACGCTTTGGAATCGGTACGGGTAATCAGGCTTGCATCCAGACCAAAAAAATCGGCGGTTTGCAATGCCATCTGGTAGGGTGTGAGCATCTCCTTCCCCGAAATGTGAAAGATACCTTTGCATCTTTTTTCGGCTACCAGGTAGCAGCCCATCGCCAGGTCTTCTGCCAGGGTAGGCGTACGGTACTGATCGTCCACGACACGGATGGGTTTTTTCTGCTCCAGGCTTTCCTTTACCCACAGTATAATATTAGAGCGGCTCATGTGCGGCGTCACCCCATAGACCAATATGGTACGAATGATGGCATAATCCAGCGAGCTTTGCAGGATCAGCTTTTCGGCTTCCAGCTTGGATTTGCCGTAAAAGTTGACAGGATCGGCTTCATCTTCTTCGTGCAAACGACCGCTTTCCCCAGAAAAGATAAAATCAGTAGAGAGATGGATAAAGAAGCAGGGATGTTGGGTGGCTGCCTGGATAAGATGCTGCACAGCCTCCACATTAAGCGTCCAGCATTTTTCCCGGTTTGTTTCGCATTCATCTACATTAGTCATGGCGGCAGTATGAATGATCACGTCAGGATTTTCCAGACCTATGATCCGTTTGACCTCGGCAGGCTGGGTAATATCCAGGGAGTGGTAGGTGTAAGCAGGCGATTCAAGCAAACTTCTGTCAGGCCCTCTGGAAGTGGCTACTACCTGGATGTGGGGTTTGGAAGTGAGTAAGGCGACTAATTTTTGTCCTAACAGTCCATTGGCGCCGGTGATGAGGATTTTCATAAAAACAGAATAGGTTGTTCAGACGACAAAGGGAAAATCATCCATAAAAATACAAGTATTTTAATATAAAAAACTATAAGCATCTATAATTTTCTTTTTGGGCATTTTCTCTACTTCTACGGTCATAGGAATATCTTTTAGGGGCTTGTCACCGGCACCCGTGGGTTGCGCTGCGATAGAGTCTATCACTGCCAGCCCGTCCACGACCTGGCCAAATACGGTATAGGTATCGTCCAGATGCGGGGCACCGCCCACGGTCGTATACACCTGCAACCTTTCCGGGGAATACTTCCTGTCTACCTCCATGTTGAGTCTGTCTTCTACCACAGGCTTGAGTGCCATTATTCTCTGGGTATACGCCTGGAAATCACCGCTTTGGTATAAATTTACCAGTTCCTCTTCCAGCCCGGCATACTCCGGTACGTTTAGAATCAGGTTTTGTATGCCTTTGTTTAACTTATTCATGTCAGTCGTCAGTTCATCTTTGGTATAGGTAGTTCCCTGTACGATATAAAACTGGGAGCCGCTGGAGGCTTTTTCCGGGTTGATCTGATCGCCCTGCCGGGCCGCCGCCAAGGCGCCTTTCCGGTGAAATAAGGTGTCGACAAACTCAGCAGGTATGGTATAATCTATAGAGTCTCCTTCGGTAGCAGGCTTTGCAGACACATCGCCGCCCTGTATCATAAAGTCCCGGATGACCCGGTGGAAAACCGTACTGTCGTAGCGACCGTTTTCTGCCAGCTTGATAAAGTTGCTTTTGTGCTTGGGCGTGGCATCGTACAACACGGCATGCATGTTGCCGTAAGGTGTATGGATGGTCACCAGGTAATCTTCCTCGCCGGAGCAGGCGGTCAGCGCCAAAAGGCTCATCATTAGTACTTTTAATGGTTTCATCGTTATATTTTAAGTTGGAATAGGTTAATCTCATCAAATTAAGCTGATTATGTTAGCTTTCGGTATGGAATAAAGAATTTTTCTCAACAGTAAAAGATTTTCGTGTTCAAGGTCGCTGCCTTCATCTATTGGAAGACACATTAATGTTGAGCCTATGTGCAGTAGTATGTGGTGCAGAGGATTTTGAAGACATAGAGAATTATGCTCATCAGAACTGCTGGAATTTGTGTCTATCAGATCAATATTGACGGGAAGGTGCTAAGGGGCACTGCTGAAGCAGGAAAGAGGACTAGCGGGCTTTGTTTGGTAAGTGCCTGGGTGCCCGATCAAGGCCTTAGCCTGGGGCAAGTAAAAGTAGATGAGAAAAGCCACCGTGGCGGTAACGAAAAAACGGCCATACCAGAGCTATTAGCCACCTTAAGCCTGGAAAATGCAGTAGTGAGCATAGATGCGGTAGCTTGGATGAAAGTGCTGTTAAATTTAACCGCTTAGTGAGAAGCCACTGGTCTATTGAAAACCAATTACATTGGCAGCCTCCGTGGCACGGTTGGATATAAGTTTTCGGGAAGATCAAAGCAGGACATGTAAAAATTATGCGCCAGAGAACATGGCAACGCTGAGAAAAACTGCATTACAAGCACTCAAACAAATAAAAGATAAGCAGAGTATAAAAAGTCGCAGGAAAATAGCAGGATGGAACGATGAGTATCTCATCCAAATCCTCCAAAACATGCGATTTTAAGTGTGATTAACCTGGCTGTTTATTGATAACGCTTTCCATTGTTAGTTTGAATTCCCGAATTTCACTGATTAGTCATAATCTTTACACAAAACTTCTAAACAACATCAAAAACGTCAATCTAAAAACTCTCACACCGAATCCTGCTTCATCAACACCGCTTTCTCCTCACCGGTAAGTTGCTGCCGGATGTGGTCTATGATGGGCTTGGCGTGTAGCTTGCCGTTTTCTATAAACACCTTCGCGGTTTCTTCGCCGCCGATCACCGAGCCTGCCATGTAGATGCCGGAGATGTTGCTCTCAAACGTGCCGGGGTTGATCTCAGGGATGAGCATCTCGCCGTTCAGTTTAATGCCTACCCGGCGCAGGAACTTGGCATCCGGGTGGTAGCCTATCATCAGGAAGACAAAGTCTGCCGCTATCTTCTCCATCCTGCCGGTTTTGATGTTGCGGATAAACACTTCCTTTTCCGTGATCTCCGTCACTTCTGAGTTGAAATAAGCCTTCACCTCTTCTTTCTTCACCCGGTTTTCCATGTCGGGCACAATCCAGTACTTGGCTGTCTTGTCAAACCAGTCGAACTGATGCACAACGGTTACATGGGCGCCGTTGCGGTACAGGTCCAGGGCTACTTCTATGGCGGAGTTAGCGCCGCCCACCACGACGGCGTTGGTCATGGCATAGCGGTAAGGCTCGTCGTAATAGTGGGTCACATGCGGCAGTTTTTCGCCCGGAATGCCCATGTCTCTGGGGATGTCGTAGTAGCCAATCGCCAAAATGACCTTTTTGGTACGGTACTCTCCCTGGTTGGTTTGCAGTACAAAGAGTTCCTCCTCCTGGCGGACGTCCTGGACTTCTGTATAGATATGCATATCCAGTTGAAAATGTTCTGCTACCTTGCGGTAATATTTGAGCGCTTCTACCCGGCTTGGTCGCAGGTTCAGCGAGGTAAAAGGCACGTCACCAATGGCGATCATGTCTGCGCTGGAGAAAAACGTCATATCTACAGGATAGCGGCGGATAGATTCCGTGATGCTGCCTTTGTCCAGGATGGCATAGTTTAATCCACTTTTTTTAGCCTCAATGCCGCAAGACAGCCCGCAGGGACCCGCCCCGACAATGAGTACATCGTATGTTGTCATGTTGTTTGGTTTAAGAAAGCCTTTAAAAAAGGTAAACATACAACAATCTCCCGGCAGAGACTGTTCATTAAAGCTATAAAGAAAAAATGCTGTTTGGTTTCAGCGTTTTTTGACTATTTTTGCTGTTTGAAAACAGCAAAATGTGCGTGAGACTTTTTTCGCCAGCCAGCTAAGCGTCCAACATGAACTACACCTCCACCGGAAAGCTGATTTTACCGTAGACCATAAATATATTTTTGAGGTGGGAGGAAAAAATAAAGGGCAACAGCAAATCGCAGGACTGCCGAACGCTTACCTGGCGGTAGACGATCTTGAGATAGGATATGGTCAGCGTATTCCGCCCTGGATGTTTGGTATGTTGTATTAAGCTTTATCAGTTTTCCCTTGCGGATTGAATGCTATCTCTAACATCTCTTCGCTCACCTCCCACAGCCGCTGGGCGTTGTAGTCGCTGGTAGCGGCTTTGCTGGGTTCTACCGGTTTTTTGTCTTTGAAGTACAAGCCGCTGGCGGCTACGCCTTCCTTGCTGGTAGCCAGATAGATGCTGGTCTCGGCGCCTTTTTCTGCGCTGATCATAAACGGTTTGGAGAGTTGCATGACCAGTCCGAAAAAGCTGGAAACGCTGTTGCCGAAGTTAGAGGCTACCGCGCCCGGATGCAGCGCATTGACGACCACATGATTGTCTGGCAGGCGGCGGCTGAGTTCGCGGGTAAACAGGATGTTGCATAGCTTGGACAGGCAGTAGGCTTTCAGTCCGGAATAGCCTTTTGTATATTGCAGGTTGTCAAACTTCAGGCTGGCAAAGCGGTGTGCCTCCGAGGAGACGTTGATAATATTGCCCTGCTTGCTGGCTTGTAGCTTGTCCAGCAACAGGTGCGTCAGCAGGAAAGGCGCCAGGTGGTTGACGCCAAAGGTCATCTCAAAGCCGTCTTCTGTTGTCTGCCGCTTGCTGCCCATGAGCAGCCCGGCGTTGTTGTTCAGGATGTCAATCCGGGGATAACGCGCATTGATCTGCTCTGCTGCCTCGCGTATCTGCCGGATAGAGGCAAAATCTGCCAGCACAATATCCACTTTATCATGTCCGCAGACTTTGAGGATGTCTTCTTTGGCGCGTTCGGCTTTCTCCTGGTTGCGGCACAACATGATCACATGCGCCCCTCTTTTGGCAAGCTCGCGGGCAGTCACTTTGCCGATGCCCGAGTTGGCGCCTGTAATCAAACAAATTTTATCTTTCATCTCACAGAAGGTGTTAAGGTGTTATAGTGTTAATGTACGAAGGTGCGTAAGTGTTTGATTTGAGCTTCATGATAACCTGATAAACTTCAAAACTTGTTCTTAATTATGTGCGTATATTCGTACGCGAAATATTAGATATTACAATTATGATGGCAGCCAATTTTTCTGAATTTCGAACGGGATTAAAAAAATACTTGGACAGCGTTGAAGACAACCACGAAACGCTAATCATTAAGAGAAGGAGTGGAAACGGTACTGTTATGATATCACTTGATGAGTACAATTCGCTCATGGAAACCCTGCATCTGCTTAGTTCTAAGAAGAATGCCGACAGAATTTATGAGTCAATTCAGCAAATAAAATAGCACAGTTCATTGTAGTCCTCCAACCTGACTGACTGGAATGGTCAGGGGGCTCAGTTGAGCCCCTCTCAAAACACAGATTATTCCAAGAATTCTATGCCTTAAAAAACGCATCTAAAATGCCTCGTCTGTCAGAGGAAGTCTTGACTATTACAATTAAAGAATCTAAATTGTCATGTAACTCGTTCTTGATGCACTAGCTGGTTGTTTTGCATAAACGCCTCATACTTAGTTTCAGAAATATTAAATACTATTGTGCGGTTTTGTGTACCTTTCAATGCCATTGATTTTGTTTATGTTCTTGTTCGCACTCGTAAGCACGATCAATGGCTTCTTTTGGCTTTCACAGCAAAACGTTACAATTAGTAAATTTTAAAGTGTTTCTCCCTTGGCTACCTTCAAAGCATATTGAGCCTTATTGTATGCACTTACAGCTTTAAGATAATCCAATTGGGCTTGCAAAAAGAACTGTTGTGCCTGAAAGACTTCAAAGGGTTTGGCTGTTCCGATTTTTTGTCTTTCAATGCTTTGGTTCAAAGCTTCAGTAGTGAGGTCCAACGCTTCTTTGGCTGTTTCAATTTGTTCTTTGCCTAATTGTAAATCGGACTTTGCGTTGGCAATTTCTTCATTGATTTGAACTTTAAACTGATCGGCTTCAATCTCATTTAGTCGAATCCTGCTGTTGTACGTTTTCTTGTCTCCTTGATAGGTCAGTGCTCCTATTGGAATTTTCCACAAGAGTGAAACATTCAGTACTCCTGTAGGATAAAGCTGTTGTGTCTGCGGGTAATCTGCCGGTAACATCGGTGAGACATTTCCG
>JBBSNI010000107.1:0-14501 GCA_038232695.1 Cytophagales bacterium
CCGGTAGCTGTCGAAATAAAACTTTTCCAGCAGTATGGGTGCCGAGGCGTCTACCAGGTAGCTTTGGTACGCTATATGGCTGTAGTTGAGCAGGTAGTTGGGTTCATGCATCAGGATTTTGTGCAGATGGTGTTCGCTCCACTGGTCTGTTTGGCGCTCGTCAAAGTTGGGCAGGATGTCAATTTTGGCATCCACGCAAAGGACACTGACCAGCTTCTCCAGACTCTCATAAGCCTGGTATTGTCCGTAATCCAGGTCGTGGGAGCCGCCGATGAGGATAGGAAGGGTGTTGTGTGCGATCAGCGTTTCACACACTTCTTTAATCCGCAGGCACGTTTCTTCCAGGCTGTGACCGTTAGCAAGATTGCCTAAGTCTACAATATGATACACGCCGCTTCCTTTTTTGAGTGGATACAAGGCGCGGCGTATAGCATCCGCTGCCTGGTCTACGCCCCGGTTGTGCCGGGTTCCCCGGTTTTCTGTCAGACCGATCAGCGCAATATCGGCTTCAGCAGCGTCGGGGAAGGTATCGGTATAGACTTGTATAGATTTAAAAAAGCTGTTAAAAGCGTTGATGTCATGATACACCTGCGGTTCTACAGGACGGAAAAATATGCTTAGGTTCATGTAATGGCATTGATTTTCAGAAGGGAATAAATCGCTTTCAAGTTAATACATGAATGCCAGAACCCCCAAATGCAAGGGCACAAAAAAAGGGAGTATTTCGTACTCCCTCTTGGTACTACAGTATCCTATAGTATCCAACACTAAGTTAAGCATCAGGAAGACCAGAGGTCTGTTAATAAATCACACGAGCCAGGAGGCTCGCGCGAACGTATTTAATTTATCCAGTTCGCGCGAGCCTCCTGGCTCGTGTGATTTATCCAAAGGCTTCCAGCCGTTTAACTCACTATCTATGGGCTAAATCAGGTGTCCTCTTTGGTTCAATAGATGCAAATGAATAGATAGCACTATCCCCCAAAATCGTCAAAGCGTATATTCTCCGGCGGAATACCCAGATCGTCCAGCATCTTTAGCACTGCCGCGTTCATTAGGGGCGGTCCGCACAGGTAGTATTCTACCTCATCGGGGTCGGAATGGTTTTTCAGGTAGTTATCAAAAAGTACCTTGTGAATAAAGCCGGTATATCCGTCCCAGTTATCTTCCGGCAACGGCTCGGAAAGAGCGATGTTATAAGAGAAGTTAGAAAACTGCTCCTCAATGTCTCTGAACTGATCGGTATAGAAAAGCTCGCGCTTGGAACGTCCACCGTACCAGTAAGAGACTTTCCGGTTGGTTTTCTCGGTATGGAAAAGGTGGAAGATATGCGAACGAAGCGGCGCCATACCGGCTCCACCGCCGATGTAGATCATCTCGCGCTCGGTCGGGTTGATGAAGAACTCTCCATAAGGACCAGAGATGGTCACCTTATCGCCGGGCTCTCTGGAAAACACATAAGAAGAGCAGATGCCCGGATTGACATCCATCCACTTACCGGCAGCACGGTCCCAGGGCGGCGTAGCTACCCGTATGTTGAGCATCACAATGTTTCCTTCGGCAGGGTGGTTGGCCATAGAATACGCCCGGAAGATAGGTTCAGGGTTTTTCATCTTTAGGCTCCAAAGGTTAAACTTATCCCAGTCTTCCCGGAATTTATCTTCCGAGTCGCCGGTCTTGGGGTTCGGGCGGATGTCCATGCCTTTATAGTCTACCTCTACCAGCGGCACGTCTACCTGTATATAACCGCCCGACTGAAACTCCAGGGTTTCGCCCTCGGGAAGTCTTACGACAAACTCTTTGATGAACGTAGAAACGTTATAGTTGGAAACCACTTCGCATTCCCACTTTTTGATACCAAAAATTTCTTCCGGAATGCGGATGCGCATATCCTGTTTGACTTTGACCTGGCAAGACAAGCGTACATGCTCCTGCTGCTCTTTGCGGCTCAGGTGGCCCGTTTCGGTAGGCAGCACATCGCCACCGCCCTCGTCTACCGCGCATTTACACATAGCACAGGTGCCCCCGCCCCCACAGGCAGAAGGCAGAAATATTTTCTCACTGGAAAGCGTAGACAACAACGTGCTGCCTGCTTTGGTTACGATGGGGTTTTTCTCGTCACCGTTGACAATAATCTTAACATCTCCCTGCTGCACCAGCTTAGACTGGGCAAAGAGCAGTAACGCTACCAGCAATAAGATGATCAGGGTGAAAGCAATAATAGAAGTGATGATAACCTCGGTCATTCGATCAAACGTTTTGGTTCCAAAAATAAGGTGCAAATATATTTAATAAATGTTTACAACAGCATACGGCACACAGCAAATTCTTTCACACTGCCGGGAAAGATTCTACCCCATAACGAAAGCACATCCGAAAAAGTTGACCGAAAAGACCTGAAATTTCATCTTATGATGCCAGCGTACTACCTGCCCGGAGTTGTCAGGGATAAACCGTTTTTTTGGCTTTTGGCTCGCGGCTGGCAAACCATTCCAGCCCGACCACCAGCAGAATGCCGATCATCATAAACAGCAACGCCTGCCCTATCATAGGGTCCTGCCCCGTCACGCTTAGATACCGGGCAGGCGATACATTATCTGTGATCAGCGGAACAGTCTCTCCGTGGCTGTTGATGCGGGTAGAGAGCACTTCTTTCCAGGGCCATATTTTATTTAACGAACCCAGCATAAAGCCAGCCAGCAGGGCTACTGCCAGATCGTGATAATGGTCTAACAGCCAGGAGATCACCCTGGCAAAACTTAGCAGGCCTATGATACAACCCAGCCCAAAGACGGCGATCACTTCTATATTTCTCTCATTGACCGCTTCCAGAATATAAGCATATTTGCCCAGGATAAGCAACAGAAAACTCCCGGAAATGCCCGGCAAGATCATCGCGCAGATGGCAACGGCTCCTGAAATAAAAATAAACCAAAGGGAAGTAGGCGTTTCGGCGGGCGTAGCTTCCGTAATCCAGTAGGCAATAGCGGTGCCCAGCAAACCCATGACGATCACGCCTACAGACCAGCGGGTGATCTCTTTGGAAACCAGGTAGGTGGCAATGATGACCAGACCGAAGAAGAACGACCAAAGCGGTATAGGGTGATGTTCCAGCAGGTAAGCAATGACTTTGGCAAGGGTGATGATGCTCAGGGCAATGCCACTGAGTAAGGTAAATAGAAAGCTGCCATTGATATGCCGCCAGAAGGCTTTTAGCCTGAATTGTAAGAGCAGGCGCACCGCTTCAGCGTCAAAAGATTTGATAGACTTGAGCAAAGTGCCGTAAATGCCTGTGATGAAAGCGATAGTACCGCCGGAGACACCAGGCACCACATCGGCACTGCCCATAGCCACGCCCTTTAGAAACAGCTTTAAATAATCCTGTATAGTCTGCATTTATACTTCCTGATCAAGAAAATGGTTAAAGGTATCGCCGCGCAGCCCAAGGCGGATAGTTTCCAGTGGGATCACTTCGTTGGGAGCAATATTGCCCAGGTTGACGTTAGCGCCCAGGAGTTTGATAAACCACACCTGCTGCTCTTTTTGGGGGGCTTCCCAGATTATTTTCTCGAAAGGTATTTTGGTAAGAATTTCTTCTACCAGGCCGGAGCGCACCTCGCCGCTGGCGCGGAACAGCCCTACGTTGCCGCTCTCCCGTGCTTCTCCGATCACTTTCCAGGCGCCTGCGTCCAGTTCTGCCTGCATGAGTTCTATCCATTTGTAGGGCGGCAGAATCTTAGCGGCGTCTTTGGAGCCTACCTCTGAAAGCACCGTTACATTTTCAGACAGTTGACGGATGTACGCACATTTCCGGGTGTGGTCGAGTTCGATGGAGCCGTCAGATACTTCGGCAAAAGACATTCCGAAACGATCCAGGAGTTTGAGGTAATCCTCGAACTGGTTGCGGACGATAAAAGCTTCAAACAAAGTGCCGCCGAAATAAACCGGAATGTTGGCGTCGTGATAGATTTTGACTTTTTCTTTGAGTTGCGGTGTGACAAAGGAAGTAGCCCATCCTAATTTTACCACATCCACATATTCGCCTGCTACACTGATAAAATCTTCTACTTCTCTCAGGCTCAAGCCTTTGTCCATCGCCATCGTATATCCTGATACCCGGGGTTTTTGCGCCCTCTCAGGAATTTTGGTGAGTGTGTAGTTCATCAAAAAATTATTTTCTGTATTGATCAATGATTTTAAACAAAGCCTTCTGCGTTTCAAGGCGGGGAAAGAATGCATACAGGATTTCATGTTTTTGAAAATCCAAAGTTAATGCATTTTCTAAATAGTTGAAGGCTTCTTTATATTGACCGGCAGCAATCAGGTAAGCCGTAGCATAATAATAAAACGCAGCAAAGTCGGGGACTTCGTCCATGCCGCTCAGCACCAGCGTAATGGCTTTGTCAAAGTCGCCCTGCTCGTAGAAGACATACGACCAGTCCAGCCAGATCTGGGTGTTTTCAGGGTCCAGCAGGCTGGCTTCCTCGTAAGCTTCCAGGCACGAAAGCACATGCCCTGTGTTGTATTCGGCTTCTGCCAGCGCCAGCCAGTACGCCTCATTGGAGCGGTTGATCTTGATGGCTTTGTTCAGAAAAAAGGAAGCCTCATACCAGCGATGCTGCTTGTTCAGACAAAAACCGATGCCGTACCAGGCCTCTTCGTTGAGGTAATCAATCTTGGCGGACCGCTGATAAAACTTAACGGCTTTGTCGTAGCGTTTCAGTTTTTCGTAAGCAGCCGCAATGCAGCAGTAGGTTTCCGTATCCGGACCTTCTACGCGCTGCGTATCTTTATAGGCATCGAGGGCTTTTTTGTACTTCTCCAGGTTCATGTAGGTGTTGCCCAGGTTGAAGTAAGCCGAACCAAAATCTTCATCGATAGCCAGCGCATATTCGTAAGCCTGCACCGCTTTTTCGTATTGCTCCAGTTTGTTGTATACAATGCCCAGGTTGTACCAGGCATGGGCAGAATAAGGGTCCTGGTCTATAAAGCGGTGGTAGAAATTGATACTGCTCTCCAACTCACCCGTCACATCCAGGCAGTAAGCCAACTCATACATCGCATCTTCATGGTCGATGTTTTGCTCTATGGCCAGCTTATAGTAGCGGATCGCCTTATGGTATTCCGTAGCATTCTGGTAGGCCAGCCCGATATGATAGTAGACCTCGTCTTTTTCTTCGCAGAAAGCAAGCATATGCTCAAACTCCACCACGGCTTCTTCCAACTTGCCGGACAGGGCTAGAATATTGCCTTTCAGCAGCAGGATTTCAGCGTCGTTGGGCTGCAGGTTGGCGGCCTTTTCTAAAAGCTCCAGGGCTTCCTGGTAAGCTTCCAGGTTGCTCAGAATCTGCGCTTTGCTCATCAGCAGTTCCGAAGAATAAGGATACTGGTCGATAGCCATATGGCAGACTTCCAGGGCTTTCTCATTGTTATCATCGCGCAGGTAATGCTC
Source organism: Cytophagales bacterium (assembly GCA_038232695.1). Classification (GTDB taxonomy): domain Bacteria; phylum Bacteroidota; class Bacteroidia; order Cytophagales; family Cyclobacteriaceae; genus JAJNNC01. The sequence continues at coordinate 5,450 of JBBSNI010000107.1, forward strand.
AATGATATCAATGTATACATTCAGGTCGAGGAATTGTATCTCGTTGTTTTTAAGCTGGTTCTCGAACCAATCGGCCAGCTCTTTCCCGCCGCGTCTTTTTTCAAAATGATCACCCATACAATGATTGCTGTTTGAGTTAAAAAGTTTTCAGTCAAGTTTAATAAATCTTGTCCGACTCACAATACATACGCTTAAATATAGAAAATAGCCTTATGACTACCAACAACTTACACAGGGGAATATTACCTTGTTATTAATCAAAGCAAACTTCTCTTTTATGATGGCAGATTTTTTACCAACTGCGCACAACACCAGGATACGGTTTCTTCCAGTCTGCGAAAAGAAAACCCCAGGGCTGTCTGCACTTTGTTGCTATCAAAAACGTGCCGGTTGCTGGATACTTGTTGCAGTTCGTTGCTCACCAAAGGCTTGCTGCCGCTCAGCCTGGCTTTCCAGGCACTTGCCAGGATAGCCAACCTGATCCATAATCCTTTTACCTTAACAGCGGGTGGCTTTTTTCCAAAAGCAGCAGCGATCCGGTCAAAAAGCGTTTTATAAGTCGTGCTGCCTGCGCTTACAATGAAGCGTTCGCCGGATATATTTGTTTCCAGCAGCCTGACTACAGTATCTGATACATCGCGCACATCCACATAGTTCACGGTTCCCCCGGTATAGAAACGGTTTTCGTCCCAGATATATTTAAAAATTTTGGTGCTACTCTTGTGCCAGTCGCCCGGCCCGAGTACCAGCGAAGGGTTGATCACCACCACCTGTAGCCCTTCGGCAGCGCCCCGCCAAACTTCCAGTTCCGACAAGTATTTGCTTCTGGCATAACCCGTCGCTGTTTCCAGGTTTACCTCGCCGGATATTTCGTCCACCAAGTCAGAGACTTTGCTCTTTCCAATAGCAGCTGCCGAGCTTACATGCAGCAGATACGGCACCCCTGTCTTCAGACAGGCATTGACCACATTGGCGGTTCCTTCCACATTGATCTGGTACATCATGTCTTCGTCGCGGCTGTCGTAGGAGATAAAAGCGGCTGCGTGGATCACCCGGTCTGCGCCTTGCAGGGCTTTTTCCAGGGCCGGCGTATCCAGCAGGTCTCCTTCTTCCCAGCTTAGCTTGTCGTGTATATCCTGCACCAGGTGCAGGTCGCTGTCTGCCCGCCTGAGCGCTTTCACGGTATACCCCCGGGCCAGCAGATCGCGGCAGATATAGCTTCCGACCAGTCCGTTGGCACCTGTTACGAATATCATGTTTTTGTTGTTTTACTTAGCCCGGCAAATATATTGTCTTACCAATTAATTTTACTATAAACTTGTCTTACTTTCTGTGTGTTATGGCTTCGGGCATCGCCTTGTATGCCTTTTGATGACCTTACTATAGCATGAACAAAGAAGACAATGGTTTGCTGCCTGACAAGAGCAGCGACAAAAAAAGCAGACCCTTTTCCAAAGAAAGTTTTAAAAAGCTGGCGGGTATCTACCAGTTTATTCTCCCTTACCGCTGGCAGTTTTTTGTAGGCATCGTCAGCCTGGTCTTGTCCAGCGTGATCCTGCTGGGTTTCCCTTTGCTCTCCGGCGAGTTGATTGATGTAGCGTCCGGCAACGGATCGTGGGTGTCGGATAGCTTACAGGTCATTGCCCTTTGCCTGCTGGGTATTTTCATGATACAAAGTATCTTTTCCTTTATCCGGGTGTACTATTTTGCCCAGGTGAATGAAAAGGCGATGGCTGATATCCGGCTGGCTTTGTACAGCAGGCTCATCTCCATGCCCCTGTCTTTTTTTGATACCCAGCGCACAGGGGAGCTCATCAGCCGCCTTACTTCGGATGTGTCTTTGCTGCAAAGCACTTTCTCTGTCACGCTGGCCGAGTTTTTACGGCAAGTGGCTACCTTGCTCATCGGTACGCTGGTGATCCTGGTGATGGCGCCCAGCCTGACAGGGTTTATGCTGGCTACGTTTCCGCTGCTCATTGTGCTGGCGGTGTTCTTTGGCAAATACATCCGCAAACTTTCCAAGCAAACACAGGACGAACTGGCGGTTTCCAACATCATTGTGGAAGAGACGCTGCAAGCAATTCACGCCGTCAAGTCTTTTACCAACGAGCTTTTTGAGATCAAGAAATACAACGCTTCGCTGACACAGGTGGTCCGCACGGCACTGAAGGCGGCTGTTTTCCGGGGGTTGTTTATCTCTTTTATTGTCTTTGTGCTGTTTGGTGGCATCGTGGCGGTCATATGGTATGGGGCTTCGCTGGTGGAAGCGGGCACGATCACGGTGGGCGAACTCATCTCTTTTATCCTGTATACTACGCTGATCGGCGGTTCTATTGCCGGCTTGGGCGATCTGTACGGGCAATTACAAAAAGCGGTAGGCGCTTCGGAAAGGGTGTTGGCTATTCTGGGCGAACCAGGTGAACTCAACCCGCAGGACTACTATAAAAGCCAGCCGCCGGTTAAGATCAACGGAGACATTGCTTTCAAAAACGTACGCTTTGCCTATCCTACCCGGCAGGATATGGAAGTGCTCCGCAATATTAGTTTTGAGATCAGCAACGGAGAAAAGGTAGCATTGGTCGGTCAAAGCGGTGCAGGCAAGTCTACTATCATTCAGCTATTGCTCCGTTTTTATGCTATTGATGAAGGAAGCATACAGGTAGACAGAGAAAGCATTTATACGTATGACCTGACAGAATACCGCAAACATATCGGCATTGTACCCCAGGAAGTCCTTCTCTTCGGCGGCTCTATTGAGGAAAATATCGCCTATGGACGTCCGGGTGCTTCTCTGGAGGAGATCAAAGAGGCGGCGCGTTTGGCCAACGCCCTGGATTTTATAGCATCCTTTCCTGAAGGCTTCCAAACCTTGGTAGGTGAACGGGGCGTCAAGCTGTCAGGCGGGCAGCGGCAGCGGGTCGCCATTGCCAGAGCTATCCTGAAGAACCCCAAAATCCTGATATTAGACGAAGCTACCAGTTCGCTGGATGCGGAGTCGGAAAGTCTGGTACAGCAGGCATTGAATAGGCTGATGGAAAACCGCACGACCATCATCATTGCCCACCGCCTGGCTACCATCCGCAAGGTAGACCGGATTTATGTGATCAAAGAAGGGCAGATCGCAGAGTCAGGGTCGCATGAAGAACTGTATGGCCTGGCAGGGGACTACAGCAATCTGGTGAAGTTGCAGTTGGAGGAGCATTGATGCTTATCATTTCTTGTCTGTTATTTGGTGCTACAGGTCTGTGAGACCGGGCCTCGGCGGCACAGACCTGGGGTGCGCAGACCTGGGGATGAGGGCATGGAGACACAGACTTGGGCGAATCATTTTTTCAAGCCACAAACCCAAGGTCTGTGTCTCACAGACCTTTGACAAACCCAAAACTAAGGTCAGGGTTTCACGGGGGTCGCCCAGACAGACCTTTGCTTTTCAAGCCCAAGGTCTGTGCCGCCGAGGCCCGGCCCCACAGACCTTTATTTTCCGCTATTCGCCTTCGTAAGTAAATTCCACAAAATCAACTCTCCCGCTCTGCTCCTTTGCCCTGAGCAGTAGCTTCCCGAAGGCAAAACAGTGCTACTCTATACTCGGGAAGCTATTCCTGAGAGCAAAGGAGCGCTACTTTGTCCTTAGAACTTACATCTCTATTACAAATCAGTGCTGTTTTGTGCCCGGGAAGGCGTTTTTCAGAGCAAATCAGCGCTGTTTTATGATCGGGAAGGCTTTCCCAGGCATAGATCAGCGCTGCTTTGTAGTCGGGAAGGCGTTGCCAAAGGCAAAGGAGTGCTGTTTTGTGATCAAAAAGTCATTTTCCAACTACAAAACAGCGCAAAAACAGAAAGTAGCCTATCAGTACCGGAAGCGGCGAAGCAGGTAAGTTATTTCATCAATACGCATACCTTTGGAGTATTGGATCTTGGCTGAAAGGGTTAGGACTGTTTGCTTATCTGTGGGCGAAGTCGTTGGGGAAAAGTCCTAAGCTGCCCAGGAAGTCTTTGCAGGCTGCCGAGACTTCGTAGCTGATGTCTTCTTTGGCTTTTACTTCCTGAATGGTTTTAATAAAGGGTTTGGGATGTTGCACATACAGCAGGTAGTTGATAGCCATCAATGCCAGGTGCATATCTTTGTCCTTGCAATAAGCTTTGAGCTTTTCCTCGGCTTTCTTTTCTCCAAATACATCGTAAGCAATCGCCGAAGCCGTGATAGCTACCGGCGGATAGCTGTCCTGCACGGCTTTTATGATCTGAGCTTTGTGTGGCTTTAACACTTCCGCAGCTTGCGACCTTAACCCTATCATAGCCCAGTAACGAATGATCTTGTCAGGACTTTGCAGAAGCTTCACCTGCTGTGCGGCGGCTTCTTTGCTTCGAATGCCTGACAAAGAAGCGGCAGCGTAGATTTCTTTGAGAGGATACTTTTGCTCGTCCAGACGATACTGGTAAGGCGTCGTACTTTGAGAGATTAGGGAGAGTTCATATTCGGGCAGGAACATCACATCCCTGGTTTGTAAGATGTTAGTTTGTAAGGCAGTACGCATGATAGCTAATCTTTGCTGCATCTCAGGCTTATCTGCCAGGTTTTCAGTTTCCCACAAATCTTTTTCAATATCATAGAGAAACTCAGCGGGACGGGTCTCAAACAAGCTTTTTTGTAATGGATTGAGTCTATCTTCTGCTAAATCCTGGCGCATGACCTGCTTGATCTCCCCGATCTCCATGTAGCGGATGTACCGGGCTTCCGGCATGAAAGGCATATAGTTGCGGGAGTAAACATACCGGCCATCGGTGACACTCCTGACCATGTCGATGCCATTGTCGGAACGATCGGCTGACAGAAACAGATAGTCTACCGGCTTGCTGCGTTGCTTTCCCAGCAGCACCCTGCCATACAGATAGTCCGGTACTTTACCGCTGGGCGGCACTCCGCTGGTCATGCCCGCCAGCCGTCGCTGCGACCGGGACGGCATCGCGCGGCGAACCGTTCCGCTTGCCAGGCTGATCATGGTAGGCGCCAGGTCTTCAAAACTGATCAATTCGTCCGACACCACGCCCGTACCCCAGGGAGACAGATGTTTGTACATTTCGGGAAACCAGATGACAAAAGGCACCCGGTAACCCAGGTTGATGCCATTGGTCTTGCCACGGGGTATTCCTTCGCCATGATCGGCATAAAAAAAGATGATGGTGCTGTCCATCAGACCGTCACTTTTAAGTCTGTCCAGTAGTTCTCCTATCCTGTTATCGGTCAGTTTGATACTGTTATACACCCTGGCAAACTGCCTGCGCATGTCCGGAGAGTCTTTGTAAAAGGGCGGCATAGTAAAATCTTCTTCCCCAATCTGCTCTTCTTCGGACAACTGACCCAATACTTCTTCCTGATACTGTGCATAAGGATAGGTCATGGTGCGCGACTGGTGCGAATCCATGAAGTTGAACACGGCAAAGAAAGACTGTCCGGGTTTTCTGTCCCACCATCCTGCCTCGTCAGAGCTTTCATTCCAGGCTTGTTGGATAAATGCCTTAGCGTTGGCGACGTTGTAATCTGTTTTGCTGTTATTGGTTGTGTAATACCCCTGTTGCTGCATAAAATAGGGGAAGCCTTTGATAAACTCCGGGATAGGATACTGGCTACGGTGGTTGCCTGTTCCCATGGCATAGGTACGCACTCCGGTGATAATGGTAGAACGACTGGGCGAACAAACCGTGCCGGTAGAGAAAGCATTGGTAAAGCGGACGCCTTCTTTGGCCAACTGGTCAATGACCGGCGTGCTGGCATCCTCATTGCCATAGCAGCCGATGAACTGCGGAGAAGTATCTTCTATCGTCAGCCATAATATGTTAGGCTGCTGCGCATAGCCAAGGGTGCTGATGCATAGGAGGAAGACAAAGGTTAGCTTACTTTTCATCTAAAAATCGTCATACCGGAAAATAACTTCTCACGGAGCATCTTTGACACAGCGAAAGCCTGTATGTGATATGCCCGTGTCGTAAGCTGTACCAATGCGGGCACTGGGACGGTAATTGACACAATAATCAACCGCACAGAGGAAAGAACCGCCCTTGGTCACACGCTCCTGGGAATAAGGGTTCTGCGGGTCAAAGCTCTGATCGGGTCCATCCGGGTTGCTGACCAGCTTGCCTTGCCGTTTCTGATAAATTTGCACATCGTACCAGTCGGTAGTCCACTCCCAGACGTTGCCAATCATATCATGCAAGCCATACGGGTTAGCAGGAAAACTACCGACAGGCGCCGTGCCCGCAAAGCCATCTTCCCCGGAGTTGCGATTAGGAAACTGTCCCTGAAAAGTATTGGCCATAAACTTACCCCGCGGACTAAATTCATCACCCCAGGCATAGCGTTGTTGCTCATTGCCGCCGCGGGCAGCAAACTCCCACTCGGCCTCTGTAGGCAGGCGTTTGTCTGCCCACTTACAATAAGCCACCGCATCTTCATAAGCGATATGCACGACCGGGTGGTTCATGCGCCCTGTAAGATCACTACCGGGTCCTTCCGGATGACGCCAGTTGGCGCCGGGCGTCCAGGTCCACCACTGAGAGTAATCATAAGTAGCGACTGGCTCTGAAGGAGGGGTAAAAACCAAGGCTCCTGCCACTAACTGGTCTTCGGCAGGCTTGGGTGTTCCGGCGGGTAGTTGTTTTTTCATTTCTTCCCAGTCGGGCTTACGCTCTGCTATGGTTTTATAGCCGGTGGCATTGGCAAACTGTTCGTATTGCGCATTGGTCACTTCGGTAGCGTCCATCCAGAAGCCATCTATCTTCACGCCATGTGCGGGTTTCTCCTGCGGGTAAGCCTCTGCTTCGTCTGTGCCCATACTAAAAGTGCCACCGGGTATCCACACCATACCTTCCGGGGCATCAGCGGCTTGTGCTGTTTGTGTGCCTGGGTTGGCATCCGTCAGGGTAGCGGTTTGCTCGGCAGGCTGGCTCTGGCAAGCCGCAAGCCACCACAGCATCAAGAAGACAGGCAGGTTAAAGGAGGAAAAAACTTTTGGCAGGTGTTGACTGAGCCACTTCATCGTATGGATAGGTTTGTTAAAGTATCAGGTGTTTATGGTATAATGAACATCATTTCCAACGTTATACGTTCCATCCCGGGCACATTGCCCTTGTATTGCGTTCTGTCTTTTGAAGGATTTCCGCTTTTGCTCTCTCAGGTTAATGATACGACTGCTTTAATTACTTTAGCGTCAGGCTTGAGCCAGTGATCAAATTGCCCAACCATTTCTTCAAAGCTGCTGCGGTGGGTAATCCATTGATCTACGGAAATTATTTCTTTCTCCATCATGGAGATGATCTGCCTAAAGTCGGCAGGTAAAGCGTTACGGCTTGCCATCAGCGTAAGTTCTTTTTTGTGAAAGTAAGGGTCATGAAAAGAAAAATCTCCTTGAAACAAGCCAACAAACACAATTCTGCCTGCCGGGGCCGCATATTCCAGTGCTTTGCCCATAGAATGCTTGTTTCCGGTAGCATCTAACACTACGGTAGACAAATCTCCGGCAAAATGCTCACACAATTGATCTAAAGTATCCTCTCTTCCCGCTACTACCGTTCCTGCAATCCCGGCGACGCTGGAAGCAAAAGCCAGGCGGTCTTCGTTGACATCCATGACGACCGTTCTGGCACCGGCAGCCGTAGCAAACAGCACAGCCGCCAGCCCGATAGGCCCTGCACCAACGACCAACACCAAATCATCCGGTTTGATACTTGCCCTATTCACCGCATGACAGCCAATGCTTAGAGGTTCTATCACGGCAAGTTGCTCATAGCTTAGCTGGTCAGACTTATGCAGGTATTGGGAAGGCACTTTCATAAACTTACGCATACCCCCATCCTGATGTACGCCCAATACGGAGACATGCTCTCCGCAATTGGTAAAACCTCTGCGCACTGCCTGATCCTGGGTGTTGTTATGGTATGGTTCTACCGAACACCGGTCTCCTGCTTTGACGTTGCTCACTTGCACTCCTACGCTTACCACTTCCACGCCCAACTCATGCCCCAGAATCCTGGGATAAGTAAAAAAAGGCTGATTACCCTGATAGGCATGATAGTCGGTGCCGCAGATGCCAATGCGGTGTACTTTTATTAAAGCTTCGTCTGCCTGAAGGTTTTCATCCAGGGAAGTATCAGTATAGGTAAATTTTCCAGGTTCTTCTAAAAGGATCGTTTCCACAGGGTTTTTGATATGAGGACAAACATAACAGAAAGAAATGAGAGAGGGAAAAAAAGGGGTAGTTGATATGAAGAGGGATCGCTGAAAAGGGCAAAAAAAGAAGCCCGCTTGTTGTCTTGACAAGCGGGCTTATGGATGGGGGAAAGGCGGCGACCTACTCTTCCTCTTGTAATAGAAGTACCATTGGCGCTGCCGGGCTTAACGGCTCTGTTCGGAAAGGGAAGAGGTGTACCCCGGCGCTACAGCCACCTAAAGTCTTATAGTTCTAAGTTATTTAGTTCTAAGTTCTCAAGTTGATTAGTTCTGAGTTCTCAGGTTGAACACAGAACTGAGAACTTAGAACACAGAACTTTAGAACATAGAAGTAAAGAACTAACATGTTGTAAGTAAGAGAGCAGGCTTGTCAGGTAAAGAAAGAACAGTAGCAGAGTGAAGGAGTGGTATGAAAGAAGGCTATCGGGCAATTAGTATGGCTCGGCTTTAACATCTCTGTTTTTAGACCTGCCACCTATCTACGTTGTCGTCTACAACGACCCTTTAAGGGAAGCCTCATCTTGAGGATGGTTTCGCGCTTAGATGCTTTCAGCGCTTATCCTTGCCGAACATAGCTACTCGGCGGTGCAGTAGGCACCACAACCGATACACCAGCGGTTCGTCCAATCCGGTCCTCTCGTACTAAGATCAGACCCTCGCAAGCTTCCTACGCCCACCACAGATAGGGACCGAACTGTCTCACGACGTTCTGAACCCAGCTCGCGTGCCACTTTAATGGGCGAACAGCCCAACCCTTGGGACCTTCTCCAGCCCCAGGATGTGACGAGCCGACATCGAGGTGCCAAACCTCCCCGTCGATGTGAGCTC
>JBBSNI010000108.1:0-14430 GCA_038232695.1 Cytophagales bacterium
AGGAAGGGCAATGAATGGATTCATTCAAAACATCATTTTTCTTAAATTTTTTAAATAATTAGTGATATTGATTAGTCTGGCCTTATAGTTACATAAGCTTTTTGTAAAAAACAGTACATGTGTATTGTTTTTTCCATTTTTGTTAAATTTTTTTTGTTATATTTATGGTAAAAGCTGAAAGTATATAGGACAGTGACTGGGCAGCCATACACAATCAAGTAATTTTGAAAAAATAGTTACCTAAAGATAATGACAGGCCAATTTGCCAATTGTAAAGCAGGCGACAAAGCGTTCAAAACCATAAGCAAAAAGGTTGTATGGTGAGGCTAAGTTTCTGAAAAAGAAAAAAGATGGGCAACTTTGCATTTATGAAAAAAACGGCTTTAGACCAATACAACAACGAATGGTATCAACCGGGGCGCAATGCCTTGATCAGGATGGGATGGTACTATACTAATCTGATCTTTTTTCAGAGCGGCTGGTTTCCTGTTGCTTTTCTGAAAGTAAAATTATTACGCCTGTTTGGCGCCCATGTAGGCCAAGGGGTGGTCATCAAACCCTGCGTGAATATCAAATATCCCTGGAAACTCCATATCGCAAACCATGTCTGGATCGGAGAGCAGGTCTGGATTGACAATCTGTCTGAGGTTTATATAGAAAGCCATACCTGTATTTCACAGGGCGCTATGCTGCTAACGGGCAGCCATAACTATAAAAAGGCCAGCTTTGATCTGATGATTGGTGATATCAGGCTGGAAGAAGGGGTATGGATAGGAGCCCAGGCGGTGGTATGTCCGGGCGTCACCTGCCATTCTCATAGTGTACTGGCCGTAGATTCTGTGGCAGTTTCAAATTTGGAAGCTTATATTATTTACCAGGGCAATCCTGCCGAAGCCAAAAGAAAACGCGAGATCGGCGAAGAACAGTTTTCCACCAAACAGGCCTAACCCTTCATTCAACCCATGAACCTCAGAAAATTACTGCTATTTTTAAGTGCGTTCTATCTGTTGTATAGTTTTGCCCTGGCCATCTTTTCGCCTGCCGGTTTTCCTTCCACCATGCAGGACGGACACGTTTTTCCTTACTTAGCCGACAAACCGGTGGGGGAAGATGGTTATTATATGCTTACCGTTGCCTGGAACATAGCCGCAGGCCATGGCATTACCTACAATTTTGATAGCCCAACGACGGGCATACAGCCGCTGGCTACTTTTATCTATGCCGCCCTTGCCTTGATCATTCAGCTATTAGGTGGCGATAAATGGATGCTGATTCGTTGCATCATCTTATGGGGCGGGTTGAATACCATACTGTTTTCGCACTTTATCGGCAGGATTACACAAACGATGTCTTTTGAACCAACACAGCATTATCCGCTGTACGCATACGGTTATCTGTTGTCGCTGTTTAACTTTACCCTTTTCCGGTGGTTCAGCTATGGTTTGGAAACCGGTTTGTACCTGACTTTTCTGGCCGGTGGACTGTTGTTTTCTATCCGGTTTTTCCAGCAACAAAAAGCAAGCACGAAAGATGTCATGATCTTTGGTATCATCGCAGGCTTTACCGGGCTTACCCGTATTGATTTTGGCGTCGTGCTGTTGATTTTTTTAGCGATTTGCCTGCTTGGAAAACGCCTCTCTCTCCGGCAATGCCTGATCATAGGCATACTAGCGCTGCTCATCGTGTTTCCCTGGACCCTGTTTGTCAAAAGTATTACAGGAAGCTTTATCCCTTCGTCTGGAACGGCGCAGGCGGGCTTCATCAACGCTGAAGATGCGGGTGTCAGGCTTTCTACCATAGCAAAGATATTTTTGGGGCATATCACGCCCTGGGCTTATGTGAGACCCAGTGGACTGCTGATACAAACATTGTTTGCCTTAGGTACTTTTCTGGTAGGATTATATTTCTTTTTCAAAGACAAGGAAATGTCTCGTCAACTGGCAATTTTTGTCAGGCGCAACCCTTTTTTCCTGATCTGGACTTTTTCTCTGGGATCATTGGTCGTCATCTATCCTTTATTTTTCTGGGCCATTCATTTCTATCAGCGATATACCTTACCCTTTGTGATCCCTACCACCGTCATACTGGCCTTTGTGCTTTCGTCATACCATAAAAAACAGCAACCTGTTTTTCAATGGGCTATTTTTTCCTTCATGCCCGCGTTTTTCATTATCTGGGCTTTCCTGTCGCTGCATACCGGAAGGATCGGCAATCCGCTGACAGTAAGCGCAGGTTATATTTCAAATGATCTGGGTTCGCAAAAAGTAGGCGTCTTTCAAAGCGGCATCATGGGATACTTTAATCCGAATGTGATCAATTTAGATGGTAAGATGAATTATGATGTATTGCCCTATATCCAAAAGGATAGCATCGAGGGCTATATTGACCAGGAAGACATAGCCTTCATTGTCGACGAACCGCCTTATATCTTCAACAACCTGGATACAACCTGGCTGATGAGCCGCTGGCAGCCGTGCCAAAAAAATACAGGAAACAGCACCCTTTGCTTTGGCAGAAAAACCGAGTGATGGGTAAACAAGCACTGGTCTTGGAGACTCACAGGTATTTAACTACCTTTGCGCAAAAAAATTTATGAAAAAGGCTTTGATCACAGGGGTAACGGGGCAGGATGGCGCTTACCTGGCAGCGTTTCTTCTACAGAAAGGCTACGAAGTACATGGCATCAAGCGAAGAACATCTTTGTTCAATACCGACCGCATTGACCACCTCTACCAGGACCCGCACGAAAAGAACCTCCGCTTCAAACTCCACTACGGCGACCTGACCGACTCTACCAACATCATCCGTATTGTGCAGGAAGTGCAGCCTGACGAGATTTACAACCTGGGCGCCATGTCGCATGTCAAGGTAAGCTTTGATGAGCCGGAGTATACGGCTAATGTGGACGGAATAGGGACGCTAAGAATACTGGAGGCGGTCAGAATCCTGGGCTTGCAGCAGAAAACAAAAATTTATCAGGCTTCTACCTCCGAGCTATACGGCTTGGTACAGGCGGTGCCTCAGAATGAAAAAACGCCTTTCTATCCCCGCTCCCCTTATGCTGTGGCCAAACTGTATGGCTACTGGATCACGGTCAACTACCGCGAGGCGTATGATATGTTTGCCGTCAACGGCATTTTGTTCAACCATGAGTCACCCATCCGGGGCGAGACCTTTGTAACGCGCAAGATCACCCGGGCAGCAGCCCGTATTGCCCTGGGGCTTCAGGATACCATTTATCTGGGCAACCTGGACGCCAAACGCGACTGGGGTCATGCCAAAGATTATGTAAAAGCCATGTGGCTTATTTTGCAGCAAACGGTAGCAGAAGACTATGTAATTGCAACGGGCATCACCACCACCGTGCGTGATTTTGTACGGATGAGCTTTGCTGAATTAGGCATTGAGATTACTTTTCAGGGAGAAGGTGCAGCAGAGAAAGGCGTGGTGAAAAGCTGTAGCCATCCGGAATACCAACTGCCTGAGGGCAAAGAAATAGTCAGGGTAGACCCGGCGTATTACCGCCCTACGGAAGTAGATTTGTTAATTGGCGATGCCAGCAAAGCCAGGGAAAAACTGGGTTGGAAGCTAGAGTACACCCTGCCGGATCTGGTCAAAGATATGATGCGTTCGGATGTAGCTTTGTTCAAGAAAGACAAATTTCTCCTCAAAGGCGGACATAAAGTTTTTAATTACCACGAATAATTGAGGGACTGAGGGATTGAAGGACTGAAAATAGCTTAAATCAATCCCTCAGTCCCTCAGTTTAATAAAAAGAACCTATGAATTTGAACAAAAACGCGAAGATATACATTGCCGGTCATAAGGGTATGGTAGGAGCCGCTTTGCTGCGCCACTTAAAGGCGAAAGGCTATGAGCACTTTGTGCTAAAGACCTCCCTAGAGCTTGACTTGCGCAAGCAGCAGCAGGTAGCCAGCTTTTTTGCTGAGGAAAAGCCGGACTATGTTTTTCTGGCGGCTGCCAAAGTAGGCGGCATTCAGGCGAACAACACCTACCGGGCGGACTTTCTCTATGAGAACCTGATGATACAAAACAATGTCATCCATGAGAGCTACAGGCAGGGCGTCAAAAAGCTTTTGTTCCTGGGTTCTTCCTGTATCTATCCCAAGCTGGCGCCGCAACCCATCAAAGAAGACTACCTGCTTACCGGGCTGCTGGAGCCTACCAATGAGCCGTATGCCATTGCCAAGATCGCCGGCATCAAGCTTTGTGAGGCGTATCGTGCGCAGTATGGCTGCAACTTTATCTCCGTGATGCCTACCAACCTGTACGGACCTCACGACAGCTACGACCTGCAAAATTCTCATGTGCTGCCCGCCCTGCTGCGCAAGTTTCACGAAGGCAAAGTCAAGCAGGCGGCCTCAGTAGAAGTTTGGGGAAGCGGCACACCGCGCCGGGAGTTTTTGCATGTGGATGACCTGGCAGAAGCCTGTGTCTACCTGATGGAGCATTATGACGAGCCTGAACTCATCAATATTGGTACGGGAGAAGACATCAGTATCAAAGCGTTAGCTTTACTGATCGGAGAGATCACAGGCTTTCAGGGAGAAGTACGTTTTGATAGTTCCAAGCCGGACGGCACCCCACGCAAGCTGCTGGACGTGAGCAAACTACACAGCTATGGCTGGAAGCACAAGATCAACCTGCCCGACGGCATCCGGTCGGTCTATGAGCAGTATGCCCGTGAGGAAATAAGTAGCTAATAAAAGAACCAGTTTATACCAAAATAAAGAAAGCCAGCATCTGTCAGATGCTGGCTTTATCTTTAAAGTCAATACTGCTACTCTACCGAAAGCCTGATCAAAGGGTAAGCCTGATGCTGACCTGCCACGTAGAGCAGATACAAACGCTTACCCAAGTTCAATGACTGGGTATCTATACTCAGCTTGTTGTCACCTTCCTGTAGATCATATTCGCCTAGTTCCATCTTATTCCCCCAAAAGTCGAGCAGCATAATCCTGATGTGCTGTTTTGTTTTTGAAGGCACATTGACACAAATGATGTCCTGCACAGGGTTAGGATACACATTCAGAATATGATCTTTGAGCTTGCTGATAAGGTCTTCTGCTTCCTGACGTTTGCTTTTGCCTGTCTCGAAGGTAGTCGAAGCCACGATGTCTGCCAGATAATTGGGACCACAATCTTGGCCGGAGGTATAGATAAATACCGCTACGTAATACGTGGTTTCCGGCTCCAGGTCTGTGATCATAAAGTCGCTATCGGGCAGGTTGTCGTTCTGTACCACATACACGCCTTCTGCCAAAGCATCGCCCTGCTCGAAGGCTGTGTTCGCCTGGTACATCTTCCCGTCCTCAGGAGCTACGGTGATAGGATCTTTGCTGACTACCACCAGTTTGTTTTCATCCTCAAACCCTTTAAGTTTGATATGCTCTACGATGCCTTCAAAATCCTTTTGTCCCTTTTTTGCCTTTATCTCAGGTTTAGCAGGCTTTCCGTTCTCTTTCAGAATAGGCAGAGTAGGTTCGTAAGCACAAACCGAAGGCGTGAGCGTCAATCCAACTACCACCGGATCATGGTCGGAAGCCCGGTAAGGGTTAGGCTCATAAAGCGCGTCCTGTGCGTCCTGCTTGAAGGTAATGTCATAGTCCAGAATGTCCGGCTCGTCGCTGTTGATATGCCAGTCGGTAGCGCCTGTGATCTGCTCGAGCAGGGGCTGGTTTACCAAGGCATAGTCCAGGTAACCAAACTGTCCGTCGAAGCCATAGGAGTAGGCGAACTCACCCTGATACAATTCTACCAGGTCGGTGAAGTCGTCTGCTGTACCTAACTCATCGTCGCTGCCTGCCTTGATCTCATCAATAGGGTCTTCTTCGTCATAGGCATTCAAATCGCCGATGATCATAAAATCAGGGTCGCCGCTGTTGGTAGGGTCTGTTGCCAGCCAGTCTACCAGTGCTTCGGCAGCCAGCGTACGGGTGCCATTACAGTTGCCTTGCTGCGGGTCGTCATCGCCTGTGCCGCAACCGGAACCTTTAGACTTAAAGTGATTGACCGATACGGTAAATACGCCTCCGGTGGCTATCTCCTGAAAAGTTTGTGCCAGCGCCGGGCGGTTCTTCGTATCAATGAAGCGCGGGTCTGTCTCGCTGGTCAGGATGGCATAGTCGCCTACGGGCAACACGGTGGCGGGTTTGTAAATAAAAGCCACCTTGATGGCATCCGTACCGATCACGCCCGTGTTGATGTAATCGTAGGTTCCTACGCCCATCACTTCGTTGAGTCCGCTGACCAGGTTTTGGATCGCCTCAGTATTGTTTTCAATCTCTATCAGCCCTACAATATCAGCGTTGATCGTGCTGATGGCAGCGATGATCTTGGCACGCTGCCGCTCAAATTCTGTAAGGTTGTCAGCACCCCGGCTGCCGAAGGTGGTGAAGTAGTTCAACACATTGAAAGAAGCTACTTTCAGCGTACCGCCTACATCTTCGGGAGAGGCTGTTCGCGGGTTGGTCTGTATGTAATTAGCGGCCTGGGTAGGTTGCACCCGGTATAAGCCAAAGCGCTCATCCAATATGCCGACCGTATTTTCCACAATGTCGCCGCCGCGGAAGCGATTGTCCAGGTCAAATTCTTCGCCGTCGGGGTGGCGTGCCGGATCGGGGTTTTGTACCGTGCGGGCATCATCCAGGGTGATACGGCTGAGGGTGTTGGCTTCCTGAATTTCTGCGGCAGCGGGACCGGGCTCCACATAGCTGGTCGGTTGATAGGGGCGTTCCAGGTCGCCCAGCGGAAGGGCTAACACAATTTCTCCGAAACGATCAAAATTAAAGTACTCGGAGATCACCAGTTCCTGGGGGAAGCGCACCAGCATCCCTTCATAACGCTCCAGCATGTCCCGGGAAGCTACCGGCAACAACACATCCGTAGTATCCGGCACGAGGGTCATGCTGCTGGTCTCTAAAGCGGTCACATTCGTGATTTCTGTGAGGTCTCTGAATTCAGCTACGGTACCGGTGAGCCGTACCCACTGGCCATTTTGTACATCCTCTGCATCAGGGGCGTATACAAAGATGCCTTCCGAGGTCTCCGCCAGTCCATCCCAATCGCTGCTTTCTTCCTGTACATAAAACCCATCCAGATCAGAATCAAAGGCGTCGCCATCCCCTTCCTGGAAGTCACCTACCACGATTCCTTCGATGGTAACTGCCTGCCCTGCCAGGGGAGAAGCCGCTCCGCTGCCCTGAATGTCGTGGATCAAAGTCAACATAGGCTCGCCCGGGTCGGTTTCCGTTGTGTTTTCTTCGCCGGGTGTACTGGTGAGCAGCGCAAAATCATGGCTGTTGTCGTTGGTATCCGTACCATCCGGTGTACGGGACAGGCTCATGCCTTCCTCACTATTGTCTTCCGGCGCACTGCCACCTTCGGAAAAGCCCGGAACGATGCCTTCGTAGCTGACGGCATCCACGATTTCTGCCGTAGCAGTCAGGCGCAAGGCCACGGCATCAGGGGCGCCGTTCTGGATCAGGTTCTCGTCGGGGGAAACGTCCAGGTCGGTGTTAGGCACGGTAGCCGCATTGGCGCTGATGACGTAGTAGGCGCCGGGCGCTAAGCTAACATCCGGCAGTGCAATCGTTTTGTAAATGCTATTGTTGCTGCCATTGACCAACACCACTTCGTAAGCGCCCAGGTTGGCCGTAGTTGTGCCTGTATTCTTTAGCTCAATAAATTCAGCATTGTCGGTGCCGGGCTGGTCGTAATCAATTTCATTGATAAACACGGCGGTTTGCGCCTGTGCAAAGTGGCTCACACTCAGCATACAAACAGCCAGCATAGGAGCAAGTAAAAAATGTTTCATCGTTTGAAAAGTTTAGGTTAAAAGTTCGGGGCGAAGGTAAGTTTTTCAAAGGATGAAAATGGAAAGCTATTGTTATGAGTTTGTTAAGAAAGCACAGAAACTTTAACAAAACTATAACATGGTTAAAACACCTTTTCCAGCATTTCATCCAGAGTATGATTGAAATCCGGCGACAGCTTCAGGAAGTAAACCGCCGGAAGAAATAACAAAGTGATCACAAGTCCCTTAATGACAATATCTATCAGAAAATGACCGGCATCCGGCAGGAAAAACACCACGCCATACACCCCCAACGCCAGTCCCGCGCTGATCAGGTGCGGCCATCCGTAAGGCTGAAAACCAAATCTACGGTATAGAAATAAAAAACGCACGACGGTGACCACTATCAGCGAAAATAAAGAGGCAAAGGCGGCACCGTTCATGCCATAGCCGGGGATGAGCAAAAAGTTGGTGATGACCAGCAGACCGAGCCAGAGCATCATATGAAGGGTGTTGTATTTATAATATTCCGAATAACCGATGACCACATCGTTGAGGCCGTTGAGCATCCTGACCAAATTCATCAGCCCGATGAGCAGGATCACGTAGCGTCCGGCTTCGTACTCAGGCGGTAATAACTGAAATATATTATCCACATTACCCCACAGCCCCAGCATAAAGTACAAACCGACGATCCACTGTGTAATGGTACTTTTCTGGTAGATGCCCGCGATCTTGTCCATGTCGCGGGTTTTGAAAGCATCAGCGATCAGGGTAGGAGCGATGCCGCGCAGTGCCCGAGAAGGCATCATAATGAGCGTACCAAAATTAACGGCTGTGATATAAATACCCGTTTCGTACGTGCTGAAAAACTCGTTGAGCATGATGCGGTCGATGCTGGTGACGGCAAAGCCGCTGAACCCGGTCAGAAAGCTGAACGCGCTCAGGCTGATCATTCCTTTGCTCATTTTAGCGTTGTTGAGCAGCGAAAAATCAGCGCGAAGATGAAACTCGCCCCGCCACATCAGGAAAGGAATGAGCAGCAAGCCGGTCAGGCCAAAAGCGATGGTATAAAACAAAAGGAAACCACCGAAGGCAATCCAGCCTGCCAGCAACATCAGCAAAAAAAGCAGGATAAATACCCGCTGCACAAATTCTTTGAGCAGGGTACCCGTCGTAGCGTTGTACAACATGCGATTGTAGCTGTCCAATGCCAGAAACAGCAGGTGAAAAAAGCTAAGGGGAATAATGTAATCCAGGTAAGTAGCAAACAGTGGTGATTTTTCCTGGTTGCTCTCTATGAGGTAAGGGCGCAGCAGAAAGAAAACACCCAGGAACAACAAGAAGCCCACCAGGGTCACGATCACCAGCAGTAATAGAAAGCCATGATGCTTCTTCTCCGGGTTGCGGAAGTACGGAAAATAACGCACCGTAGCACCCCCAAAACCCAGCGTAGCTGCCTGTCCGAACAACACGGCGTAAGAGACCAGCAGCCCCAACACCCCGATCTGCTCGGGCGTCAGGTATTTTGGGAACAAAAGCGAGGTGGTGACAAACCCCAGTACCGCACCTATGTAAATATAGACGGTAGACTTGATGGTTTGCCTTTTGATAATGCCCACAGAATCGCCTTACAGTTGTCCGTTGATGTTACTTTCCTGAAGCGGCGTGCCTGCTTTTATATCAGCGGCAAATGTTTTGCCCAACATGGCCTCATAATATTTAGGGTGCATCCCGTAACCCGGACGTACCGACCGGATATTGTCTGGTGAGATGGTGTCACCGGCTTTAACGTCCTGGGTGACAAACAAAGAACGCCCGGTACTGAGGCGGCTCTTTTTTACTTTTTCAGACAAGGTATAGCTCACTTGTCCCAGCGCAGCTTCTGCCTGCCGGACACCCTGTACCATTGCAGCAAACTCCGCAGGGTCTAGCGAGAAAGCAGCATCCGGTCCACCCAGGTTTTTGTCCAAAATAAAATGTTTTTCTATCAGGCTGGCGCCCAGCGTAGCGGCTACCACCGGGGCAACGATGCCCAGCGTATGGTCGGAAAGCCCGGCGACTACCTTAAATTTTTCCTGGAGATCAGGAATGGTTTTCAGGTTGGCCATATCCAATGGAGCAGGATAGGAGGAAGTGCATTTGAGCAAAGCGATCTGCTCGTTTCCGGCTTCCCGGCAGGTTTTTACAGCCAGTTCAATATCTTCCTGTTCGGCAATTCCGGTAGAGATAATCACAGGTTTGCCTTTTTGCGCGGCATAGCGGATGAGTGGTACATCCATGATCTCAAAAGAAGCGATCTTGTAAGCGGGTGCATTGAGTTTTTCAAGAAAATCTACCGCCGAAAAGTCAAAGGGAGAAGAAAAGCATATTAATCCTTCGTCGCGGGCTACCTGGAAAAGTTTTTCATGCCACTCCCAGGGTGTAAAGGCTTCCTGGTAGAGTTCGTACAAATACTGCCCGTCCCAGATCGTTCCATGGGAGAGTTTGAAATAATCATTTTTAATATCCAGGGTAATGGTGTCCGGTGTATACGTTTGCAGTTTGATAGCATCGGCGCCTGCCTGTTTGGCGGCACGTATGGTTTGTATGGCTGTCTCCAGGCTTCCTCTATGGTTGGCTGATAATTCGGCAATGATAAAACAGGGATGTCCCTGCCCGATAGTTCTGTTACTGATGGTGATCATTTTTCAAATACTTCCAATAATACATGATGGATGGTTTCCTCTCCTAAATAGAGAAATGCGTTTTGACGAAAGACATACCAAGAAGCTGTATTCGCCGGTTTGACATACGCTTTCACCTTCGGACGAAAACCCAGGTTTTGCTGAAGCTTTTCCAGTGCCATCTTGATCAGCACACTTCCTATGCCTTGCCCGCGAAAAGCAGCATCTACCGAAAAACTGATAACGTATTTTCCTTTGTCCAACTCAAAACGTACCTGCCCTACAGGCTGCCGGTCGCGCTCAAAGATAAACAGAAAATCAGTGGCAGCGGCGATCTTTCTTTTAAACCAAAGCGTATGCGCTTCCAAAGAGATCGCTTCGCTGTAGATCGCCTGGCGGCGCGTTTCCGGCTCATTGGCCCAGTCGTAATACGTCAGCACGTCGTGCCATTGCGCTTTCCTGGCGGTCATATGCCTTTCTATCGCCAGCCGTTGAAAAAACTTCAACAGCCCGGAAGCATTATCAAAGAATACCTGCGACTGACAGGACAACTGTTCTTGCCAAACAGATAGATCAGTATGGACAATACATTGCCGGATATCTTCTTCGGTGGCCTGGTGGAAATCGCCCAGGTGTACAGCGCACCCGGCTGCTGAAAGATAACGCGCGATGCCCTGCTGGTTGTCTGCCGACATGCCTGTGATCAAACCCAGACCGACCATACAAATTTCATAGGAGATCGTGCTGGCAGGGGCAATGGCCAACTGGCAGGTTTGCATCAGGCTTACCATGGCTTCTGCGCTCAGATTTTGATGCACGAATACTTTCTCAGAAGCTGAAGCCAGCTCCTCTAAAGAAGCCATATGCTGGTAAGCACTGCCCACGACCACCTGTATGCTCCCCGAAATGCCTGTGGATAGACATGCTTTTGTTGCTTTAACTGTCAGGTCATAAGTGTCTGATCCTCCGAAGCATATGAAAATATTCTTAATGTTTGCTATAGCTTTTTTTCCTTGCCCTGCTGCTTGCCGGAAAGGAGAGCGAAGCGGTGCAAAAGCAGGACCTAATCCATACCAGGTATAAATTTCTCCCCGATAATCCCTTGGCTCAATTCCTCCTGCCGGGTTGATCACAGCGTCAGCATAAAAATGCATCTGGTGCAGATCATCAATACAAATGAGCGTTATACCTGCCGAGCGTATGAAACGCTGATAGGCTTCTGAAAATTGGTAGCCGTCCAGCACCAGCAGGTCGCCTGCCTGTAATATATTCACTGTCAGTTCGTAGACTTCCGAAACCAAATCGTCAGGTTCAGGAAGCGTATGAATTTGCTGGCATACGCTCAACACCTGTGAGGTCATGGTGGCAGGAAGATCAGCGGTGATGAAAAAGCACGGAAAGTGAGTCCGTAGTATTTCTGCCAGCGCCAGCAAACGCGAAACGTGTCCTAGTCCAATGTGGGCATTGGCATCGGCACGAAAAAAAATCCTGTTATGCGTGGTGATATTGTTCAAGGAGAAATTTAGCAAAAAGGTAATCCATTTCCGTATCTATATCAACGGAGCGTTCGCGTGGAATGATATACGTGCCAATAGGTTCTATAAAATAGCTCTGATGCTTGAGGAAAGCAGCCGTCTTCAGCCAGACCACCGCCCCATTGATCTGGTAAGTCTTTTCCAGTTCCCGGCTGCCTTTGTGCAGGTATTCAGGAAAAAGCGGTTTCATGACGTCATCCTCGATCCGCACACTACGCAAAGCATTATGTTCCGTTTCGGAAACAGACATTAGGCTGTCGTATCCTTTGCTGGCAAATGTTTGGTAGGCGCCCACGACATCCCCGGCTTGCACCAGTGGAGCGGTCGGCATGATGATGCAAAAAGAAGGGTATTGCTGGTAGTCAGGATGGTTTTCCAGAAAGTCAAGGGCCACATGATACACTTCGTAAGGGTCTTTGGCCAGTGCTTCGTCGCGCAGGTCAGGAACTTTTGCGCCATATTTTTCTGCTACTGATCGTATCTGCTCCGACTCAGTGGAGACAACAATCTCATCGCCAAACAAAGCGGATTGCTGCGCGGCATGAATAGCATAATAGATCATTTCTTTGCCGTTGATGGGCAACAGATTTTTTCCCTTCAGGCGGATAGAAGCCGCTTTGGCAGGGATCAAACAAAAGCTTTCTGCTTTCATAATACAATACTACCTTTTCTCAATAAAACGAGCGTCGTAAATGTAGTAGGAAGTATCCACAGTTGAAAAGTAAGCTCAATGTCAGCGCGGCTCAGATGAGTAAGATGCTCTAACAAACAAAGAGCACTGGAACCTGCCGTGTAGACTACTGCTTTTCCGGCGAGATTCCAACGCCCACCACTGATTTTGGCACCTGTGCCGGACAAGTCGTGGGCGAATTTGGGTTTGGCAATGCGAAAAAGGTTCTTAGAAAAGCCATGTCCTGGGCTGTCAGATCAAAGGTGTGCTGGAAACGTCTCACTTCCTGGGAGGTAACCCCTTCTTCAATATGGGTTAATATGTCCATTGGTAATTATTTACATAAATGTGTGTAAATATACACTTTAATGTAAAAATTAAGAAAAGTAATCTGATAAGTTGTTGAAAAGCTTTGGATGATTTGTGGCTGAACTATTTGATGCATGACCTTCTGTTGTATATCTTTACCCCCTTCATAACTTCACAGACTACTAACCCTCTACCTATGTCACAAACTTTAGATGAGCCACAAGCATCCGCCCGCCCCAGCGTTCTTCACTGTGTATGGTTTCTTGCGGTGAGCTTGTGGTGGTATCAGCCGGCCACCGGCCAGACACTGCCGCTGAACGATCTTTCCGCTTTCAAAGACCCTGGTCCTACCTGGCAGATCGTAGGCGACGTGAATGCCAGCCTTACCGAAGAGGAGAGCCTTGCTACTGCCCCCGGTAAAGGTATACTTGCCAATATACCCGGCAAAACAAAGGGTAAAGACCTATATACAAAAGCTGAATATGGGGATGTAGACATTGAGCTCGACTATATGATGGCCAAAGGTTCTAATTCCGGCATCTATCTGCAAGGTCGCTATGAGTTACAACTGCTGGATAGCTGGGGAAAAATTCATCAGGCTGCCGGCGATAATGGAGGTATTTACGAGCGTTGGGACGAAAGCAAGCCGGAAGGGCAGAAAGGTTACCAGGGCTATGCACCCCGCCAGAACGTAAGCCGTGCGCCCGGTCTGTGGCAACACCTGAAAATCTCTTTTCAGGCGCCCCGCTTCAATGCCCAGGGCAAGAAAACAGAGAATGCCAAAATGTTGCAGGTCGTCTTAAACGGGGTGACGATCCATGACAATGTAGCACTGATGGGCCCCACCCGCGGTGCAATGCAGGGCGACCAGGAAGCAGCCCGGGGGCCGCTGCGTATTCAGGGCGATCATGGCGCGGTAGCTTTCAAAAACATCACCATCACCCCTTTCAGCAAGCCTCGCCCTAAACTTACCGACCTGACCTATGCGGTATATTACGGCAGGTTTGAAGAAGAACCCAACTACGAAGCCCTGCCCCCCGAAGCCAAAGGCTCTTCCGTGATCCTCACATCCGATCTGCGTGTCCAGTCCGACTCATTCCTGATCCGCTACCAGGGCAAGCTGCATGTGGAAGAACCCGGCGAATATACGTTTAACCTGAACCTGCCCGGCGGCGGTGGTTTGTTGCGGATCAACCGGAAAGAAGTCATTGCATTGGGCGGCGGACGCCAACAGGGAAAAGTAACGCTGCCTGCCGGGGATATGCCTTTCGAGTTGTTGTATGCAAAATTTGTGGATTGGATCAAACCCGGTTTAGGACTCAGCATCGCTGGCCCCGGCATCCGCGAGTACATGATCAGCGATCCTGTTTCCGACCAGAACGACCCGGTAGACCCTATCCTGATCGATGCGCAGGAAGAACCCATGTTGCGTAG
>JBBSNI010000109.1:0-14409 GCA_038232695.1 Cytophagales bacterium
CCCACGCCCAGCTTCTGGATTTCTACGTCCCATCGGTAGCCTTTCAGTGGGTAAGCAATATAATCCCGATGGTCGCTTTTGAAGCCATAAGATAGGGTAAAGTACTGCTGCCGGTTGCCGGTCCGGAGAAAATAGTTTGGATTCAGCTCGGAGATGGTGTCGGCTACCTGCCGCTGCTCGTAGCCAAGCATCAACCAATGATTGTTATAAAAAGAGGGGCGGTAGCGCCAGCCAACCAGCCCTTTGTAGTTTCTGGCTGCCAGACCCGGCAGCGAATCGGTAAAAATGAGTTGATGGTCGCGCGTCAGATAGCTGATGTTGCTGTTTTCTGAATAGCCGAATCTAAACTCAAGCCCGTTTTTTTGTGCTTTATCTATGTAAGGAATCACATAGCGCATGGCATACTGGCGGGTAAAGCCAAACTGTGTATAGAAATACAAACGCTCATTGAGCCCGCGAAAGTTATATTTGAAGAAACGGACCCCGTACTCCACCCGGCGCCAGTCGCGGTTCTGGGTAGTCAGCCATACATTAAAGTTGCGGTCTGCCAGCCGGAAGAAGGGAGAAGGAACGGTGTACCACCGCTCCACTACCCGCACGACCAGGTCTATGGAGTCGTTCTCCAGCCGTACCGGGCTGATGGTAGCTTCCAGAAAAAGCTGGGTGTTGAGAAGTTTTTTGCGGCCTGCTTTAAGGATTTCATCGAGCTCAGAAGAGATAATCATCTGATTTTCAGTCAAGCTCAGTTCTCTGAGAATAATTTTTTCCCTGGTCTTATCATTGCCGGTCACAAAGATTTTATGGATGGTCAGCCATTCGGTTGTGTCTTGCCCCGTGGGTGTCTGCAAAGGTTGCCCTATTGCCCGCGGGGAGCCAGGTATACCTCCCAGGCAGCATAAAAGCAGAAAAAAGGTAAAACTGGTTTTCAACAGTGGCAAAGGACAAAAGGCTTGCAATCGTAAAATATGATGAAATGTGAGCTATGACTCAGGCAAATTTTGTACAAACAAAAAAAATTATCGTAACAATTAACGATAAGTTATAAATTTGCAACATTCACCACCAATAAAAATTTGTGTTATGGCTATTGATTTCAACCATCCTATCGACATCATGGAAGATATTGACCTCAAAGTATTCGAGGAAAAATATCTCAAACCCCAAAAACCTGTCATTCTCAGAGGTCTGCTAAAAGATACCAAAGCCTACAAAGAATGGGATTTTGGTTATTTTAAAAAAGTGGCGGGCGACAAAACCATCGGCGTCTACGAAAACCGGGAATCTGATCTGGACAAAACCCTCAAAGTGCCGCACCGCAGGATGAAGTTTGCCGACTATTTGGATCTGATCGCCAGCACGCCGACCGACCTGCGCATCAATCTCTGGAATATCTTCAAAGATTGTCCTGAACTGATGAACGATTTTAGTTATCCTGACATCAATACCAAATTTCTGAAAGAATATCCTTTCATGTTTTTCGGCGGCACAGGCTCCATTGCCCGTATGCACCAGGATATTGATATGTCCAACGTTTTCCTGACCCAATTCCAGGGCAAGCGCAGGGTCGTTCTCTTTGATCCTGCCTATTCTCACCTACTGTACCGCTATCCATGCAATGTACACACGGGTGTCAATGTCGTCAAACCTGACTATGAGCGGTTCCCGGGTTTGCAGTACGTCAAAGGCTTTGAATGTATCATCAAGCATGGCGATACGCTGTTTATGCCTGGCGAATTCTGGCACTACATAGAGTACGTAGAGGGCGGCTTTGGCATGAGTATGCGCTCCCTGAATCCTCACCTGAACAAAAGGCTCAAAGGACTGATGAACCTTTCTGTACGTCAGGGCGTGGACTACATGATGCGCAAGAGCCTGGGCGACAAGTGGTTCCACATGAAGCAACAGATCGCCGACCGCCGTGCCAACGCCATCATCCGCAAGATTGAAAAGCAGGGAAACGAGGAGTTGGTGCCTCACTAAAAAGTTTGAGCATTGATTTGCTTCAACACTTCCATCACCTTTGCCAGCATCTCATCATCAAAGTCAAGGTGAGTCACCATCCTGATGTCATGCTTTCCGAAAGCGATGGCTTTGATACCTGCGGCAGCTAAGTTTTCCAGAAAATCAGTGGGAGTGATGCCTTGCAAAGAGAAGATCACAATGTTGGTCTCCGTAGGCAAGACGTTGGCGACAAAGGGTAAACTTTTCAGCCCATCTGCCAAAGTGCGCGCGCGGCGGTGGTCTTCGGGGAGCAAAGCCACATGATGGTCGAGGGCGTAGATGCCGGCTGCCGCCAGATAGCCTGCCTGGCGCATTCCGCCGCCCAGCACCTTCCTGACGCGAAGCGCCTTTTGTATCATCTGCCGGCTTCCTAACAGCACCGAGCCGACCGGCGCGCCTAACCCTTTGGAAAGGCAGACAGAGATCGTATCAAAATACTGTCCGTAAGCATTAGCCGGTTCGCCCGTGGCCACCAGCGCATTGAATACCCGCGCGCCATCCAGGTGCAGCCCCACTCCGTGCTTCCGGCAAACCTGGTGGATGGCAGCGATGCGATCCAGGGTATAACAGGAGCCGCCGCCTCTGTTGACGGTGTTTTCCAAAGCCACCAATGCTGTTTCCGGGTTGTGAATATCCTGGCGGTTGATGTTGTCTTCAATGTCTTCAGGAGAAAGAATCCCCCGTGAACCATCGAGCAGTCTGACCGAGCAAAAAGAGTTATAAGCAATGCCGCCACCCTCATAGTTATAGATATGCGCCCGCTTATCGCAGATCACTTCCTGCTGGGGCTGTGTATGAATGCGGATAGCGATCTGGTTGGTCATGGTGCCGGAAGGGCAAAACAAACCGGCTTGCAGGCCAAACAAGGCAGCCGTCTTCTCTTCCAGATGTTTGATGGTAGGGTCTTCGCTCAGTACGTCGTCGCCTACCTCTGCCTGCATCATGGCTTCCAACATCGCTGGCGTAGGCTTGGTGACGGTATCGCTTCTTAGGTCAATGTATTTCAGTATTTTATAATCAAAAAGTTTAAAATATGGAAGCGGTTCCTCAAAATAGGGAGAAAACTGAGTTTTATCCTTTGCGGTTGCCCAGCCAAAGAGTGGCAGCAGACAATACCAGGACGGCGCCTAAGGCGATGAGCAACATTGTATTGGAATCCATAGTTAGTTAGTTTAGGTGAGTAGAAATTTTGCTGGGGCGAATATTATAAATTTCTATAAATAAAAAAAACGGTATATCCGAAGTTATACCGCCTTTTTGCTAGCCTCATTAAAGTAGTGTTGTGACAGACAAGCTTGGAGTTGAAAAAATAAATCTAAATACAGTTAAAAAAATCAAGCTTATCTATAACCCTCTTGCACTATAAATTTGCAAACATGCTGCCATTTTTCTAACAACAGTAAGTTTCGGATTTGGGTGTACAGACGTAATATATTGACATTCAACACCATACAGATTCATATTTGACGGTATGGCTGGCAAACAAAACGCTGGCACAATAATTTGCCTGCTTTCACTGGGTATTGTTTGGGGAAGATATTTCCACATCCTTGGGTAAATGGCGCAACTTTTACCCACTTATATGAATCGCTTCCCGGACTTGAGCCAGGCTGTGAGAAACTGCTTCAGCCTTGGGAACGGCATGAAATGAGGTAAATTTATGCAAGGCTGCCTGCAGGTCTTCCTTTCCGATAGGCTTGAGCAGGTAGTCCACACTGTTGACCTTAAACGCCTGAATGGCATATTGATCATAAGCAGTGGTGAAAATAATAGGAGAGCTAACAGTCACCTGTTCAAAAATATCAAAGCTCAGCCCATCAGCCAACTGTATGTCCATCAGGGTCAGGTCTGGTGGCGGCTGGCTTCGAAACCAGGCAACTGCTTTCTTTACTGTATCCAGTGAATCAATAATGGTAACAGATGCTTCACACTGTTGTAAAAGGGCAGCCAGGCGTTTGGCAGCAAGTTTTTCGTCTTCTATGATCAGTACTCGCATAAGGGGTTAGCGCTTGACTTTCAAATACAAAAGCGAATGCGTTTAGATTTAAGCAGGGTGAAAACTTTAACTTCAATCTAAGAAGTTTTTAGGCAAAAAAGGAAAATTATCACACTTGTACTTTGTGTAATTCAAATAATTATGTTTTAAATTAAATTAATTATAGTTTTGAGTTCAAACTTAAAACTAAAATGTATGAAAGTAAAAATTATAATGATGTTTGGTCTGATGCTGCTCATGACAAACTTTGTGGCAGGGCAGCCTATCAACAAAACGGCAAAAACGAGCTGGGGCAAAGAGATGCGCGCCTCCAAAAGGTCTACCCTGAAGGATGTGATCGGGCACGATAAAACCGGGGTGTATGCCGTCAGGTTTATCTCCAAAGGCTTGTATGGCTTGTTCAGCGATCTGCAACTGGAACATTATGACCGGGATATGAACCTGACTACTTCTACCGAGATAGCAATGAAATATGAAGAGGGTAGGAGAGAACTGGAATTTATCATCCATCTCAACGATCAACTGTATCTGTTCTCATCGTACAAAGACCAAAAGCAGAAAAAAAATATGCTGTTTGTACAAGAAGTTGACAAGAAAACCCTGAAACCCGAAGCTGTTTCTCAAAAAGTGGCAGAGGTAGACTATGAAGGTTACCGCAAAAAGAACAGCGGCAGCTTCCAGTACAGCATCTCCCGCGACTCATCCAAGTTTTTAGTCTATTACGATATGCCTTACCAAAAGAAGGAAAGCGAGCGATTCGGTTTTCATGTACTCAGCGGACGGCTTGTGTCTTTGTGGGAAAAACAAATTACGCTGCCCTATCAGGAAGAACTTTTTGATACAGAACGTTTCAAAGTAGACAACCAGGGTAACGTCCATTTGCTCGGTCAGATTTACAATGAAAAGAGAAAAGAAAAGCGCAGGGGAGAGGTCAATTACAAATACCAGATACTAAGTTACCGGGATAAAGGAAATTCGCTGACAGAATATCCTGTAGAATTGGACGCACTGTACCTGAAGGATATGCAAATAGCTGTTAGAGACAACCAGGATATTACTTGCGCCGGTTTTTACTCTGAGAACGCCGCAAGCAGTATCAAAGGCAGCTACTTTCTGACCATAGACGGCAAAACAAAAGCAGTCAAACAAAAAAACTATAAACCCTTTGAGGCTGACTTTATCACTCAGAATATGAAGAAAGGAAAAGCCGAGAGAACCAGGAAAAAAATGGCGAAAGGCAAAAACATAGAACTGTATAACTATGATCTTGATAATATCGTATTGCGAGACGATGGAGGTGCTGTACTCACGGCAGAGCAGTATTATGTGATTGTCACGACGACCCGGAGCAGCAATGGTGTCACCACCACGACATACAACTATTACTACAATGATATTATCGTAGTGAATATCAACCCAAAGGGAAATATAGACTGGGCACAGAAAATCCCGAAGCGGCAGATATCTAAAAACGACGGAGGGTTTTTCTCCTCATATACCATGTCAGTCGTAGGCGATAAGCTTTACTTTATCTTCAACGACAACCCTAAAAACATGGTCAGCAAACCGGGCAAGACCTATGCGGTCAACTTCAAAAAGAAGTCGGCCATCGTAGCGATGGTAGAAGTGGATGCCCAGGGGCGGCAGCACAAAGACGCCCTGTTCATGCGTTATGATTCCAAAGTATTGACCCGCCCGAAAGTATGCGAACAAATTGCTGCCAACGAAATGGTCATCTTCGGGCAGTACAAAAGGTCGCAGAAGTTAGGTAAAATACAGTTTACCAAATCAATCCCGCAGATCACCAGCAACGGAGGGGAGTAAAAGTGGTCTTTGACATTGATAAATACATGAAGCAACGGAAGGTCTCCGTTGCTTTTTTTCGTTTTTTGTGGCAATGCATAAGCGTTAAGACTTGGAAGTTAAGCTTTCATGAGCTTAACGTCAGGATACTAATGATTTATGAAAAAGAATCTGGTTTAGCTTAATTTTCAATATGAAATATTCAAATATTAAGATTGTGGTTATAATTTTGAGTATGTACAAAATATAAGGTGGGGCACGACGGTAAAATATATTGAGTTGGTAATGCCATTGCAAGTTTATAAATTGGGACAGATTTTACGAAATGCTTTGAAATTATGAAAACAAAAGACGGTAATTATGAACTGCCTAAAGAGCAGAAATATTACTTATCAATAAATGGTAAGATAGATAGAAAGTTTTATGGTAGCGAAGATCAGTGTAAAGCGAAGGCAAAAAGCTATGAAAATAAAGGAGATAAGGTAACTTTTGTACCTGTAGAAGAGGTTTAGCAATTTTAGCTCATATTTATGCTAACAATTGCCAATTTCATGTTATCTATTCCGCCTTACTTTCCCTTCCCCTGCGTTTACTGTTTTTGGCAACAGCAATGCGGCTGCCGTCCTTCAACTGCTTGGAGACCGCGATATACGGACCGGAAACGATCTCATCACCGGCCTCCAGCCCACTAAGGATTTCTATGTTTTCGTAGTCGCTGATGCCTGTGGTGACCGCTACGCGCTCTACGGCTTCGCCTGACTTTCGGAACACGACTTCCAGCATGTTTTCTTCGTTCCCAAATGTACTGCGGGTGCTGTCTTCTTCATTGTCGGGGCGGGTAGTTACAGAAGCCAGCGGTACAGACAAAGCGTTCTCTTTGCGCTGGGTAATGATGTCGACGCTGGCGGTCATACCCGGACGAAAAGGGTAGCGTCCTTTCTTTTCGATCAAGTCCTGGTAAGACTCGCTCAGCAGCAGGATGCGAACCTCAAACTCTGTCACGGCTTCGGGGGTCAGTTTTGCATTGGCCGTATTGGCAATAGCCGTAACTACGCCCTTAAATTCTTTGTCCAGATAGCTGTACGCATCTACATCGATCATGGCCGTATCGCCGATAGATACCCGGATAATATCGTTCTCATTGACATCTACCCGCACTTCCATCTGGCTCAAATCGGCAATACGCAGCATCTCGGTGCCTGCCATCTGGGAAGTGCCTACGACGCGCTCGCCTTTTTCTACGTCTAATTTAGAGACTGTGCCACCTACAGGCGCATAGATGCTGGTAAAAGAAAGGTTCTCGCGGGCTTCCTGTACCGAAGCCTGGGCGCTTTGTACGGCATAGCGTGCTGCCTGTACGTTTTCTTTGGCTGATCTGACTTCCTGTTCGGTTACCTTGTAGTTGCTTTCAGCTATTTCAAAGTCTGCATCGGAGATCACCTTTTGGTCGTACAGGCCTTTGCTTCTTTTGTAAGCCGCCTGCAACTGTAGTAGCTGCGCCTGTACGCGGGCAGCCTGTGCTTCGGCTTGCGCCAGGTTGGCTTTCTGCTGGTTGAGCATAGCCAGCGAACGGGAGACGGCAGACTCAAAATTATCCGGACGAATCCTGATGAGTAGGCTGCCCTGCTCTACGGAGTCTCCTTCTTCTACGTTGAGGGCAATGATCTCGCCGGGCACTTCAGGGGAGATTTTAACTTCAGTTTCGGGCTGAATGGTGCCCGATGCGCTTACGCGCTCTATAATGGTTCGCTTAGCAGCTTTGGCAAGGTTCACCGCAATAGTGTCTTCCCCGCCGATCCAGCCAGCCTGGCGGGCAACGAACAGGCCGGCAATGAGTACGCCGACGACAATAAGGATGATAACAAGAGGATTTCTTTTTTTTCGCTTAGAGGTCTTAACAGCCATAGGTTAGGGAGCAATAGATTGGTTGAGTGATAAAAGAGGTAGTAATCTAATCTGGAAAGCAAGTTAGGAAT
This sequence comes from Cytophagales bacterium, assembly GCA_038232695.1. GTDB lineage: Bacteria > Bacteroidota > Bacteroidia > Cytophagales > Cyclobacteriaceae > JAJNNC01. The sequence goes on from JBBSNI010000109.1 coordinate 7,777, forward strand.
TATTTTATATTCTGGTAAACGAAGTGCAGCCGCTTGGGTTAAAATAGTACGATGAAAAAGCTAATAGTACTCTCAGGCTCCGGCATCAGTGCAGAAAGTGGTATCCCCACCTTCCGCGACGCGGGCGGGCTCTGGGAAGGATTCGACGTAATGGAGGTCGCCTCTCCTGAAGGTTGGCACAAAAACCGGGCGCTGGTGCTGGACTTTTACAACCAAAGAAGAAAAGCTGCCCGCCTGGCCCAGCCCAACGCCGGACACCAGGCGCTGGTGACCCTGGAAGAATATTATGAGGTAACGGTAATCACTCAAAACGTCGACGATCTTCACGAAAAAGCAGGCTCCACCCGGGTGCTGCACCTGCACGGAGAACTTAATAAATGCCGCAGCACTGCCGACGAAAATCTCGTATATCCTATAGAAGGAGACATCCACATAGGAGATGTCTGCGAAAAAGGATTTCAGCTTCGTCCGCATATCGTTTGGTTCGGCGAGATGGTTCCTATGATGGAAGCCGCACAGCAGGAAGCTGCCGCAGCCGATATATTCATTGTGGTAGGCACATCGCTACAGGTATATCCGGCAGCCGGACTGTTGTATTATGTAGGTGAGCAGGTGCCGGTGTATATCGTAGACCCCCACACGCCGGAATACCAGCATCGCCCTAATATCATACCCATTGCCGAGCCTGCCAGCACCGGCCTGCCCAAACTGGCAAAGCAACTCATCAGCCAGCACACGTCTGAAAAATAAACACCCACGCAATCAAACACCAAAACACCTTCGCACCATATCACTTTAACACCCAAACACCTAAATTCTTTCAAATCGTAGGGTTTACTTATAATTCCCTTTAACTTTACGCCGTTGTTTTACAAGTACTATACAACCTGACAACCGTTTCCTGCATGAAAATATTTTTTAGCTGCTTACTGCTGTCTGTTATAAGCTATGTTGCCTATGCGCAGCAGCAGCCCTGGAGTGAAGAAGGTGAGATTGAAGATGCAGAAGTGATCATCGAGAAAGACCGTGAGATAGAACTGCCCAAAGCCAACCGCAACTTTGAGCGGGTGCCGCCGCTGCCCGTCCAAAAACCGCAAATTGATGTTTCGTATCGCTTTGTAGACCTTACCCCCCAACTGCCGGACGTCACCCCGCAGATACGGGTACTGAAAGTAAAAGAGCCACCGCTGCCCAAGTTATACGGCAACTATGCCAAAGCAGGCATTGCCAACTACATTACGCCTTACCTGGAGCTTTTTGTCAACAATACCCGCAGCAAAGACTACAGTTACGGGTTGCACTTTCGTCATCTTTCTTCCCGCTTGGGCCCGGTAGACCAGGGCAATTCGGGCAACAGCGACACCCGCCTGATGCTGAACGGAAAGTATTTTGCCAAAAACCATACGTTTTCGGCAGAGGCAGGTGCAGAGCGCGAAAGGTATCATTACTATGGTTATGCGCCATCGCTGGAACTGGATCGGGATTCTATCCGGCAGAACTTTACCATCGGGCACTTTCGTGCCGGGCTGCAAAAGAGCCGCGCCAACGCTCCCGTTGCCTATGCTATGAACGTATCCTTCGACCGCATCAGCGACCGGTTTGGTGCGACTGAAAACCAGTTAGGACTTGATCTCAAGGCAGGCTTTAAGATCAGCGATCAACTCAGCCTGAACATAGAGAGCGAAACATACCTGATGGGCTGGCAACGCTATAGCTTTGCAGCGCCGGAGGCTTCCTCTTCTATCAGCCGCAACCTGGTGAAATTTAAGCCTTATTTCAGATATAAAACTTCGGAAGGTAATGCCGGACTGGAAGCTACTGCAGGCTTCAATATTGCCTATGAGAACGATACCATCCTGAATGGCAACCGCCTTCATTTTTATCCTAATCTCTGGTTTACCTACTACTTAGGCCAGCAGGTGCGCCTGTACGCTGGCGTCGATGGAGATATACAGAAAACCTCCTGGCTGGACCTGACCAGGGAAAACCCCTATCTGTCGTCGGATGTAGGACTGGCGCATACCAATCGGGTGTTTGCTTTCCACGGCGGACTCCGTGGCAGGGTGAGCAGCATCTTGGGTTTTCATGCCGGGTTGCAGGCCGGGAGCTATAAAAACCTGTATTTTTTTGCCAACAGTGCCCGCGATTCTACCCGGTTCGATGTATTGTATGACACGGATAATACCTTTTTGCTCAATTTATTTGGCGAAATAAATATCAGCAGCAGCGAGCGACTGAAGTCTGCCCTCCGTGCTGATTATTATGTCTACACCACCAACGAAGTAGCTGAGCCCTGGCACCGCCCCAGCTTTCAGTTAAGCCTGCTGGCCGACTACATGCTCTACGAGAAGATCATCTTTAATGCAGAACTGATGGTGCTCACGGGCATCGAAGGATTGAACCAGGCCAGCAATACACAAAGAAAGCTGGACTCTGTAGCTGACCTGAGCTTCAAAACAGATTATTTATTTTCTGACAGATTTTCCGCATTTCTGCAATTAAAAAATATATTTGCACAAAACTATGAGCGGTATTTAAATTATCCTTCCAGGGGTATCATGGTGATGCTGGGGGCAACCTATAGTTTCTGAATCACGGGTATCTTTGTTTAATGAGCCAATTGCCTACGCACGTAATTTATTCTTTCTTTTTGGTATGGGATTTTGCGTTTATCGTATTAAATCGCAGTGTTTAGCAATGTTTTTTTAAAGAAAAAGACCTTTATCATGCAAGATCAAGACAATGACCCTAATACACAGACAGACGATCAGGACGACTTCGGCCTGCCGGAGGTAGAATATAGTCCCTTAGACCGGGAAGATGAAACGCCGCCTGCTTTTGAATCGCCTGCTTACTATACCGACGATGAAGAGGAAGGTATGAACAAAGGCTGGGTGATGGCTGGTGTCATCGGTTTCTTTGTGATCATGGGACTGGCCGTTTACCTCTTTCTTTTCGATGGGGTAGACCAGATCAGTGCCTGGTTTGAAGAACCTGAGCCCGCTTACGTGGCTCCCGTCATAGAGCAGGCGCCCCCAATAGTTGAAGAGCCCGCACCGGAGCCGGAAGTGGTAGCACCTACGCCGACGGTTAATCCGTTGGCTCCTTACCAGGGTATCACCACAGTCTCCGAACGTATGCGGCGTTCCTATATCGTCATTGCCAGCTTTGTGGATGCCGACCTGGCCCAGGATTTAGGTCAGCAGATGACGGGTAAAAACGTAGGAGTGAAGATCATAAAGCCGACCAGCCGCTCTCCTTTATTGCACCGGGTGGCGGTAGCAGATTTCGGTACGTTTGGAGAAGCCATGCAGCAGATTGAAAGCTTCCGCAGCGAATACGGACCCAATGCCTGGGTACTTAAATATTAACGATCAACCAGTTCTTTCAGAATTTTATCATACCACATGCTTGCCATTTATTTTGCTACACAACTACTCCAGATCACTACAGGTGCTGCCGTAGATTCTACAGCCAAGACCAGCCCGTCTGACACGGTGCGCGTCATAGACCTGTTATGGAAAGGCGGGTACATCATGATCCCCCTGATCATTCTGTCTATCGTAGCTATCTACATTTTTGTAGAAAGAGTCCTGACCATCCAAAAAGCTTCTAAGGTTCCCGATCAGTTTACCGAAAAGATCAGAGCGCTGGTTTCCAGCGGAGATATCAGCGGAGCCCGCATGCTTTGTGCTCAAACCAGCAGCCCTATTGCCCGGATGATAGAGAAGGGGATCTCCAAGATTGGGAGCCCTTTGCGCACCATAGAAGCTTCTATTGAAAATATAGGCAAAATAGAACTCTACCGGCTGGAAAAAAACCTGAACCTGCTGGCTACTATCTCCGGCGCTGCGCCTATGATCGGCTTTCTGGGTACGGTTACCGGGATGATACAGGCTTTCATCGCGATTGCCCAGGAAGAAGGCAATGTAAGCCCTCAACTGCTTTCTACCGGCATTTATGAGGCTATGATCACCACGGCTGCCGGACTGATCGTAGGCATCATTGCTTACCTGGGGTACAATTACTTGGTGTCGCTGGTCAGCAAGGTAGTGCATAAGATGGAATACAATTCTATAGACTTCATTGAGTTGTTGCAAGAACCACGATAATTTTACACACCATGGACCTTCAGTCAAGAAACAAAGTTTCTACCAACTTCAACTTTTCTTCTATTGCCGATATTATTTTCCTGCTGCTGATCTTTTTTATGCTGACCTCTACCTTCGTGACGCCTTCCGGGCTTCCCGTCAGCCTTCCCACCAGCAAGATCGCCAATATTGTTATGCAAAAGGTCAGCGTCACCATTACGCCCGATCTGAAATATTACGTGAATCAGAAGCAGACGCCTTTTTCGGAGTTGGAATCTACGCTGGCTGCCCAGCTTCAGGGAAAAGAAGGCGTGGTCGTTTTGAACGTTGACAAGTCTGTTCCCGTTGAATATTTAGTGAGGGTAGCAGGCATAGCGACGGCGCTGAAAGCCAAAGTCTCTATCGCTACCCGGCCGGAAGGTTCCCGGTAGCCGTGCTGCCATCCGTTAATACTACGCGATATGTCCACAGAAGAAAAGAAAAACAACAAAATAGGGATACTGGTGTCTGTGGGTATCCATGCCCTTTTGCTGGTATTGTTCTTTTTTGTGCTGGCGTGGAAAGAGCCTGACCCGCCGCTGCCGCAGTATGGCATTGAGCTTAACTTCGGATTAGATGAAGCTGGCTCTGGCGAAACACCTCAGCCAAAACCCGCCAAAGTGGTACAGGAAGAAGCTCCTAAAGAAGTCGTGGAGCCCGAAGAGGAGATAGAAGAAGTCACGGAAACGCAGGAGCCAAAAGTAGTAGAAGAAGTAGAAGAGGTGATCGAAGAACCTACCGAAGTGCAGCCCGAACCAAGTCCGGCAGTGGTAGAAGAAGTCGTCAAGCCCAAACCTAAAGCTGTCGCTGAGCCTGAGCCTAAGAAAGAAGTAAAGCCCAAAGAGGTAGCCAAAGAAGCGCCCAAACAACCTACTACGACCGCCAACCAGGGTGACAACGTAGATAAGGTAGGCGACAAAGGCAAAGAAGAAGGCAAGATCGATGCCCGTGCGATCTATGGCGCCAAAGGCTCCGACAAAGGCGCTTCTCTGCAAATGACCGGCTGGAACTGGGATTATATCCCCCGGCCAAACGATCTGTCCAACGAAAGCGGCAGGATCACTTTTCAGATTACCATCGATGACCAGGGATATGTGACCCGGGTGGTGACCCTGGAAAAAACAGTAAGCCCCGAAGTAGAAAGGATTTACCGCGAAGAAGTAGAAAGACTTACGTTCAGCAGAACCTCCGACAATCTGAAGCCCGCCCCGACCTCTACCGGAAAAGTGACTTTCATCATCAAAGCCCGGTAGTGTTTGTCCCTCATTTGGGAGTTTTTCAAATCATTTTTTTCATTCCCTCTGTTTTTATGCTATTATTATCCTTGCTTTTCTAAAGCTTTTCTACTGGCAAAACTTCTGATTAAATGATGGTTGAACCTTAACACTTCTGATGACCCCCATAAAAGTACTGTTAGCTGACGACCACGCCATTCTCACACAAGGAACAGCTTTTATCCTTGCTGAGTATGACTTTATCAAAGTGATTGGCTCGGTTGACAATGGTGAGGCAGCGATGGAAATGGTCAGGGAGGCAAAACCCGATATACTGATCGCGGACATTAGTATGCCTGGCAAATCTATTTTTGAGATCACGGAAGAGATCAACAAAAACGAATATGCGACCAAAGTGCTGGTCTTTTCTATGCATGAGACCGCCGAGTATGTATTCAAGGCACTTAACAGCGGTGTGTCCGGTTATCTGACCAAATTTTCCGATAAAGAAGAAGTTGTGAAAGCTATCCGCCACATAGCCGGCGGCGGAGAGTATTATAGCCAGCCTGTGACACAGATCATCGTTCAGGGATTTAAGACAAGGAAAAAAGCTGAAGTTGATGATCACAACCCGCTCAAAGTGCTTTCCAAACGTGAAAAAGAGGTATTAGGGATGATCGCCGAAGGGCTCAACTCCAAACAGATTGCAGAAAGGTTGTTCTTGAGCGAAAGAACCATTTCCAACCACCGCGCCAACATGCTCCAGAAGTGTAAGGTCAACAATACGGTAGAACTGGTCAGGCTTTACTTAGACCACAAGCCCGACTGGTAGCGTTTGCTGCCTGCCTCAATTTTGACAAATCTCCTACAAATCTTGCCTCACAGCCAGCGCCTTTCTTAAAACCCTGGTAAGATTTTGGTAGCACACCTACCAGTCAAAATTTTATCCCCGTGAAAGAAGACTTACTCCATTATCTCTGGCAACACCAGGATTTCAACAAAGATCAGCTTACGACCCTACAGAACGAAGCCGTACAAGTGCTTTCGGTAGGTTCACACAACCTGAATGCCGGACCCGACTTTCTGAATGCCCGCATCAAACTGGACGGGATATTGTGGTCTGGCGCCATAGAAATTCATATCCGTTCTTCCGACTGGTACCGGCACGGGCACGACAGCGACGGTGCTTACAACAAAGTGGTGCTGCATGTGGTGTGGGAAGATGACCAACCTGCCTACCGCTCCGACGGCACCCGCATTCCCACCCTGACGCTCAAAAGCAGGATCAA
>JBBSNI010000110.1:0-14234 GCA_038232695.1 Cytophagales bacterium
AAATTTTTTCTGCTCATGGCCACGCTCGCAGGCGTACCGCACACTTAATCTCTGCCAAACTCCTCAAAAAAAACGCCGCTTCCGGATAATTTGGGGATGGTCTCCTACACGTATCGCCATAGCTTTGAGCAAGACATCGCCAAGACGCTGGATACTATCCGGGCGCTGGGCATTACCAACATGGAGTTTTCCAACCTTTTTGGCAGTACGGCGAAAGCCCTTCGACAAATGCTCGATGAGCGCGGCATGGTCTGCACTTCTTTTGGGGTAGGCTATGACGACCTGGTCAACAAGACCGAAGAAGTGGCGCAGAATGCCAAAACCCTGGGCGCCCGCTTTGTGCGCGTCGCCTGGATTCCGCACGAAGAGGCCTTCACCCTACAAGACGCGAAGAAAGCCGTCAGGGACTTCAACCAGGCTGGTAAAACCCTCCAAGAAAAGCATAACCTGACGTTTTGCTACCACAATCATGGCTACGAATTCCAGCATTACGAACAAGGCACTTTCTTTGACTACATCGCAGAGCAGACTGATCCCAACTATGTGAACTTTGAAATGGATGTGTTGTGGGTCTTTCACCCGGGGGCAGACCCTGTACAGTTGCTCCAGAAGTATGGCAAGCGTTTTAAGCTCATGCACGTCAAAGACCTGAAAAAGGGCGTCAAAGGCGACTATTCCGGGCACACCGATGTAAAAAATGACGTGGCTTTGGGCACCGGTCAACTCAACCTACCCGCCATCATGAAAGCAGCCAAAAAGGCTGGGGTGAAATATTATTATATTGAAGACGAAAGTCCAAACATTACCGTGCAGGTACCCAAGAGTATTGCTTACCTGGAAAAACTGGTGCGGTAAACTTTACTGCAAACCCATCGTAAGGCTTTTAATATGAAACCTGGTAGCCTAAGAAATGTAATATTATTTTGTTAGTAAAAACGCACGCTTCTTCAAGCAAACTCCCCGTTAGCAATCCTTTCTACTTCATCATATCCAATATTTTTTATGTTGGTTTTCGGCTATCTGCATATACTCTTCATGGGTTTTCAGACCAAACTCCTGCATAATGTCTGACACTTTCACCTCAGGCGATACGCTCTCAATGATAGAAAACTCTTCTTCATGCAAGGTGTAAATCCTTACTTTTTGCCCATACTTTTTTTATTTAAACATCAAAAATATAAGCCCATCATAGCTGGCTTTTCGAATGAATAGCGATGCCATAAATATACACTCAAATACAAATATCTTCCTAATTCGCGCAAATATTACACCTGTATGATCTGTCCATCATTTCGGCAAAAGAAATTGAAAGTTATGGAGCTATGTCGTTAGGAGAGGTATTAGACAGGGCTACCGCTACTTACTATAACGGCACGTATTATCCTAAAGGAAATATTACCGTTCGGGGAGATCATACGAGCATCTTTGATACTCATGTACTTTTTTTGATTAATGGCAGACCATTGAGGGAAAGTTTTCACAATTGGATCTAACTACGGCGCGCTGAACGCCATGTTTCCTGTGGATGTGATCAAGCAGATTGAGATACTAAGAGGACCCGGCTCCGTGTTGTATGGCACCTCTGCCTATACCTCGGTGATTAATATTATCACCAAAGACGGAGGAAAAAACTCCATGAAGAGTTTTGTTCGCTATGGTTCCTTTCAAACCATACAAGCCGGTGTAAGCGGTACTACCGCCATGAAAGGATTGAAAGTAAGCGGAGGGGTTAACTATCTCAACAGCAAGGGATGGGATTTTACCGCCCGCGATGAAAAATCAGTCATACGCAACCAGGCGAATACTGCCGATTCAGCGTTAAAAGCACCTGTCACTATTCCTATGGCTGAACAGGGTATAGGTACCCATTTGCGATTAGGCTACAAAGGATTGAGCGTCAATGCTGCCTATGTGTTTTCAGACCAAAGGATCATGGGTAGAACGCCCGTATGGAGAAACCCAATAGATTATAATGTCACTAATAACAAAGGGCTGGTAGATATTGGGTACTCGCATAAAATTTCAAAGGCAATTTCCACGTCTGTTAATGCTACCTATAACTATTTCCTATCTACCCATTATATTCCCCTGCCCGCGTATAAAGACAATCTGATTTACCGAACCTCCAATGATCTGTTGGCAGAATTTACGACGTATATCAAGCCTGCTGAAAATCTTAACATCACGATAGGAGCTTTGGCCAACATGCAATCCGGCTGGGCTACGCAACCCGAACTGACGGCAAATTTTGACAATTTTGACCTCACCTCAGGCACCAATCCTGATCCTCATTACCAGGTTCCTGCCTATAACGAGACCTGGGGAGCCGCCTATCTGCAGGCCGACTACAGACCGGTTCCCTTTGCAAAAATTATCACCGGTATACAAGCCAACAAAGTAACAGGGCTGCCCATCAGTGTTGTGCCCCGTTTAGGTACTATCTTCTATATGACAAAACAATGGTACGCCAAAGTTTTGTATGGACAAGCCTTCCGTTCTCCTGCTTTCTTTGAGCGGTATACGGTATCCTTACCGGGTATTGTAGGCAATCAAAATTTATCGCCTGAGTTAGTGGGTACTTTTGAAACCCAGTTAGGATACACCTCCAGGAAATATGAGATGGCTGTTACCTATTTTAATTCCAAACAAAGCAATCTTATTACCCGCTCTAATGTAAAAGACAGTCTGTACATAACCCAGTACAAAGGGGTAGCGACTTCCATTCCTCAGTATATCAACCGGGGTTCTTTAACCTCACAGGGTGTAGAAGCAGAAGGAAAAGCCAACTTCACCAAGCGTCTTTCTGCGGTAGGTTCCTTCGCCTATCAAACCAATACGAATGATAATGACAGGAAAGATGTATATGGCACCCCTATGACGATGACCAAGCTTGGCCTGAATTATACCCATGAAAAAGGCTTTGGTATGGGTATATTTGATAGTTATTTTGGTAAGGGAGGCGATATTTCAGCATATTCCAATGGAAAGCTTGTTACTAAACAAGTAAATCCACAGGTAAGACCTTATCATTATATGACATTGAATGTAAATGCAGATGTGTTTAAGTTATTAAAAGTGCCTACAGATTTACAAGGCATTTTAAACATCTATACCAACAATTTGCTCAACGAAGCTATTTATTACCCTGAAGTTGTAAGAAGGAATATGAACTCCCTTCCCGGTAGGCCCGGCAGAGGTATTTATGCAAGCTTACAGTTGAAATTTTAATATAGCAGCTTCCGGATTTTAATGATCCGGAAGCACTTTTCTTCACCCCGACATTTATGTTTAGCTCCCGTATTAGTCTCTCGCAATTACTGAAAAGGCGTTGGTTAATTTACAGCCTGTTACTATTAAGCTTGAGTAGTTTTGCAGGGATCACCCCTAACAAAATCAAGGCTGTCTTTATCTACAAGTTTATGCAATACACTGAGTTTCCCCAAGGAAAAAGCGGTCTTAAAATTGGCGTGATGGGTAATTCGGACATCATAGCCGAAATGGAGAGTATATGGAAAGCAAAGGAAATTCAGCATGTATCTTTTTCTCTAATAAACAATCCCCAAGAGGTTGACCAATACGACATCATCTTCATTCCTGAAAATCAAAGCCAGCATTTAGACCTGGTGCTGAATGCTGCTAAAAAGCAAGGGGTACTCATCATTGCAGATAAAAAGGAACTGGCTGAAAAAGGAGCCGGTATCAGCTTTTATGAAGAGAACGGCAAATTAAAATTTATGATCAATAAAAACACCATCGACAGCAAAAAGCTAAAAATAAGCAGCAGCTTAATGGCTTTGGGAACGGTTATTTGACGCTACTTTATTAGTTCATCTTTTACAGGTAAGTCTTGTAGTGAGATGACCTTGACCATTGAGTACGCCCGGCGCCCGGTTGAATATTTAAACACTCTACATGAGAGTTTTTATTAACCACAAAGAACACAAAGGTTTACACCGCAGCGGCGGCCACTAAGGTCACAAAGATAGCTGCCCAAACCTTTGTGCCCTTTGCGTAATACTTTGTGCCCTTTGTGGTTAAATATATTTTTTCTCATGTAGAGTAACACTCAGTGTAAAGTTAGATAAAATCAAGCGTCCTGTGGGCGGCATTCCGCATAAGGGATTTGGAGGGTTCAGGGTACTTATCTATATTGGATGGCAAGCCGCCCAATAGCAATGACCCATGATACTACAAAACCTGATACACAAACTCTCTCTGCTTGTCTTGCTCCTGTCGGCCGTGCTTGCGGCTTGTACGGAAAAGGATACGACGCCAGTCGCTGAGAAGCCAGCGCGTTCTACGCTGTTTACCTTGCTTCCCTCCTCGCAAACTGGTGTTGATTTTAACAATACCATTTTTGAAAGCGACTCTTTAAATATTCTCAAAGAAGCGTATCTCTACAACGGCGCAGGCGTCGGCATCGGCGATTTTAACAAGGACGGCTTCGCCGATATTTATTTCGCTGCCAATATGGTCTCCAATAAGCTGTATTTGAACCAAGGAAATGACACGGAAGGCTCCCTGGCTTTTGATGATGTTACCCAAGCAGCAGGCGTCACCGGCGACGGAAAATGGTGTACCGGTGTCTCGGTGGTAGACATCAACGCCGACGGATGGCTGGATATTTACGTATCGGCTACCTTTCATAAAGACCCCGACCGGCGAAGAAATTTGCTCTATATCAACCAGGGTGTGAATGGAGACGGTATTCCTGTTTTTAAAGAATCGGCGGAGGCTTACGGGCTGGCAGACAGCGGCTACAGCACACAGAGCGTCTTCTTTGATTATGACCGCGACGGCGACCTGGATGTGTATGTGCTCACCAATGTGCTGGACGCTAAACAATCCCCCATTGCCTTTAGAACCAAAGTGACTGATGGTTCTGCCCTGAACAATGACCGCCTTTACCGCAACGATGGCAACGGCACCTTTACCGACGTATCCCGCCAGGCAGGCATCCTGATCGAGGGCTACGGACATGCCGTGTCTGTGACGGATTTTAACCTGGATGGCTGGCCTGATCTTTACGTCAGCAATGACTTTATTGCCAACGATGTCTTGTACCTCAACAACCAGCACGGCAAATTTACCAACCACGTGCGTGACTATATCAAACACATGGGCTGGTCGGTGATGGGTACGGATGTGGTAGACATCAACAACGACGCACTGGTGGACATCATCGCTTTGGAGATGTTGCCCGAAAACAATTTGCGGAAGAAAGTAAACCTGAGCGGCAACAACTACATCACCTATATCAACGCCGGTAAGTTCGACTATGAGCACCAGTATATCCGCAACGTACTGCAACTCAACCGGGGCATGACGCCCGAAGGGCATCCCATGTTTAGCGAAGTAGCCTACCTGGCGGGCGTTTACCAAACCGACTGGAGTTGGACGCCCCTGGTGGCCGACTTTGACAATGACGGCTTCCGCGATATGGTCATCACCAACGGCTACCCGCGCGACGTCACCGATATGGACTACGCCGTATACGATAACGGGCAAAGCGGCTTTGTGGAGAACACCTCGCTGGCCATGGCCGATTCCTTTCCTGTGGTGAAGATCGCTAATTATGCTTTTAAAAACACCGGCGGTTTTCTGTTTGCCGACAGCACCCAAGCCTGGGGACTCAACCAACCTTCCTTCTCCCACGGCGGCGCATATGCCGACCTGGACAACGACGGCGACCTGGATCTGGTCGTCAACAACATGAATGACAAGGCTTTTATTTACCAAAATACATCAAATGATCCTACACAACAAAACCGGCAGCATTATCTGTCTGTCGCCTTTCAGGGGTCAGAGAAGAACACGCAGGGTATCGGAGCCCGTGTATATCTCTACTATGCCGGTGGCAGGCAGCAGTACTATGAACATCAGCCCACCCGTGGATACCTCTCTACTGTCGACGGCAGGGCACACTTCGGTCTAAGCGACGCTACACAGATAGACTCTTTGCTGGTGCAATGGCCCGATAGCAAGCGTCAGCAACTGACCCGGATCAAGGCAGACCAAACGCTTGTGCTTTCTTATCAGGAGGCAACAGAAACGGACAAGCCCGCCCTACCCCCAAAGGAAAACCCGTTGCTGGCAGAAGCCGCCACCCGTTACGGGCTCACCTTCAAACATGAGGAAAGAGAAGCCATAGACTATAACATACAACGGACGCTCCCGCATAAATTCAGTCAGTATGGTCCCGGCATCGCGGTAGGAGATGTGGACGGCAATGGCTATGATGATCTCTACATAGGAGGTTCGGCAGGCAAGCCCGGCGTATTTTTCATGCAGGATACCCGGGGGAAATTTTCTAAAGATACCCACCGCCTCCTGGGTCAGGATGACGCAGAAGGAGAGGATATGGATGTGCTGCTGTTTGATGCAGACAACGATGCAGATTTAGACCTGTACGTGGTCAGGGGAAGTTATGAATTTCGTCCGGAGCATCCTGCCAGCCAGGATCGCTTGTATCTCAACAACGGCAAAGGAAAGTTTGAGCAAAACTCTGCGGCGCTTCCTCAGGAGTTCTCCAATGGCTCTTGCGTGCGGGCAGCCGATTTTGACCAGGATGGCGACCTGGATTTGTTCGTCGGCGGACGGGTCGTCTCCGGCTCCTACCCGGTAGCGCCGGAAAGCTACCTGCTGGAAAACCAGGGCGGGCAGTTTGTAGACGTTACCCGCCAATATTGCCCGACCTTGCAACACCTGGGCATGATCTCCGACGCCTTGTGGTCAGACTTCGACCAGGACGGCAAAGTAGACCTTATACTAACCGGGGAATGGATGCCGGTCACTTTTTTAAAAAATGCAGGAAGTACTTTCGTCGCTGTCAACACCGGCATCAGTGAGCATACCGGCTGGTGGAACAGTCTGGCATCGGGCGACTTTGACAACGACGGCGACACGGACTATGTAGCCGGAAACCTGGGACTTAACGCTAATTTTAAGGCCTCTATCCAGGAGCCTATGACCCTTTATGCCAAAGACCTGGACGAGAATGGCAAGATTGATCCTATGATCTTTTGCTACCTGAAGGCCGAAGACGGCACCCGCAAACCTTTCCCCATGCACACGCGGGATGATCTGATCGGACAACTGACCGCCATCCGCAGACGGTACCCTACCTACCAATCCTTTGGCGGCGCTACGATGGATGCACTGTGGAGCGCCCAAGACCGGGAAAATGCCCTCATGCTGCAAGCCACCGATCTGGCCACCAGTTATATAGAAAACAAAGGCAAAGGGCAGTTCAGCATTCGTCCGCTGCCTGTAGAAGCACAGCTAGCGCCGGTCTACGGCATGGTGAGCGATGATGTAGACGGAGATGGCAACCTGGACCTTTTGCTGGTAGGCAACGATTACGGCATGGAACCCTTCTCCGGGCGGCACGACGCCTTTATGGGATTATGCCTGAAAGGCGATGGCGCAGGAAACTTCCAGAGTATGTCCATTGCCGAAAGCGGCTTTTTTGTGCCGGGCGACGGCAAAGCTTTAGCCACCGTACATACCGCCCAGGGAGAAGACCTATGGCTGGCTACTCAAAACCAGGACAGCCTCAAAGTGTTCCGTAGAATACAGGGAACGGACGCTGCCGACTGGATTGATCTGGAAGCGGGCGATCTTTGCGCTGACATCCTCTACAAGGACAACCACAAGAGACACACCGAGTTTTATTACGGCTCCACCTTCTTGTCGCAATCTTCCCGCAAGATGATGGTAGATCAGAAGGCAACACACATTACGATTACAGATTTTAGCGGAAATAAAAGAGAAATCACACCTAAACCAACCCTATAACAGATGATACGAACGCATAAAATGGCTTATCTGATCCTGACGGTAATTTTGCTTAACGTAGCCTGTTCAGGACCTTCTGCGGAACAAGGATCCACGCAACAGGACACCACCCTAAATAACCCAACTTCGCAGGCAAGATGGTCTGCCGAAAAGGCGAATGAATGGTACCGGCAAACAGGCTGGATGGCAGGCTGCGACTTTATTCCCAGCAATGCCATCAACCAACTGGAAATGTGGCAGCAGGCTACCTTTTCTCCCGAACTCATAGACAAAGAATTAGGCTGGGCTGAATCCATCGGCTTCAACGCTGTGCGCGTGTACCTGCATCACCTGGCATGGCAGCAAGACAAGGAAGGCTTTAAGCAACGCATGAAAGACTATCTATCCATCGCCGACAAGCACGGCATCAAAACCATGTTTGTGATCTTCGATGATGTATGGAACGATACCTATCAGACAGGCAAACAACCTGCTCCGAAACCCGGCACCCACAACTCCGGCTGGATACAAGACCCCGGCAAGATCATCCACGAAGATTCAGCCGCGACATATACGCTGCTGAAAGAATATGTCAAAGATGTGATGAATACTTTTAAAGATGATGAGCGTGTGGTCGTATGGGACTTATACAATGAGCCGGGCAACTCCGGCTATGCCAACAAAAATATGCCCTTGCTGCAAAGTGTCTTTGCCTGGGCGCGGGAAGTCAGCCCCTCCCAACCTGTCTCGGTCGGTGTCTGGAACCTGGAACTCAAAGACCTCAATGAGTACCAGTTAGCCCATTCGGATGTAGTCACCTACCACAACTACGGAGACAAAGCCGACCACCAGCAATGGATCACCGATCTGAAACAGTATGGTCGCCCCATGCTTTGCACCGAGTATATGGCGCGTAGCCGCAACAGTACGTTTGAAAGTATACTGCCGATGCTGAAAGAAAACAATATTTCCGCTTTCAACTGGGGGTTGGTATCCGGCAAGACCAATACCATCTATGCCTGGGATACACCCATCAAAGACGGCTCTGAACCCAAAGTGTGGTTCCACGATATTTTCCGCCAGAATGGCAAACTTTATAGCACCAAAGAAGTAGCAGTGATCAAAAAGGTGACCGGGGCAGAATAATGGAAAGCGAAAATAGCCCAGTTAGAGCAGCCGGGAACGCATATCTTCGTGGAGGAAACCATCGTGAGTGAATTGATGAGCTTATTTTCTGTCAGTGGCTTTCCCAGCTATGTGTTTATTGATACAGAGGGCACCTATCGCCCAGGCGCTATCGACAGCATGTCAGCGACGGATAAAGGTGATTTGGAAGCATTAATTAGCGGAAAATAGGCAAAAAATATCTGTTTTTCAGAGAGGTGTTACCGGACATATCGTCTCCCATGAATGAGATCAACTGATCGTTATAAAAATCAGAAAAAATAGTTTGCTTATTTTTATCAGTGTCCTTGATTAATTAAAAATAAAATTTAAATTTATGCTCTAAAGCCTATCAATGATAGCACCATAGCGCACAGGACATACAGTTTGGGAAATTGATCGTCGTTCAGGCTGAATATTTTTCTCTGCAACTTATTTCCAACCTGTAATATTTATATCGCTATGAGAAATTTCCCACACCTGTTATTCCTGTGGCTATGGTTTTTACCTATGCCAGGAGTATGCCAGAACCTTACCTTTTCATCTGTCAGAGGGTTTTATGAAACCGCCTTTCAATTGACCCTCAGTACGGATATTTCCGGGGGTACCATCCGGTATACTACCGATGGAACAGCGCCTACTACCACGTCTGGTTCCATGTATGCAGACCAGATTCCCATTACGGCTACGACTGTCATAAGAGCTATTGCTTATAATAGCGGCGGTACCGTTTCAGCCGTTGTCACCCACTCTTATTTATTTCTGGAGGATGTGATCCATCAACCAGCCAATATTCCAGGCTGGCCTAACCGCACGTACAGTCTCGGCTCGGGGAACGCTACCGCCATCCATGACTATGAGATGGATCCGGGGGTAGTCAATGATGCTGCCTACAGCGGTATCATCAAACAAGGGTTAACCTCTATTCCTACCATCCATGTCTATTGCGCTGAATAAGGACGAATTCTGGAATTTGTATGAAGGCGAGACTACCTTTCCAGCCTCCATAGAAATCTTGTATCCGGATAATCTGAGTGAGCAATTCAACTGTGGACTGGAATCTCATAGTCATAACCGCTTGAAACGTTCTTTGAAGCTGGATATTAAATCCAGTGTTACTTCCAGTTTATTTAAAAAAGGACCTCAAAATGGAGCAGATGCCGCTACTACCTTTAAAGATACTAAAATTGTTTTGCGTGCCGGGAATAACCGATCCTGGGCAAGAAACTGGAACCCTAACCGGACGGCTTATACGAGAGATGAATGGTACCGGTCTTCCCAGTTAGCTGTATCCGGTGTCGGCGGCAGAGGTACTTTTGTCCATCTGTATATCAACGGATTATACTGGGGGCTTTATAACCCGGTAGAACGAACCGATGCGGGAATGCTATCGCAATACAGGGGGGGGGGAAATTTGAGGATTGGATGGCTTTGGATCATGATGGTATCAGAAGTGGAGACCCCACCCGGTTCAACTACCTCACCAATACGCTGATCAATCAGGATATGACCAATCCGACTAATTATGCGCAGCTTAAAGAGTATCTGGATGTAGAAAAGTATTGCGATTACCTGATCGTGACCTGGATGACCGGGATGACCGACTGGCCCGGAAATAATTTTCATGGAGGAAACCGTAACGTACCTCCCGGTCCTTTTGCTTACTATGCCTGGGATTGCGAATGGTCGTGGGATACTACCAATGGCTCTAACCAGGGTGCCTGGGTGCATCCCGAATTTAGGAATAACCAAAGCGGTTCGGCTACTATTGCCAGGATATGGCACTCCGCCCGCCGGAATCCTGAGTTCATGCAGTTATTTATGGACCGGGTGTACAAAAATTGTTTTAACAACGGACCTCTTACCGATGATGCTTCCAGGGCTCGCTGGACACTCCTCAACAACTTCATTAAAACCGCCGTTGTTGCCGAGTCTGCGCGCTGGGGTGATGCTGTGGGAGATGGTGTGACCCGTACCAGGGATGCTCACTGGACACCGGAAGTGAACAGGCTAGACGGATTAATGAACGGAAATGCAAACCGGTTTATCAATGCGCTGGTCGCACAAGGATATTATTCTACGCTGAACCCACCTGCCTTTAACAAGGAAAGTGGCACGGTCATTTTTGGTTTTCAGTTGACCATGAGCAACCCCAATACTTCCGGAACCATCTATTATACCACCGACGGGTCTGATCCGAGGACAGCCGGTGGGGGTTTGGCGCCTACGGCCACTCCTTATACGGGAGCTATCACCATCAATGGCCAAACAAAGGTGAAAGCGAGAATTAAAGACAATAGCAGTTGGAGCGCCTTGCATGAAGGCTCCTATACGCTTGCTAATGTTCAAACGGGCTTATTCATCAATGAATTTCTGGCCAGCAATACCAAGTATGCGGATGAATTTGGAGAGTTTGACGACTGGATCGAGATCTATAACGCAAATTCGCAAGCAGTCAACATTGGGGGCATGTATATCACCGATAAAAAAAGTGATCTGACCCAGTGGCAAATTCCTGCCAACAATCCCGGACTGACAACGATTCCCCCCAAAAGGCTTTTTGTTGTTGTGGGCTGACGGTCAGCCTACCCAGGGTCCGCTGCACATTAGCCCAAAGCTGAGCAAAAGTGGAGAGCAGATTGCGCTAAGTCAATCGGTTAGTGGCAATGTTACTATTCTGGATTCACTGACATTCGGAGCGCAAACGGATGATGTATCTGTTGGGCGATCAACGGATGGAGGCAATACTTTTAAGAATTTTGTAGTGCCTACCCCCGGAAGTTCGAATGTAGTAACCTTCAGATCCGGTTTGTACATCAATGAATTCCTGGCTGTTAATCAATCTTCTATCACTGATGAGAATGGCGAACATGATGGCTGGATTGAGATTTATAACAATAACAACACGGCGACAAATATTGGAGGATTGTATCTGACCAATGACCTCAGTAATCCCTCTTTATGGAAAATTCCTGCAAATCAGCCCTCGCTGACGACCATTCCGGCCAAAGGCTTTATTATTCTTTGGGCAGACAATCAACAAGCACAGGGAGCCTTACACTTAGGTTTTAAACTAAACGCCACCGGAGGAGAAATTGGTTTGACAGAGATCATTGGTACGGATATGTCTACGATAGACTCATCACCTTACGGCAGTCAAACGGCGGATGTGTCCCTGGGTAGGTATCCGGATGCTGGCAAGTATTTTAAGTCTTTTGCCGCTCCCACCCCCGGGAGTGCCAATCTGTTACCTGCCATCTCCAATATTTACATCAATGAGTTTCTGGCGGGTAATCAGGCAGATCTGGTCGATGAGGCTGGTGAGCATGACGACTGGATTGAGCTTTACAATGCCAATGCCACCCCTGTAGATGTTGGTGGTTTGTTCATCACAGATGATCTTACAAAACCAAACAAATATCAAATTCCTACAACCAATCCCGGCATGACAACCATTCCGGCCAAAGGCTTTCTGCTGCTATGGGCTGATGATCAGGCCCAGCAGGGTGTGCTGCATGTGGGCATAAAACTGAGTGTAGGAGGTGAACAGATTGGCCTTGCCCAAACAAACGGTACAAACACAAATTTTATTGATTCTTATTCATTCGGTGCACAAACCAACGATATTTCTACAGGCAGATCTCCTGATGGAGGCAGTAATTTCATCACTTTTACCAAAACCACCCCTGGTGCGAGCAATGTTATCAATAATCCACCGACGGGCATAAAAATCACGAGCCTGACCCTGATTAATGCAGTCACAGACCAGGACATCATGGAGCTAACCAACGGCGCTAAGATCAATGTCAACGATCTGACGACCTTAAGCCTGAACGTGCGAGCCAATATCACCACAGAGGTAAAAAGTGTAGGTTTCTCTCTGACAGGGGCTTTGACAAAATCACAGACAGAGAATGTTGCTCCTTATGCCTTGTATGGAGACAATAAGGGTGACTATAATGGCCAGACCTTCAAAGTAGGTTCTTACACTTTGGTGGCTACCCCTTTTGCAGGTTCAAACAAAAGCGGACAAGCTGGACCTGCGCTTACTATTACTTTTGAGCTGGTCAATCAGGTGGCGAAAACTACTATGACAAACGCACGAACACTTTCATCAGCGGTAGCAGAAGGTAAGAATGAAACATTTTTAGAAGGTTCTGCGGTAGCCTATCCCAATCCTGTCATTGATGGCAGATTTAAAGTTCAATTCGCAAAGATGCTCCAAGGAAAAGTATCCTACGTTTTAATATCCCAGGCAGGCACCAAATTGTCGGAAGGACAGGTGAATTTAAAAGAGGCTACTTCTTCTATGGACTTTGATTTGTCGAACAACAGATTAAATAACGAGGTCTACTACCTTATCTTAAGCGACGATACGTTAGAAAAACCAGTCAAAGTAACCCTGATCAATAAAAAATAAGGGGTGTTAATTCGAAATTAAAGCATGTAATCATGGATGCATATCTTCGGTTTGCCTTATTGCCTAAACCAACTTGTTAAGCCAAATCATGGAGACTTTGCTACATGCGCGTTCAATGTCACATGGTAAATTTAGAGGTAAACACGCGTTTGCGTTGCACCCCGGACTAGTTCCGGCTGCAATCCGCTAAATGCACACCAGTGTAGTGCCGGTCCATAACACCCGGTCATTCGACCATCGAACACTATAGTATTCGAGGTTCGAGCACTATAGTCTTCGAGGGTCGAACATTATAGTGTTTTCGGGTCATATACACCTGTGTGTTGTGTGCCTGTAAACACTATAGTGTTTCGAGGGTCGAAGCATGGGTAGGCTGTATATGCAAGCGGTTTGTGCAGACACAAACCGGGGGAGATGTTATGGTTAATGCTATACTGTTACCAGGTATCTAATGGGCTTTTGACCGCACTACGTTGGCTAACCTTTAGGTTAACTTTTTTTGTATCATTGTAGGTTAGTTTATCCTAATAAGGGTTGTCTTATTGGACCTTGGATTAGGCAAGCTAACTTACCAGA
Organism: Cytophagales bacterium; assembly: GCA_038232695.1. Lineage (GTDB taxonomy): Bacteria > Bacteroidota > Bacteroidia > Cytophagales > Cyclobacteriaceae > JAJNNC01. The sequence continues at coordinate 13,937 of JBBSNI010000110.1, forward strand.
ATACAATTTCTGATAATTTACGGGTAAGGAAATATCAAGTCACCCTTCCCGGCTATGTTCCAGACATACTTCTCCTATGAGTTGAGAAAGGTTTGCCCGTAAATTCAGGCTGCTTGGTGGAAGGAATGAGTTGTTTGTTTTTGCCGTTGATTGGCTACCTGCACGGCGTTAGTAGTGAACACACCAAAGTAGATCCAGACCCGTTCATTGGCTTCGTTACGGGCTTTGACTTTGCTCAGGCTGTAGTGATTCTTATGATTGCCAAATCGGACTGCCGACGCAGCTGCCCTCCAGCCGG
>JBBSNI010000111.1:0-14231 GCA_038232695.1 Cytophagales bacterium
CTATAACTTTACTGTAGCTTTGCATTTCTGATCTCTTTTTTCTCTTTGAACGTAAATCTAAAACTTACAAATCAAACACTTATTTTTATCTTGTTACTTAATAATGAAGCTATTGTCAACTAAAGATGGAGTGTCCTTTAAGTCTTGTAGCGTCTGTTTTAAGCTGACCGCCGGGCGGCCCCGTTTAGTCTTGATAAGCCGATCTCGGAAAGCCATCAAGTTCTTAAGTTTGAGTAGACAAGCCGAAGGCAATTGCATGGGCTTGAGCATACGCTGGTGTAAACAAGCGAACTGGGTAATACGCTTAGCATCTATCTGGTCATTCTTACCTCTGGTGATGCCCGAAGATTTCTTTAAATGTAGGGGACTGACTAAAGTGTAAGCGAGCTGTTTTTCCTGCAAGAAACAGCATAGTGCCAGGGTATAATGTCCTGTATGCTCCATACAGAAGAAAGTCTGGCTTACATCCACTTTCTGCTTTTTTAGTCCCGGCGGGGAACCGCATACAAGTAATTGTTTGAATCCTGCTGTAGTGTTAGCAAATTGCTGATGAGTAAACTGATCTGGGCTATCCTTGTGACAGAAGGCAGCATCCAGAGTAGCTTTAGAGACATCAATACCTACAAACCAAGTGAATTTCATAACTTTGCCGTTAAGGTGAAACATCAAAAACCGAAGGTATTGAAGCACTAATCCCTTTAGTAAGTCTTCCTTAATATTCTAACTGGCGATGTTTCAATACAAAAGTGCAAGGGTCACCGTGACGCGGACTAATTCCGGCGCTAAAGCTAATTTATTAGGCGACCCCGTAGTTCACCGCTCGCACTTTCGGTTCTTGTTATTTTGTACTTTCTAAAGCTATGCTGTGTTACACAAATCTAAAGGGCGACCCCGCTGCTCACATTCTTCATAGAGGTCTTTTAGTTCGTAATTCAGATACGCGCTATCAGCATACACTTCACTGCCTTTGGGCAGATCAAGGGACATGGCTTACAGCGCCGCCCCCGTGGCGCGGTATTGTCATGAATAGAGCCAGCCGTAATGTAGTAATCCACCGGGGTGCCATCTTCGGTAGTGATTACCGCAGCGGCGGCCACTTGCACCTTGAAACCATAGAACGGCGTCGCCCGGCGATACTGCCGTTTAGAGGCATTGTAGCCCCGACCGGCGTCCCGGCGATAGGCTTCTCCTTTAAGTAGCTTAGATCGTTTGATACGGATGTTTTTGCAGACCGCTACTGGAAAAGAGTCTATCGCGCGGCGAACCGTCAGGTAGCGACTCTGGGTGTTGAGCTCCTTGAGGGTGCGTCCCAGGGCCACAAAAAGGCTGATGAGCACCCCGGTCAAGCGGTGTAGGTGACGGTTAAGATTGAATTTATCCAGTTTAGGCATGCCATGATGCTGACACATGTACTGGTAAGCACTATGCTGGTTACCATAGAAATACTGCGCCGAGAGGATGCCGATGGTCAGAACTTTTCATGAAAACAGACATTAAGTATTTCAACGTTGAAGAGAAAGAAGCAGCACAGCAGTGGGTAAGAAACGGATAAAGCGTTTAGAATAAAAAGATAAATTTTTTGTATCCGTTGTGTTCAGCTGCAAAAAGCCTTCCGTCATCGTATAGAATTCTGTAACTTGCCGCTATGGAAAACTTTGTGGTCTCAGCCAGGAAATACCGCCCTGCCGGATTTGAGCAAGTTGTAGGGCAGGAACATATCACAACAACGTTGCAAAACGCCATTGATCAAAACCAGTTAGCCCAGGCACTGCTGTTTTGCGGCCCGCGGGGGGTCGGCAAAACGACCTGCGCCCGCATCTTGGCCCGCAAGATCAATGGGTTTGATCAGCAGGAGCAAGCCGGTGCGCTTAATATCTACGAACTGGACGCTGCCTCTAATAACTCGGTAGACGACATCCGCAGCCTGATAGACCAGGTGCGCTATCCGCCCCAGCAGGGCCGCTATAAGGTGTACATCATTGACGAGGTGCATATGCTCTCCAACCAGGCGTTCAACGCTTTTCTTAAAACGCTAGAAGAGCCACCACCCTACGCTATCTTTATTCTGGCCACGACCGAAAAGCATAAAGTCATTCCGACCATCCTATCCCGTTGCCAGATTTTTGATTTCAACCGCATCCAGGTGCAGGACATCATCGGCCACCTGCACCGCATTGCCCAACAGGAAGGTATTGAGGTAGAAGACGAAGCCCTGAACCTGATCGCCCAGAAAGCCGACGGCGCCCTGCGCGATGCGCTGTCTATCTTCGACCTGATCGTAACTTTCTCTTCCGGCAGAGCGGTCACCTACCAGACCACCATCCGGAACTTGCACATCCTGGACTACGATTATTATTTCAAAGTCACCGACTGCCTGTTCTCCCAGCAACTGCCGCAGGTGATGCTGATCTTTGATGAAATCCTGAAAAAAGGTTTCGATGGGCATAACTTCATCACCGGCTTGGGCGAGCATTTCCGCAACCTGATGATGTGCAAAGACGCTGCAACCGTACCGCTGCTACAGGTATCGGAAAGCGTACAGAAGCGGTATCTGCAACAAGGCCAAGAGGCTCCTTTGTCGTTTCTGCTGACCGCGCTGAGCCTGGCCGGGCAGTGCGACCTGCATTATAAAAGCAGCAAAAACCAGCGGCTGCATGTAGAACTCGCATTGGTAAAGATGTCTTACATCAACGCCGCCCTGCAGTTAGCGCGTGTACAGCGTCAGACAGACCCGCCCGCGGAAGACAAAAAAAAAGATAACACCCCGCCGCCTAGCAACGGTAAACAGCCGCCTGCTAACGGTACCGCTGCCATAAACCCGGCGCTGCCGCCTGTGATGCAGCTTGGCAAGCTAAAAGCCACCACCCGGATTCCCGATCCTAAGCACGTAGCCCTGGCGCAGCAAACCAGCGCCGACGTAGATGTGCTGGAAGCCGACGACCCGGCAGACCTCACCGAGCGAAGCATCAACCTGGCGCAGTTGCACGAAGAGTGGGAAAAGTTTGCCGAACACCGGAAGCTGATGGGCAAAGAATCTGAGTTTACGCTGCTCAACCAGGAAGTAAGCCTGGCAGAAGATGGGGTAACCATCCCGCTGAAGCTAACCAACGTATTGCAGGAAGATCTACTGGAAGGCGTGCGCGTCAGCCTGGTGCAGCACCTGCGCAAGACGCTCCAGCACCACCGCATCCGGGTAGAAGGCAAGCTGGTCAGAGAAGAAAAGCAGCGAAAGCTCTACACCCCCACCGAAAAGCTAAACCATTTGATACAAAAATACCCGGTACTGCAAGAGTTGAAAGATCGTTTGGGGCTGGACCCGGATTTTTGACTATTAAATGGTTAAAAATTGTCTAACTAAAGCCAGAGTATCCCAGAAGGTCGGATTCACTTTTTGATACCAGGCGCTGCGTTGCGCTTTAATACCCTGCTGCTTTTGTAGTTGATTTGTCCAGAGCGTGAATAGACTGAACAGGCCCATCAGCAACATCTCGTTGATCGGGCAATGGCTAAGTCACTCCATATTACTTTTGCCATACCACTGTGGAATGACGATGGTTTGCCATTGAGTAGCCCGATCAACGAGAGGTTGCTGCAAAGTAGGTTGCCAAGGACCGATTTTGGGTTTACAACCTCGCTTACCAATAGGCTGGAGCGGGGGCCGCTTGATAGGCTGACCACTTTACTTTGCTGAGCAGCCGATGGTACTTGTGGAACTGCGGGGCAGCCCCTGCTTTTCTTGACTCAGACCCATTGCTCGTAAGGCACTACATACCTTGTGGCGACCCACTACTAACAAAGAACCCATAAGTAAAATAGTGGCATGTTTAAAAACTTTTTTAGCAAACAACCGAGCAAATGCTGATATTTGATCAAAGAACTCTCCGGGAATAACAAGCATACATTTGAATTTTATCCCCCGTGGAGCGGCCAATCCATATTTACGCATTCCCAGGAGTTCTTCTTATCTCTTCTCTTTAACTTGTAAAAGGCTAAAGTCGAGCTTAGAATATATTTTCCTGCGCAGGTGCATGGTTGATCAGCTTATCATAATCTACCGTCACTTCCACCTGACCTTTGATAGTCAGTTGATGAGCCGTAGTATTATAACGGGTATACTCATGCATGATCACTTCGTAATCCAGTGTAAGCAAACCGGTAGCTTCGTATTTGAAGTTGGTGATCGTCTGCTGGTCTTTAACGTCAACAGTTTCAGAACTTTATATCCGTAAAATTACCTTCAGGAAATAACTTTACGCATGAACAAAGCGGGTGTAGCAGATTTATATCTTATAAGGCAGAAACTCATCTACATCGCCTCCGTACTTGTGTACTTCGCGGATAATAGTGGAGCTGATGTAGGCGTAGGCAGGAGAAGTGATCAGAAAGACCGTTTCCAAAGCGGGGTTCAAATGGCGGTTGATCTGCGCGATGCTGTTTTCGTATTCAAAATCAGTTGTATTGCGCAGTCCGCGCAGCAGGTAGGCAGCCTGGTGCTTTTTGGCTAAGGTAGCCGTTAGTTCGCTGTAGGTGACTACTTCTACGCGGGGTTCGTCTGTAAAAGTGTGGCGGATGTTTTTTAGCATCAGCGCTGCTTCAAAGTAGCGTTGCTTTTGGCTGTTGTACCCTATCGCTACCACAATGTGGTCAAACAACGCAAGCCCGCGGCGTACAATATCTTCATGCCCCTTGGTGAAAGGATCAAAAGAGCCGGGAAAGATAGCGGTACGTAGCATGGATTAAACGTTTGTTGTTCCGGTGGCGGTGTGCGCTTTATAAGACCTGCTTACAGGCGTAGAGGCTATACAAGTCAAAATACTGATGGTCGGGAAACTCATCAAACACATACGAAAACTTCATATAAGAAGGTCTGTCTCCGTAAGACAAATGGCGCACATAGCGGTAAAGCTCCGCGAACAGGTCCCTTTGCGTTTCGCTGCTGGTCCAGACCAACACCCGGGCCGTTTGGCGGTCTATCTTCATCTCTTCCATCACCATCATGGTATATTTGACCACATCCTGCGCCTGCTGGTAAGCGAAGCGGTTATAAAACAGCAACTTGTTACTTTCGGTGATAATAATATTGAAATGGGTTTTTCCAAAATAGAGATACATCCTCTGACCGGAAGCCTGATCTTGTGTGTGTTGAATGCCTTCTATCAATGCACTGCCCTGGTGCAACACCTGCACGGATTGGGTAGGGTAAATGGATTTGATACGCTCTACAAAACCTTTACCGGCAGCAAAAGCCATCACCATGTCGGATGGGTGGTGGGTGTAGTAATAAAACCCATCGTCTTTGTCTATTTCTGCGCTCATGTGCAGATAATGCCGCAGGTCTGGCGCAGAAAACAGTGGAGCGGGCAGCAGCGTGAACTTCTGGTTTTTGACCGCAAGCTGTATAGACCTCCAGTAACCTGCCATGAGCAGCGTATGGCTCTCGAAAATCCTGTAGAGCGAATCGCCCAGTTTGGTGCCTGTGAACGGCGTTTCAAACAGGTAATCTTCTACCAACAGGCAGCGGTGGTTCCGCGTGTCCGCGACGCAAAACTGAAAGTCGTGCGTTCCTATGAGCAAAGACAGGCTGTAGTGGGTAAGGTCATCGATACTAAAGCTGGTGTCTTTGACTTTATGAATAAGCTTATAACTTTCTTTGAGCTGATTCAAAATGTTTTGGGCATTAAATGATAGGCGGCTACTCCCAGTTGCCAGCGGTCGTTACCTCGGTACGGGAGCCAACACGCAAGGGTCCCTTGATACTGTTTTCTCCCCGGCGCAACGGATTGATGGGTTGGGGGTCTTTCGCCTCAAATACATCCACGTCTATACCACTGCGGGGAATCTTATCGGCAAATAGCTCAAACTGCGCTCCCGTAACGGGCACATAAGAGAGCCTTTGCAGGTCTTCAAACTTCTGGTAAGCCGGATTACTGAAAAGCGAATCCTGTACGGGTACGCTGCCGAGCGTATCGATAGTAAGGATCGTTTCCTCTGCGCCGTACTCCAGCAGCTTGGTTTCTTCCCGGCGCTGGGTAATATAGATTCTGCCGGTATCGATGAAACTGATCAGTTTGTTCCAGTCGCTTGTGTACTGTCCGTTCACATCTTTGTAAGCCACTTCTGCATCCCGGATGAGTTTAAGCTTGTCGATAATGATCGCCTCGATCGTGATAATGCGTTTTTCTTCGGCCACACTGCCGATGATGCCATTGATCAGGTAATAACCGATACCAATAGCAATTACTACGAAGACCAGGGTTAGGATTTTAGTTAGGTTCATTGGTTAGTAAGTTTTTGCAATAATAAATATTTTTGAACGAAAACATAACAAATCAAAAAGCTAATATCGTGCTTTATGATCAGATTTAAAATAGCCTCTGCATTGTAAGAGCTCATTTATTGAAGAACAGTGATTAAAAACATCATGAAGCTGCACACCTTTTTCTTGGTTGATCTCTTCATAAGACATAAATTTCACCCTTTCTATGATCTGTTCACTCCCGGTTTCGGGGTCATAACCCGGCTGCAATTGCCCCGCCCTGACCTTTACAGTGAAGAACAGTTCTATCGCATGTAAAGGAAAATGTAGAAATTCATGGACAAACAAAAACTGCTCAACCTCTATTTGCAGACCGGTTTCTTCCATAAATTCTCTTTGCAGCGCGTTTGCCGCAGGTTCACCGAAGTGCAAACCACCACCGGGCGGTGCCCAGAAGTATCCTTTCCGGCTCAGCCCCCGGTGCCTGACCATCAATACCTGCCCATCTTGTATGCACAGCCCGCACACCCGCAGCCTCAGGCGGTGACCGTATGTTTCTGTGATTAAGTCCGGATGCATGAACAATTATTTATTTGCTGGTTTGTAAATTTATTTTTACACGATTTCGTTTTTTATTAAAAGCAATTTCACTGATATTTATCAAAATTAAACTTTTTAAGCTTTATTGATATGACGCCTCTCGACTTTAAAAATCTATCTCCAAGCAACCAGTCTTCCTTTCTGCGAACAAAAGGGAACCTGCTTTGCAGCAGAAAAACCAGTTTCTTTGCAATCCGGCTGTATGCGATCTATCAGTTTTATGTGGAAGTGTACTTCACCTACGACATGGACCGCATTGAGCATATCCATGTGATAGAGGAGTATGACAAACTGGATGTGTATCTTCCGGGGATCAGTTTGCCTTCAGACCTTGTCTAATCAGTCCAGAGTAGTATAGTATATCTGCAACTTGACACTATCGGCAGGTATGGCAATCTGGTTCAGTGTGTGCTGCAAATCGTCGGCTCTCAGCAAAAACTCATCTTCATAGGCAAAGCTGCCATCATTTAAGATAAACCGGTCGCGCACGGAATTGCTGTCTACCAGCGATTGCATATAGTTGGTGATGTTCAGATCATAAGCCATTCCTACGGTGTCAAATTCTATTGGGGAAGGCTGAGGTGGATTACTTGTATTGGAAAACAAGCCTACCGGAACCGGACTTGGATCGCGGGTGCCTGCAGGCACCCCGGTTTTGATCTTTAGCGCATCATTTACATCAAAAGCTGCCAGCGTAGCAGGAGGTGGTTGGCTGCCTGCCTCTCCTACCCCTATATGCAGACTCACCTGGTTGAACAATAAGTTGCGGGGGTCTTCTCCCTGCCGGATATTATTGACGAAATTGACCAGAGGCTTAAAATCTAATAAAGCTGCCAATCCCGTTCCCGACTGTAGATAAAAGCCGCTGTCGGTGGCCTGACTGCGGGTGCCTGGCATATTAATACCGGCTATGGGTGTGCCCGTGCGGTCATAGCGGATGGTATTGTAAGTAGTCAATGGAGAAGTGTTGAAAGAATACGTAGAGGACTCCGTCTCGCTGGGAGCGCTGTAGTATAGCAACATGCGTATCCGGGCAGGGTCAAAACCTGTCATGAATCTGTTCTCCGTACCGGAAACCAGGGCAATGCCTTTGAAATAAATACGAAAAACGCTGTCCGAACTTACTTCCGGTGCTTTGTCTTTTAATTTGGCAAAAAGATCTTGCCCTACAGCATCGTCGAGCCGGATGCGAAGGGTGTCTCTGGCAGAAGCCGCCTTTAGGTTGGCTGCAAAAGTAACACTTCCCAACGCCGCCGGGCGGTAAGGCTGCGACTCAAAACTATAATGGGCTCCACTGGCTATTGTATCCTGAAGCTGAAAAACAGAAAGGGTTTGTGTCAGGTTAACTTCTTCTCCATAAAAGTAGTTGTTGACCACCATCAGGGTCAGCGAATCAAAAACATCATCGGCAGCAATAGCAGCTTCGCTGGCAAGGTTGAAGTCGTTGTAGCTGACGGCGTTTACCGTGCCGAAAGTTTCATCGACATAATTGCCCACCAGGAGCGGTTTAGGATTGTCACCGCTTCGGGTGGTGTTGATGGAATCAAGCTGCACCAGGCTGAAAGGAAGGGTGATTTCCGTATAGTGGGCGTTGAGGTTATCAATGTTAGGGTCAAAAGGCAGGCTGATCGACTCATCGGTCTCACAAGCAAGAAGGAAGAGGGCTAATATAGCCACTAGCCCTGCTTTTCTGCTATCCAACAAGTTCATTATACAGGTTGTAATAAGAATCCAGTAGGTTCTCGTCTTTTTCAATCGTATCAATTCTTTTTTCACTGTCGAGTTCTTCAAAAAGGGTAGCCAGGCTTCCGCTAAAGTCTTCCCCTGCTTTAATGACGGCATCCGAATATTCTATGCCTATTTTGATAAAGCCCTCAAAGTCAGCAGACTGCAGGTTGATGAGCATACTGTCTTCTATGTCCATCATCTTTACTTTATCGATCAGGTCATTTTTAAATTTGTACTTGAATCCGTTGTTGTAAACGCTGAATACGGTCTTGGTATTTTTGAACAGCGGGTCATTTTTATAGGTAGTTTTCAGATACATAGGGATCAGGCTGGTCATCCAGTCGTTGCAATGTACAATATCAGGAGCCCAGCCCAGTTTTTTGACGGTCTCAATCACGCCTTTGCAAAAGAAGATGGCGCGTTCGTCATTATCTTCATAAAAGTTGTTTTCTTTGTCGAAAAAAACGGATTTTCTGTGAAAGTAATCTTCATTGTCTATGAAATACACCTGTAGCCTGGCGTTAGGAATGGAAGCTACTTTGATGGTAAGGGGTTTTTCTTCATCGCCAACGGCAATGTTGATGCCTGATAGCCTGACAACTTCGTGCAGCCTGTTTTTTCTTTCATTAATTAAACCAAAGCGGGGGACTAAAATACGGATTTCCATACCTCTTTCCTGCATACCCTGCGGCAATTGGCGCACAAAATCGGCGACTTCGGAAGTTTGCAGAAAAGGATTGATCTCACTGGCTACATATAGGACTTTTAGTTTTGACATACCTTTGTGGGTTTAAGATGAAGTTTAAGAAATGCAGGGCAAAAGTACGAAAATTTTATCATATTTCCACTTTTTTCCTACAGATTAAGGATTGTTTTACTGTATTTCCCCTCATTTTATTACAAGCATGTACGTGTTCGAAACCATAGAACCCCTGCAAAATTACCTGTTCAAAGCCAAAGCTTCATCACATACGATAGGGCTGGTGCCTACCATGGGCGCCCTACACGAAGGACACCGGATGCTTTTGGAGAATTCTCTGAAAGACAACGACATCACCGTATGCAGTATCTATGTCAACCCTATCCAGTTTAACAACGCTGCTGATCTGGAAAACTATCCGCGCCCGCTGGAAGCCGATCTGAAGCTCTTGGAGGAAGCCGGCTGCCAGGCGGTGTTCTGTCCTTCCGATGCGACCATGTACCCTGGCGGCAGGCAGGACCTTTTGCAACTGGATTTTGGAGCCGCCGGGCGGGTGCTGGAAGGGCAATACCGGCCGGGGCATTTCAGCGGTGTGGGGGTGGTGTTGTCCAAAATATTGAATATTATTATGCCCAACCGCGTTTATTTTGGGCAAAAAGACTTGCAGCAGGTCGCCGTTGCGCGCAAACTGATCGGAGATTTGTTTTTTCCTGTGGAACTGATTAGAGTGCCTACCGTGCGCAACAGCCGGGGATTGGCTTTGTCGTCGCGCAACAGCCGCTTGTCAGCAGAGGAGAAAGTAATAGCGGCTCACCTCTACCAGGCGCTTGTGATGATCAAAGACGAACTGCAAAAGTTTCCGGCGGAAGCCACGCTGTCCAAAAACAAAGGATGGCGCTTCCTGAAAAAACAAAGCGGCTTACAGGTAGAATACCTGGAAGTGGTAGACACTGACGATTTCCGGATAGTTGCCGATGCCCGTACTCACCGGGAGGTAGCCGTCTGTGTAGCTGCCTATGTAGGAGGCGTAAGGCTGATTGATAATATGATCGTGGATTAGAAGTTCGTTTATCAGCCTATCTTTTAAGTAAATGATAACGCAAACAGTACAAATGCTTTTCTCATCACAACAACAAATCTACCTTTGTCTGCGGCGGAACCCCAACTACTGCTTCCGTTGTTGTGCCACCGGATTAAGACAGTTCTACAGGCTGTCTTTTTATATGTATTTAAAGTTTAAGCCCGGCATTATCTTTCCCGACCAGTACAACCGTTTAAACAGCTAACCTTTGCCCGCCATCAAGAACACCCTCAAATACCTCATCTCTCTGACCATAGCGGGTGTTCTGCTGTGGTACGTGTACCGTGACCTGGATATTTCGGCGATGCTGGACAAACTCCGGGCGGCGCATTACGGCTGGGTAGGCCTGGCCATTGCAGTATCGCTGCTGAGCCACATCCTGAGGGCTTACCGTTGGCGCTTGCTGCTGGCTCCCCTGGGGTACCGCACACTCACTGTCTTCCGCACCCTGCTGGCTGTGATGGTCGGCTACTTTGCCAACCTGATCATCCCCCGTATGGGTGAAGTGAGCCGCTGCGGCTTGCTCAAAAGGACAGACCATATACCCATCACTACCTCGCTGGGTACGGTCGTGGCAGAACGCACCGTGGATCTGGGTTGCCTGATCATCATTACCATAGCCACGTTTGTCCTTGAGTTTGACAGGCTGAACGCTTTTTTCTTTTCATTTTTTGAAAACACGGCAGCGCAGATCGGAAGCTATGTCTTTGCTATCTATCTGCTGCTTGGGGCGCTGCTGTTAGGTGTGCTGCTTTTTTACCTGTTTGGCAGGTTGCTCAAAGAAAAGTTCAGGCGCAACAAGACCTTTAATAAACTAAAAAACTTTGCCCGCGAAATAGCCCGTGGGCTGACCAGCCTGGGTAATGTGGAACACAAAGCCGGCTTCTGGTTGTCTACCGTACTCATATGGTTCATGTATTTTTTTATGTCTTACCTGATGTTCTTTGCGCTGCCCGAAACAGCAGATTTAGGCTGGAAAGCAGGCCTTTCTGTCATGGTGATGGGTTCGCTGGGTATGGCAGCGCCCGTGCAGGGGGGTATCGGTACATTTCATGCGCTGGTCAGCGGCGTATTGCTGCTGTACGGTATTTCAGAGACAGACGGGGTGTTGTTTGCTACGCTCATTCATGGCATACAGACCATTTCTTTCGTTGTCTTTGGCGGTATCAGCTTCTTCATTGCCAGCCTGATCGCCACCCGGAAAAGGACCGTCCCCCGGGAAGTGCAGGCAAAAAATTGATCCATTGTTCCGAAACTGCTTTTTTCCTTTTGTTGTTATGATCAGGAATACCAGGCAATACGCTAACTTTCCGGACATATTATCGTAGAAGGAAAGATTAGAAATAAAACCCTAGTATTATTCACTTAAACCAGTAAACAAAGCCATGGGCATTTATCTGATATTATTTATAGGCGTCGGTATCCTGAGTTTTGCCGTTAGCCAGAAGCTTAAAAACAAATTCAAAAAGTATTCCCAGATCCGCTGGAATGCCGATCTGAGCGGCAAGCAGATCGCTGAACAGATGCTGCGCGACAATGGCATTCACGATGTGAAAGTAACGTCCGTGCCCGGCCGCTTGTCGGACCATTATAATCCGGCCAACAAAACGGTAAACCTCAGCGAGGAAGTGTATCAGGGACATTCGGCAGCCGCAGCGGCGGTAGCAGCCCACGAATGCGGACATGCCGTACAACATGCCCGGGCGTACAGCTTCCTGGAGTTTCGCTCAGCGATGGTTCCCATACAAAATGTGAGCGCACGTATTCTTAATTTTGTGGTGATCTTCCTGTTTTTAGGTAGCGGACTGCTCTATGGCAGTGGCGGCGGTGGATTTTTCTCCATCCAAACGATTCTGCTGGTGATCATTGCCTGCTATGCTGTCATTACCCTGTTTTCGCTGGTGACATTGCCTGTAGAGTTTGACGCCAGCAAGCGCGGGCTTGCCTGGATCAAGTCCAAAAATATTGCGGCACCCCAGGAGTATGGTATGGCTCAAGATGCTCTGAAATGGGCGGCTATGACCTATGTGGTCGCTGCGCTAGGTTCTATTGTAGGCTTGCTCTACTGGATTTCTATCTATATGGGCGGCAACCGGAATTAAAATATAAAAAAAGTATGCTGAACTTGTAGCACCTTGAAAAAGGTGCTATTTTTTTACCCACCAATATTTGGTCTGTGCCCAGCATTGTACTACTTTGCGCCAAAGTATTCGTCATGCATAACAAATGGCGCATCAAAGATATTCAAACACTTTTTTATGACTTTCGCACTTACTGAAGAACACCGCGCTGTGCAGGAAGCTGCCCGTCATTTTGCGCAAAATGAACTGCTGCCCGGCGTCATTGAGCGCGATGAGCAACAACAATTTCCGGCGGCGCAGGTCAGGCAAATGGGCGAGCTGGGGTTTATGGGTATGATGGTGAGCGAAGCCTATGGCGGTGGCGGCATGGATACCAAGTCGTATGTGCTGGCAATGGAAGAAATTTCTAAAGTAGACGCCTCCGCGTCCGTGATCATGTCCGTCAACAATTCCCTGGTCTGCTGGGGGATAGAGAAGTACGGGACCGAAGCCCAAAAGAAACAATACCTGCCCAGACTGGCTTCCGGCGAGATCATCGGCGCCTTCTGCCTGTCGGAGCCGGAAGCAGGCTCAGACGCTACCTCCCAGCGCACGACCGCCCTTGACAAGGGCGACTACTACCTGCTGAATGGCACTAAAAACTGGATCACCAACGGCAACAGCGCCTCTGTCTATATCGTGATCGCACAAAGCAACCAGGAAGCCAAACACCGGGGCATCAACGCGTTGATCGTAGAAAAAGGCGCCCCGGGCTTTGTAGTAGGTAAAAAAGAAAACAAAATGGGCATTCGCTCGTCTGACACTCATTCGCTCATGTTCACGGATGTGAAAGTGCCCAAAAGTCAGCGTATTGGCGAGGATGGTTTTGGGTTTGAGTTTGCCATGTCGGTGCTCAATGGCGGGCGTATTGGCATCGCTGCCCAGGCATTAGGGATTGCTTCCGGTGCGTATGAGCGGTCGCTGCAATATGCACAGGAGCGCAAGGCTTTTGGAAAAGAGATCGCCCAGCATCAGGCTATACAGTTCAAACTGGCCGATATGGCGACCAAGATTGAAGCCGCACGGTTACTATGCCTGCAGGCTGCCGACCTGAAAGACCGGGGGGAAGATTTTGCCAAAGCCAGCGCGATGGCCAAACTCTACGCTTCGCAGATAGCGATGGAAGTAACGACCGAAGCCGTACAGGTTCACGGCGGATATGGGTATGTGAAGGAGTATCATGTGGAGCGGATGATGCGCGATGCGAAGATCACCCAGATTTATGAGGGCACCTCTGAGATTCAAAAGATTGTAATATTTCGTGAAATAATACAATAAAATAATCTTCATGTAATATTTTCAGCAAAAAAGAATATTTTTTGCATAAAATTGTACGCATTTATAATTTTTTATTTGTAAAGTTACATATGTTTAGTATTTTTGAAAAATATTCTTTTAAATACACTCATTTAGTTGCCATACGCAAACATATTATAAACCCTAATGGAAGACTACAATAAAATTATCGAATCGCTTAGCGTACGTTTTATCAAGTCAAAAAACATAAGAATATTACAACCTGTAAGAATTCAGAATTATTACGACGTTGAGAACACTATTCTTGTCTTGAATCGTGGCAAAATCCGTTACGGAAAGGAAGACCAGGCAGTAAATAGTGGCAGTATCGTCTTTGTCCCCGGGGGCAAGAACATCTCCATTATCTATGGTTCGGGAGATCCTGTCAGCTTGTCTAACGATGATTTTATCAACAACAGAGAGCTGTATTTTCAATCGCTGGAGACGACC
>JBBSNI010000112.1:0-14191 GCA_038232695.1 Cytophagales bacterium
GATGGTGTCAGAGGAATGTCCGGTCTGTTGTACAAATCCCAATATTGTTGCGGAGCGTTGAAAGGAAGGTGAGGCTTGAAGAAACCTACGACTAAAAAGAAAGGCTGTTTTCGGGTGGCTAATTCCTTCAATTTCTGTAAGGCCAGTTCGGTGGTCAAACCATCCGGGTAACCGGTATCTTCTACCTCTGCACTTTCATAAGGCTTCACCATTTTTTGCTTACTTTGCCGGTTTGAACCATCCGCATAGCCAAAAAAAGCGTTCCAGCCGGTTCCCCACTGACCGGCATCAAAGAGCATTTCATCCCAACTGTTGGGCAATTCCAGGGTAGTACTCACAGGCTCGGTGTAACCATACCAACGTCCGTCGGCTGAATGGCTGATCTTTCCAATACCCACTGTGTAGTAGCCATTCCGGCGAAGGTTTTCTATAAAGGTCTCCGGTTGATCCGTTTTAGGCTGCCTGGTGATGAGCTCATAGATCGCATCATTTCTCAGGGCCACCGGACTGCGGGGACGTGTACCTGTGAGCAGACTGTAGCGGGAAGCGCCGCAGGTAGGCACGGTAACGAAGTGATTGGTAAAAAGATATCCCTGCGAGGCAAGCTTATCCAAATGAGGTGATTTGACCACTGTATTGCCATAACACCCCAGGTCGGGACGAAGGTCGTCTATACAGATAAATAACACATTAGGACGTGCTGATGATGGTTGAGACCGGCCCTCTGCACTCAGAAAAAGCAGTAGAACAGCAATTCCAAACTTGATGTTTCGCATATTCTTCATTTTTTGTAAACGGCTAGTAGCCGGGATTTTGTGAGAAATCCCCGGGGTTCGTCACCCTATCAATCTGTGTTTGAGGGATAGGTCTGACCAGGTGCATTTCCTGAATATTAGGGGCAGCATCCAGGTTATATTTTCGGACCCGTTCCAGCAGGGTGCCGGTACGTTTCAGGTCATACCATCGGTGCTTTTCTCCTACAAGTTCGCGGGCTCTTTCATCCAGTATAAAATCCAGGTCAATGTCAGCCGCTGCCACCTGCATGCCTGCTTCTTTGCCGGGAATAGCGGCTCTTGTTCTGATGACGTTGATATAATCGGCGGCTGCTTCATTTTTGTTTTGCCGCCAGGCTGCCTCGGCAGCGATCAGATACATTTCGGACAGTCTGATTACGGGGAAATCCCGGCGTCCATCTACGGCATTAACACTCGATCTGAGAGGGTCCATGTATTTGAGCAAAGAGGGATAATTTCTTCTTTGGTTGGTGCCTATCTCGAAAGGCGCTGAAACATCTCCTATCCAGTTGTCATTAAAATCAAACAACCAATAAGGAGCATTTTGCTGTACCTCATCAGGAACAGGATACATCACAATTTTGATGGCGGTATCTCCGGGAGCAACCGTATGTCCGTTGATTTCTGCCGTTTTATCGGCAAACCAAACCGTCCGGAACGAACCATCCCAGCGGGCATCCATAGAGCGGTCGTATACATTGAGTAAGTAGTTGGTCGGTAAAAAGCGCTGCCAGGGTCTGCCGTAGATAACATTTCTGGTCATGGCAGGATTGAAGGTGTAGTCAAAGATAAAAAACAGGTGCCCCCAGTTGCCATCTTCGTTGGTAAGCGGATCGCCGGTGTACTGTACTGCCCAGATAATTTCGCTGTTGACATCATTTTCAATGTCCCATAAGTCAGCATAGGGAGTAACCAGTTGAAAATCATATTCATTAATTACGCGGCTTGCCAGGGTTTCTGCTTCTGCCCAGTTTCCTAAGGTCAAATGTACCCTGGCCAGCAAGGCTTCGGCAGCAGGCTTGGTCACTCTGCCGTATTCTTCGGGCGATACCGGCAGGCTGTCAATAGCATACTCCAAATCGGGGACAATGCCTTCGGCATAAATAGTGGCTACCGGCGTCCGGTTGGCTTCTGTTTCCACTCCTGCTGTTTCTTCCAGGGTAAAATGCACCGGACCGAATTGTTGTACCAGATGGAAATAATATAAGGCCCGTAGAAATCTTGCTTCTCCTATGATGCGTGACTTTTCCTCCTTACGCATACCTTCTACCTTTGGCGCCCGCCCGATCACGGTATTGGCCTGGTTGATACCAACGTAGAATTGGTTCCAAACGGTGGTGATCATACCATTGGTTCCTAATAAGTTGGGCGAGTAGTTGTTAATATCCGGGGCATTGGCAATTCCTCCGAATCCATTGGTAAAAATATCAGTTCCGGTCACGGTCAGGAAGAAGCCTTCCTGTCGGCCGTAAAATCTTCTCAAAGGAGTGTAAGTGGCTCTTAGTCCGTCCTTGATTCCCTGGGCAGTAGGATAGTAACTATCCGCAGAGGCCAAACTGACCGGGTCTTCTATGATGACCTCTTCACAGGCAACGCTTATTGTGAGGGTCAATATCGTGATGATTGTTTTATAAGTATTTTTCATTTTCGCAGCATGTTAGACGATGATTAAAATTTAATGTTGACCCCAAAAATATAGGTGGCTGATGTCAAAGGACTTCCGCTCCCTACGATACCATTGGATGTTTCCGGGTCCACCCGGTCGTACTTTGAGAAGGTGATGGCATTGTTCACCGTGGTGTACAGCCTGAGCGAGGAAAGCCCCAGGCGGCTGATCAGTTGGGTTGGAAAGTTATATCCCATCGCTATGTTTTTTATTTTGATAAAAGACCCATCAAAGTACCTTACCGCATCGGCATAAAGGGGGGCTTCACCGGCATCGGGCATCGGGAAGGCATTGGTGGGGTTGTTGGGCGTCCAGTAATCGAGTGTGATACTATTGTACCGCCCCTGCCAGTTGTTGCCGCCCAGGTTATGATAATCACTACGGAGCAGCTGCCCTCGACGGGCATATACCAGTACGGAAAGATCAAAGCCTTTGTAGCTGATCCTGTTGGTGATCCCTCCGCTCCAGTCCGGCACGGTAGAACCCAGCACGGTCCGGTCATCGGCATTGATCGTCCCGTCCGGCTGCTTGGTAAGCGCACCGGTTTCGTCCCTTCCATTTACATCGGCAATTTTGATGTCGCCAGGGGCCTGGTTGACTTCTTCGGCCTGTACGGCTTCGTCGGTCTGCCATATACCCGCATGCTTAAAACTATAGAATACGTTGATGGGCTCGCCGATAAACCATTCATTACCCACATCATCACTTTGTCCGTCAAACAGTTCTACAATTTCTTCTTTGTTAGAAAAAACGTTGAGGTTTACATCCCAGGTAAAACCCTGTTCGCTGTTGATGATGTTGGAAGCTACACTGAGTTCCCATCCGCTGTTGCGGGTAGATCCTATGTTTTGCAGGATGGACTCGTAGCCGGAGCTAATAGGAATCAGTCTTTCTAATAGTAAGTTATCGGTATTGGTGTTGTAATATTCTAACGACCCTGTGATGCGATCTTCCAGCAAGCCAAAATCAAGGCCAATGTTGGTGGTTTTTGATATTTCCCAACCCAGTTCAGGATTTGCAATTAAGTTTTGTCCATATCCAAAACCCTGGTTATCACCGAACGCATAAATAGTCCGTTCTAACCCCCCCAGCGTCTGAAATGGATCAATAGCCGTATTGCCTACTTCTCCATAACCTGCCCGTAATTTCAAAAACGAAAGGGGAGAGACGGTAAAAAAGTCTTCTTCGGAAATGATCCAGCCGCTTGAAATGGCCGGAAAGAACGCCCATTTGTTTCCTTTAGCCAGCCGGGAAGAACCATCGGCTCTTCCGGTTAGGGTGAGAAGGTATTTGTCCTTAAATTTATAGTTGAGCCTTCCCATATACGACAAAAGCCCCCAGTTCCCTAATGAACTATTGATTCCGGTAATCGTCGCTGCACTACCTAAGTTAAAAAAGCCGGACTTTTCTATGGGAATATCCTGTGCGCTGGCTTCAGAAGTTTCAAATTCACTTTCTTGTACGCTGAAGAGTCCTACCACATTAATGGCATGGTTCCCAAACTGCTTGTCGTAGGTCAGTATATTCTCCAGGGTATAGGAGAAATTTCTCTCATTTTCGACGGAGGCTGTATTAATACTTTCGTCCAGAGAACCCGTATACCTACCTCGCCTGGAAGCGCTGTAGTCGGGTCCGTAATTCAGCCGATAGTGTAAACCGTCGATGATTTCGTACTCGGCAAAAATGTTGGCAAATACTCTATAACTTTTGGTTTCATCTATATACTGCAATGGCTGATAGTTCAGCAGTGGGTTGGCCAAAAGCCCTTCCCGGGGGTTGGGATACGGATCAAAATTCCCTTCGGCATCATAAGGCATGATCAACGGTGAAAAGCGTAAGGCACTGTTATAAGGTGTGTTTGCCATTTGGTTTCTAAGGTTCCTGGCAACGGTCGAGCTAAGACCCACTTTTAGCTTATCGGTTAAATTTGCTTCCAGGTTAGCCCTGAAAGCATACCGGTTGAAGTCGCTCTTTTTAATGATTCCTTCTTCATCAAAATAGGAGCCCGACAGATAATAGGTTACATCCCTACTTCCACCGCTCACCGATACCTGATGGTCCTGTTGCGATCCGTTCCTGATGATCAAATCCAACCAATCGGTATCTATTCCTTTTTGCAGGTTTTCAATTTCAACATCGCTAAAGAAGGTATTATCCTGGCTATTATCATCCGGCGAGATGCCGCGCGATATCCTTGAGTATTCAGTAAATTGCCGGCTATTCAACAGGTTGAGATTTTCAACAGGTTGTTTCATACCATAATACCCATCATAGCTGATAACAGCCTTCCCTGCTTTGCCTTTTTTGGTGGTAATCAGCACTACCCCGTTAGCCCCTCTGGACCCATAGATGGCCACTGCACTGGCATCTTTGAGCACTTCCATAGACTCAATGTCATTAGGATTGAAATTATTAATACTAGCCGTAGTTGGTATTCCATCAATGACAAACAGGGGTTCATTACTTGCGTTAATCGAGCGATTCCCGCGTATTCTAATCTGTACCGGAGCGCCGGGAGAGCCATTATTTTTTACAATATCCACTCCTGCTAATCTTCCTTGCGATTGCTCAAGCACATTGTTGGCTGGGGTCACCGCTAAATCTTTACTGGTAATCGATGAAATGGCGCCGGTCAGATCGCTTTTCTTTTGCGTACCATATCCCACCACCACCACTTCCGAGAGCGATTGAATATCCGGCATCAGCACCAGGTCAATGACGGTACGTCCGTTGATCGTTTCTTCTTCCGTCAGGTAGCCGATAGAAGAAAAGACCAGGGTAGTGACATTATCATTGACGGTGAGGCGGTAGTTCCCGTCTACATCGGTCACAGTACCTTGCGTGGTGCCTTTGGCCAGTATGTTGACGCCCGGTAGGGGCTCACCTGATTCGCCATCGGTGACGTTTCCGCTAATGGTTTGCTCTACAGCTTGGGGTAAATTTCTGCTTGAGGCCAGGACTTGTGCCTGCACCTGGTTCGCTGGAGGCGTAAGCAGCGCGATGCCTGCCAGCAAAAGACCGTATAAGGGTCGTAAGAATAGTTTCATAGGTTGTTGTGTTTTAGGGGTTGATATAATTCTATTATCATTAAAATTAAGTGGTATCTCATAAAAAAGTTTAATTTTGTGTATGATAACCGAAGGTAACTGGTTTTACAGCTTTACGGTGAGCGTCTCATTCTTGTCTTTGGCTATAGCCAGGCCCAGCAGCGTCTTGGCTTTTCCGGTTCCCGGATCACTAACCCTTACCGCGTAGCTACCGGAAGTAAAGACATGAGGCTGGAAACGCTTTCCTTTGATGCGCAGCGTATATTCCATTTCTCCACTCGCTTCATTGACCACCTCTACCACCGGATCTTCCACGCCTTCTATCTGTAATGCTGCCAGGTAACCGGCTGCCTTCCGGCCGTAGTTATCCTGCTGGGCAACGGTGATAGGCCATCCCTGGTATTGACCCTCAGGCTCTTTTTCAGGATCGACATAACGTGGCCAGCACTCTATTTTCATAGTGCGTGCTGGCTTATCAAAAGTTACAATACCATAACCAGTAGCCCGATCGTAAATAATGGCAGGTTCCATTCCAGTTTGACGAGGATTAGCCACGGCATGCACACTCATGCGGTTGCCAAAGCCATCCATGAAATTTCCAGTGTATTTCGGCTCATCCGGCATTGCCTGGTGATCTTCACCAACGGGCGGCCACCAACGACGGGGGAAAATATTATTCAGTGCCGGTCCGGCAAAAGCAAAGCCTGCATCGCCAAACGCCTCAATGCCATACTTTACCGTGCTCGCCAGATGCTGGTCGCCTGCAATGTGCAGGGCAAAGCATTTTCTGATGATCCTTAAAGCTTCATCCCTTCCTTGCTGCGGCCAGCCGTTGGAGTCCATATCCGTTGTCGGGGCATCTCCGTTTACATACTCTCCTAGCTCCGGAATGGGAAGTTTAGGCACGATGCTGTCGATGATACTGCCTTTGGGCAGCGTGGCTACGGTACAAAAGTTGGTTTGCGACAACACAGCTTTCATCTCCACTCCCTCTTTCCAATCGGAGATCCAGTCTTTCAGAAAAGTAAGCTGACGTTCTCCCAGCAGATCAGCTGCTACATCTCTATGGGCTTTGATGTTAAACGCAGGGTTCTGGATAAAGCCGTTCGTCACTTTGGCTTCTACAGGCAACACATTTTTAGGTGCCGACTTAAACTTACGGTCTTCCAGAATAGCCATGCTGATGCCGCCATAGTTCCAGGTAGTATAATACACGCCTATGCCCTGTTTGACCGGGGTGGGATCATACGCGTCGGGTAAATGGCCGGTTTGGGTGCGTTGCACCATGTTGACCCATTCGGGCGGCATTTTGTAGCCTCCCTGGTCTTGCGCATCATAGCCCCATCCCTGATCTGTTGGCGCATTCTTACCTCCTTCTCCCCATACGTTGCCATGATACACATCATGGTCATCGGGAATACAGGCCGAAGGAATATGCCGGAAGATCTCCCGGTACGACCAGCCAAACATATACCACTTACGAAGATAATCCAGGCTGGCTTTTTCCATAGGGGATGTCTGTATACGGAATCCTCCGGTGCTTTCATAGAACTGGTCGCCCAGGAAAACTGCCAGATCAGGCTGGTGTTTGCCTACATGAACAGGTACTTCGTTATCGGGAAAACCATAATCACCGTTGCAGCTAAAAACCGCTATTTTTACCTGACTGGCATCTACAGGTTCCCGGGCAATGGTGCCTTGATAATGATACGTTTGTGTGCCGTTCTTTAGCGGTAATTCCAGATGAATACGATAAGGCACAGCGTCTGTATGCTTCCAGTCTTCTATCCTAAACTGCGCTGAACGTCCCATGGTATCTACCGAACTTTTTTGCAGGGTTTTCCACTGCCTGTTTTCTTTGATCTGCAAAGCCACCTGATAACCTGGTATGGCTTCAATGGGAACCAGTTGGGCGGAGAGTTTGAGTATTTTTTTATGCAGTGTATACTGGGCAAAGCAGATGGGTCCGAATGTTTGATCAGGGTTATATTGCACTTTGTCTCCTTGGATCACCCAGTTTTCAAAGGCAACAGCAGGCTGTGCTGAGGTGTCCTGTGCATCCGCAAAATGAGACACCAGCGCAATGTTTCCGGTGAGGTTTTCTGCTGGAATGCCAGCCACGGTAAGCTCAGCCAATGATTGCTTGTTGTCAGGGCTTGCCACGCTAAGCTTGAGGGTGTATTGCTTTTGCTCAGGGATGGCTTGCAGTTGCAGATGAAGCTGCTCTTTTACATTGACTTGCTTATTGTTTCTTTTATCCCCGATAAACAGCCTGCCTTCGGTAGTGATGCCTGCATCAAGCCCCTGGCCAAACACGGCGGCTGAACGATAATCTTGCAAGGTGGCCTTAGCACCCAGGCGAAAGCCTGCATAATTCCGGGCAGAGGCGGGCACCTGTTGATTGCGTAAATGTATGACGACACTGCTTTCAAAGGCTTCTGCCTGATCAGTAAGCTGGCAGGTGAGGCAATGCAGGCTCCGGTTCGGCTCACTCACATCACAGACTGCTTTTCCTTCCCTGATCTGCCAGTCCTGCAAGCGGTTGCCCCAATACTCAGGGCCTATCCAGGGCATGTCGGGCCAGTTTTGCCACCCACTCTTAAAGTCAGCTTGTTGATCAAGTGAAGCGATTACGGAGGCTTGATTTGACGCTTGCCTGTTGAGAAAAAAATCAGGCGTAATCGTACTGATTGCAATAGCTTTGACAACATCTCTTCTCTGCATAGTTAGATTGGTTAGTATTAAGTTACAGAAAAATACACAACCTATTTCTTTATTCCTACTTCCTGTGCCCAACGTTGGTAGTCGGCCGTCAACGTCCTGGTGACATCCTGGAATTCGTTGCTTACATCCTGCAACTCAGTAGGATCGTGTTCCATATCAAACAACCGCCATTGGTAATCGGGAGCGTTGGCAACGATTTTCCACTTGCCCTTGCGGAGCGCCTGATGGCCAATATGTTCCCAATACAAGGTTCTTTCCCGGTCAAGGGCTTCGCCGGCAAAAGTGGGTTTCAAGCTTTCACCTCTCAGGGGTTTTATAGGTTTTCCCTGATACGTTTCAGGATAACCGGCGTCAGCGATATCCAGGCAGGTAGCCATGATGTCGGTCACATGTGCATAGTCTTTGACAACTCCGCTGGATTGGATACCCTGCGGCCAGTGGGCAATAAAAGGGGTAGCAATCCCGCCTTCGTTCGTCCACTGTTTGTATCGGCGAAAAGGCGTGTTGGAGGCGATCGCCCAGGGCTTTTGGTAGGCTACATACGAGCCGGGATCACCGATTTCGGCTGACGGATCATTCAACTTCCTGCCGGTGATTTCTTCAGCACAGCCTCCGTTGTCCGATAAAAACAAAATCAGCGTATTCTCCCAGGCATCGTTTTGTTTCAAGGTATTGAAGACTTTGCCGATCCCCTGGTCCATGCGGTCTATCATCGCGGCGTATACGGCCATGCGCAGCGACCAGTCCTCTTTGTTTTCTGCGTTTTCCCAGGCCTCTACGCCTTCCTCGCGGGGCGATAGGGTATAGGTGGAATCAAGGATACCTATATCCAGCATTTTTTGATAGCGAAGCGTTCTTAGCGAATCCCAGCCCATGTCATAGTTACCCTCATACTTCTGGATATCCTCCGGCAAGGCATGTAGCGGCCAATGCGGGGCGGTATAGGCAAGGTAAAGCAGGAAAGGCTGATCCTTCTTCTGCTGAAAATGTTCATCTAAGAAACTAACCCCATAATCCGTAAAAGCATCGGTCATATAAAATCCTTCGGCCGGTGGGTTCCAGGGCTGATCGTCCAGGGCCATCTGGCGCACCCTGGGCTGTTCTTTGATGATTTCAAAGTAGCTGCTGGCACCGCTGATGAGTCCGAAGTAGCGGTCAAAGCCTCTCTGCAAGGGCCAGTGTTCAGGTTTTTCTCCCACATGCCATTTGCCCGACATATAGGTAGCATAGCCGGTTTGCCCCAATACCTCGGCAATGGTGACGGAACTGTCGTTAAGAAAACCCTGGTAGGGGCCGGGCTCGGGTTCGCTGTTTAGGCTAGTCACCATATTGCCCATACCCGCTTCATGCGGATACAGCCCCGTGAGCAGCGCAGCGCGGGTAGGGCAGCAGCGGGCAGCGTTGTAGAACTGCCGAAAGCGTATTCCATGGTTGGCGATTTCATCCAGGTTGGGCGTGGCGATCTCACTGCCGTAACTTCCGATATCCGAATACCCCATATCATCGGCCATGATGATCACAATGTTGGGCCGGGCAGCCGTCTGGGTACCCTCCTGATCTTTTGCTTTTTCCGTGCAGGCACTTCCCAAATATCCTGCGATTGCCAGTAGCATAAGCCTTTTGCTATGCTGGTAAAATGCTTTGAAATACTTCATACAAATCAAGTTAAAAAGGGGTAGCTCTTACTGATGAGGGTGTAATTGTACATGAACAACACCATGTGCTGGAATTTCCATTTTTAATTTATCCGTTGTAACGCCAAGGGACTTGTGATTCCATAAATCCCTGATTCGATAGCTTTGTTCAATGCCTATTCGTTTCCAGTCAAATTCAATGTCCACCCTGACATCTTCCCGGTTAAAAAAGCAAACGGATACTTCATCATCGGTTAAGGGCTTAACAAAAACTTCAAATTCACCATCGTCGATAGCCTTTTTTGCAGAAATCCCCAGGGAATCCTGATCAATAGTAATGACCTCTTCGTTTGTCAATAACTTCATGGTGCTTTCATCCATATTCCTCAAATCATTTCCTGCCATAAGAGGGGCCGATAACATGGACCATAAGCTTAATTGTGATCGCGATTCTTCCAGGGTGAGCTTCCCATTGCCAATTTCCAGCATATCGGGATCATTCCAATGATCAGGACCGGAAAATTCATCCAATAAGTACTGCATATCCAAGTTGATAATTACCCCGCCACCCCACACTTTACCATTCTTGGCATCAGGAATATCCCAATTGTTACGGATGTCGCCGGTAGTCCGCCATAAATGGCCTACATCTTTTGCCCATAGCCAGGGTTTACTGACCCCCCATTCGCAAATACTGAAAACCGTGGGCCTGCCCGCCTGATAAATAGCATCTCGCATTAACGTATAGGAGGAAATAGCGTCCTGCGTACCGGTATGACACCAGTCGTACTTCAAATAATCTACCCCCCACGCTGCGTACGTGCGGGCATCTTGAAACTCATACCCCCTGCTTCCCGGTCGTTCCTGGCAAGTTAATGTTCCTGCACATGAATAAATACCAAATTTCAACCCTTTTTCATGTACATAATTAACCAGTGATTTGATACCTGACGGGAATTTCTGAGGATCAGCCAGGATATTCCCCTGCTCATCCCTACCTACTTGCCAGCAATCGTCAATCACGATATACTCATAACCCACCTCTTTCATACCCGAGCTTACCATTGCGTCAGCTATCTCTTTAATTTTTTGCTCATTGATCCCATCGCATCTAAAGCTATTCCAACTGTTCCAACCCATAGGCGGCACCTCTGCCAGTCCTTCAAACTTCTGGGAAAAAACCGTGGTTGAACAGTGTACCAAAAGGATCATGCATAGTGTCTTGATGATATCTTTCATGCTTGCCATTTTCATTTTTTAGCAGACGTATAATGTGGGTTTTCTTTGGGCATTTGGGCGTTTACCTGCGTTAGCCAGGTCATCAGCTGCTGATGAAGTTGTGCTGCTTTTTCCGGCATTTCTTCCGATAAGTCTTCTTCTTCGGAAAGGTCTTTTGCCAGGTTAAAGAGCGCAAGCTCCTTTCCCTGGTAACTTTTAATCAACTTCCAATCCCCATCACGGACAATGCTGTAAGGTACAACATCTTCTCCTCGATAGTGGGGAAAATGCCAGTACAGAGTTTTTCGCTCCAGTCTTTTTTCTTGAGTCAGCACAGGCAGTATGCTTACGCCGTCCAGGTTTTGTTTATCAGGCAAACCTATTCCTACGGCCTCACAGATCGTAGGAAAAAGATCATGACTAATCACCGGTGTATTGCTTTTGGTACGCGGGTTTATCTTACCCGGCCATCGTACAATCATCGGTACCCGGATACCTCCTTCATACGGGTAGCCTTTGCCTGACCTCAGCGGATCATTGTCCGTAGCTATTTCTACTTCCAATCCACCATTATCCGAAGTAAAGATGACCAGTGTGTTTTTTTCTAAATTTAGTTCTTTCAATGTATTCATAATCTTTCCTACCGACTGGTCTACACTTTCTACCATAGCCGCATAATTCGGGCTTTTCTGATTTGTTGTTTCTTTTTTCTCATATTTGGCCACCAAATCAGGTCTTCCTTGTATAGGAGTATGCACTGCATAGTTGCACAGGTTGAGAAAGAAAGGTTGGTCTTTATGTTTTCTGATAAATTGTACTGCTTCATCAGCCAGCCGGTCTTCTAGATATTCGCCTTCTTTTCGGGGGGGCAGCGTAGGGATGCCAGATACGCTCTCATTTCTGTAATAAGGATCAAAGTAAGAAGGGGGCTGGCCGTAATCGCAACCGCCTATGTTGTAATCAAATCCCTGCTTTTCTGGATACCAGTCTTCTGCCCCAAGGTGCCACTTTCCGATATGACAAGCCGTGTATCCTTGTTGCTGTAGCAGTTCGGCAATGGTGACTTGCTGCAATTCCAGCCAGCGCCGATTGGCAGGACACAATAACGTATCAGTTGAATCTCCTACATATTCCGGCTGATAGGTTTTATCCTCGGGAAAGGGTACTCTGAACCCGGGCCTGATAAAATCAGTGATGCCGGTTCGGGCCGGTGCTTTTCCTGTCATGATAGCAGCCCGGGTGGGGGAGCATACGGCGGCGGCGGCATAAGCGTTGGTAAAAAGCATACCTTCGGATGCCAGCTTATCAATGTGAGGTGTTTCATAATACTGGCTACCATAGCAAGCCAGGTCTGTCCAGCCCAGATCATCTACTGTAATTAAAATGATGTTAGGCTTTTCATCATTTCCCTGCACAAAAGTTGTGGTGGTAGCAAGGAAATAAACAAACAAGCTTTCTATGAAAATTAGTATCCTTATCATACTTTAGGTCGGTTGATTCGTTAGTATCCTTCATTTTGAACAAGATTGGGATTTGCATCTATCTCGCTCTGTGGAACAGGAAACAAAATTTGATGAGGTTGGGCATTTTCACCTCTTTCCTTCGCATTTGAAATGAAAACCCCATGACGGATCATATCTTGTCTCCGCTTTCCTTCATAATAAAATTCCCAACCTCTTTCCTTCAAAATATGATTCCGCAATGATTCTTTGCTTGAAAAATTGGATAAGCTCAATGCATCCAATCCGGCACGGGTTCTTACCTGGTTAAGCAATGTGATAGATTCCTGATTTGGACCGCTTATTTCATTTAAAGCTTCCGCACTGGACAACAGAATATCGGCATACCGAATTTCTGGAATGTCATTACCAGTCCATCGTCCGTTCGCATTAGGATCGGGCCAGTATTTGAAGCTTCTTGAGTTATCATTTCCCAAAAGTTGTATTTCTTTTCCATCTCTATCAATGTATTCAGTAATAATCAAATCTTTCCGTCTATCGCTTTCTTCAAACGACAAGACAAATGCATCATAAAGTCTAACCTGTGCGGCATAGTTTTCGTGCGAGCCGGGGGTTGGATAATTTGGGGGGAAAGAGGAAGCGGGTATAACATTACCATTTCCAGGTAAGGGCAATGCGGGATGCACAAATATAAATTCATGATTAATTTCATTTTCTACCTGGAAAAGTTCTTTGAAACCAGGGAAAAGCTCATAAACACCCAGATCTATAACTTGCTTGGCTACCTCAGTACTTTTTTCCCATTGCTTTGTATTAAGTAAAAATTTGGTCAATATGCCCAGTGCCGCACCTCGAGTTGCCCTTCCGTATTCTTCCATAGGTCTTTCTACAGGTAAATTTGCAGAGACTTCGGATAACTCTGATTCAATAAATTGCAGCATTTCTGCATCAGTCGCACGGGCAGGTTGCAATTCTTCAATAGTACTGGAAGTTACCAATGGAGTTGGGCCAAACCAATCATATAAAAAAGCATAGGCAGTTGCCCTGATAAACCTTGCTTCCGCTTTCATCATCATCTTCTCATTTTCATTCAATACAGAATTATCTACATTATCAAGAAAGGCATTAGCATCTCTGACGGCCAGGTATAGTTGCGACCAATAGTCTTCTAACCATTCATGTTGAGAATCCCAAGTGAAATTTATGTATAAAGTAGCATGCCGGTTCTGCCCTCCCCCAGTTTGCCATAAAATATCAGTAGGCCATTCGGAAACATATATTTTCTCAGCTCCGGAGCCAGCATTAAATTGTATAGATTCATAAGATGAATAAAGTAATGAAGTCATCCCATCTTCGGTTTTCAGAAAATTCTCCGGTGTAAACTCAGAAGCCGGAGTGATTTCCAAAGAATCCTGACAAGCCCATAAACCTATTATAATGCTTATGAGCGTCATTCTTATAATCAAATTTTTACTTCTCGATTTCATGTCTTTATTATTTTTGTTTTTTAAAAGCTTACATTAATTCCCAGAGAGTAAATCCGCGCAAATGGGTAAGCATTATAGTCCACTACAACATTAGAATTCCCAAATGAGCTAACTTCCGGGTCATAACCGGAATAGTTTGTCCAGGTAACTAAATTTTGTCC
>JBBSNI010000113.1:0-14085 GCA_038232695.1 Cytophagales bacterium
ACATCAACATGCCCGGCATGAGCGGGTTGGAACTGCTACGGCAGATCAGGGAGGTCTATGTCGCACCGCCGCCCGAGGTGATGATGATCACTGCTTACAGTGATGAACAGAGCTACCGGCAAGCCATGCAATATGGTGCCAATGACTTTCTGACCAAACCTCTGGACTTTCATGAACTTAAACGTAAACTCAGCAATAATTTATGACAGCCAAGATACTGGTCGTAGATGATGAAGCTGATCTGGAACTGCTCATCAAACAGAAATTTCGCCGCCAGATCCGGGAAGATGCCTATGAGTTTATCTTTGCTCAGAATGGCGCAGAAGCGCTGAAGCAGCTAGCGCAGCGGCCTGATATCGACATTGTCTTAACGGACATCAATATGCCGGAAATGGATGGACTTACCCTGCTGGTCAAGCTCCACGAGGTAAGTCCTGTCATCAAAACAGTGATCGTATCGGCGTATGGGGATATGGACAATATCCGCACCGCCATGAACCGGGGCGCTTTTGACTTCATCTGCAAGCCGGTTAACTTCCAGGACCTGGAGATCACCATTCAGAAAACCGTGCAGTATGTAGAGCAGCTTCGCAAAACCTTGCAGGCTGTGAAAGAAAACAACATCTTGCGCATGTATGTGGATGAAACAGTGATTAATTTTATGTCGCGTCAGGAGTTTGAAACTTCCCTGACGGTAAATGAGACTATAGAAGCGACGGTAGCTTTTCTGGATATCTGTAGTTTTACTTCCATCACCGAATACACACCTGCCGATACAGTGGTCAGGCTCATCAACAAGTTTTTTGATGTGATGGTCAAAGAGATCATCGCGCAAGGGGGCTATGTAGATAAGTTTATAGGCGATGCGGTGATGGCTATATTCCGCGGAGACTATCATCTCGACCGGGCCATAGATGCTGCGCTGGCCGCACGCAGCCGTATTGAAGCGCTGCAGGAAACTATTGCCGAAGCTCCTGACTACAAGCCTCAGGTATCCATTGGGATCAACTCCGGAGAGATGGTATCGGGCAACATAGGTTCTGTTTCGCTGCGCAGGCTGGACTATACGGTCATTGGCGATGTGGTGAACCTGGCACAACGCCTGCAGACAGTAGCCAAACCAGGACAGATCCTGATCACCGACCAGGCTTATGAGCAGGTGAAAGAGTCGTTCCACTGTGAGCACAGGGGGGAGGTCAAGCTAAAGAACAAGGCTCATCCGGTGGTGATTTATGAGGTGATGGAGTAATGTGTAAAAAATTGCATTATGAAAAACCTGATCCCAATCTTGCTCCTGATTTCTTTACAGATACCCGTCTGTGGACAAACTCCCATCATCGATAGTTTGGATCAGCTAATTCAAAAAGCAACCTCCGATACGGCAAGGATCAACCTGCTCATTAAAAAAGCTCACTACCTTATCGAAATTAATCTCGACACGGCTATCAGTGTGAGTAAGCAAACCATTGAAGAATCTATAAGGCTGCAATACAAAAAAGGAGAAGCGAATGCCCGGATTCAATTGGTGAGCTGTTACAATTTTAAAGGTGAATATGGGGACGCAGTCGAAAATCTGAAAATTGCAGAAAATATCTTCCTTTCCTTACAAGATTCTACCGGCCTGGGTAACGTGTATTCGAGCTATGGTATGATGTACGGCATGCAAAGTAAATACGATAGTGCTATAAAATACTATGGAAATGCTATCCAACTTGCACAACGGATTCATGACAATAACTTATTGCATCGGGCTTATCAGAATATTTCCATCTCCTACCAGATGCAATCTAGTTTTACACAGTCACTTTCCTATCTGCAAAAGGCATTAAACTATTATGAAAAAATAAAAGATATAAACTCTCAGGCTTATACTTCCCTAAATATGGGCCTGACTTACAGCGTCATGGGAGATACTACAAGAGCTGAGCAGTCGTTGCTGAAATCCTTAAAGCTTTCAAAAGCAGCAGGTACCCGGAATGTGGAGTTGTACGTTTATTCAAACCTGGCCTCTTTATACGAAAACAATAATTACCCACAGTCATATGAGTTTGCTATGAAAGCAGCCCAATTAGGCAAGGAGATGGGTGATCCTGGCATTGAAGCTGCCAGCTTATCCAAGGCAGTGGTTGCGTTAGTCAACCAGAACAAATTAGAGGAGGCAGAAAAAATAGGCCAACAAGCTATCCTTACGGCTGATGCTTCCCAGCAGCCTTATAATACATATCAGGCATACAATGCCATGGGGCTGGTCCTGAAAAAACAGGAAAAATACCAAGCTGCTATTGTCCAGTTCGAAAAAGCATTTGATGCTATCAATGAAGCCGATATCTACAGTGAAGGAATTGGTCAATCTTACTTTAATTTGTCTGAATGTTACAGTAAAATCGGCGACTATCAACAGGCACTGACAGCCTATAAAACATCAGCAGAAATTACTGATTCTGTTCGAAGCAGAGAAAATATCCGAAAAGCTACGGAGCTGAACATGAACTATGAATTTGAAAAAAAGCAACAAGTGGCTTTTGCCGAGCAACAAAGGAAAAATGCCGAAACACGTACCCGTCAGCTTGTTTTATCTGTAGGATTAGTGTTAACCCTGATCATAGCATTATTTGCATTTTATGCTTTCCGCACAAAGCAAAAAGCCAATACTTTGTTGCAACGTCAAAAAAAAGAAATAGAAAAAACGTTAACGGAGTTAAGAATCACTCAAAACCAACTTATCCAGCAGGAAAAATTAGCCTCGCTGGGTGAACTTACGGCTGGCATTGCCCATGAGATCCAGAATCCGCTCAACTTTGTCAACAACTTCTCAGAGGTGAGTGGTGAGTTGGTAGAAGAACTCAAAGAAGAAGTCCAGGCCGGACGTACCGATGAAGTGCTGACCATTGCTGATGGCTTAACGCAGAATCTAGAGAAAATCCATCATCATGGCCAAAGAGCGGATAGTATCGTCAAAAGTATGCTACAGCACTCCAGAGCCAGTAGTGGTGAGAGACAACTGACTGATCTTAATAAATTAACTGATGAATACTTGCGGCTGTCTTATCATGGTTTGCGAGCCAAAGACAAAGAGTTTAATGCTACTTTAGCCACTGACTATGATGCTAACCTGGAGAAAATGGAAGTGATACCACAAGAGCTGGGAAGAGTATTGTTGAACCTGTTCAACAATGCTTTTTATGCTACAGAACAGAAGCGCAAGGTCGGCCAGGACGGTTACCAACCGGAAGTGAAAGTAAGCACGAAAGTGTTGGGTAATACAATAGAGATATGTATCAGAGACAATGGAACGGGTATACCTGCTACGGTAGCAGAGAAGATCTTTCAGCCTTTCTTTACCACCAAACCTACCGGTGAAGGTACCGGCTTAGGTCTGTCGCTGAGTTATGACATCATCACCAAAGGGCATCATGGTGAGTTGAGTGTGGAAACCAGGGAAGGTGAATACACGGAATTTATGATCCAACTGCCTCGTGCTGGCACAAAACGGTAAAGGCATGGTTTAGGCCAGGTCTCCTGGTTCTTTTTTCAGAGGTTGCTGAAGCTGTGCTTTCATATCAGCCACCACCTGATTCTGGTATCGCAGCCTGCGGCAGAGAATTTTCATGATCTCGCGGGTGACTTCCATACGGTCGGCCATGATTTCATAAAAGGCATGTTGGTCTAAGCGCAACAACAAAGTGTCTTCCAGGGCAGTGACGGAAGCAGACCGGGGTTCGGTATCCAGCAGGGAAAGCTCTCCGAAGAAATCCCGGTTCTTCAGTTCCGCCAGGGTATGTTCCCCGTCATGCACCCGCACCGAACCTTCGTAGATGATGAACATGCAGGTGCCTATGTCGTCTTTCTGCACAATCTTTTCGCCGGCTTGCACGGGTACTTCTTTTAAGATAGAGGCAATATCTACCAGAATATCTTCCACCGTTTCTGAGAAAATACGGGTAGTCTTCAGGGCCATGACTTTTTCTACGGCCAATAGTTTTGTTTTCATCGTTGCTACAAGGGTTTGCGGGGCTCCCTGATGGAAACCAGCGTTTGCATGATCTGATAAGTGTAAATAATCTGCCTCAGTATCCGGATAAGATTCTTTCAGCGCCCATCCGGCTGTTTCGGCGACCAGACGGTTGGGATGGGAGGCGGCCAGCACCACTTCCTGTACCAGAGGCTCTATCTGCAATTGCCCTACCACATAGATCGCCACGGCTTGTGTCCAGATGTTTACCACCGGCACTTCCTGGCGGTTGATTAACTTTTGCAGGTAATCGTTCACTTCCATCCTTTGCTGCGGAAAACGGGCATTCAGTATCTTCACCTGCTGGCTGACAGGAAAATCTTCCAGCAAGGGTAAGATCACCGAGCTTAAATCTTTGGATACCAGCACATCCAGAATTTCAAGGGCATTGGCTTTTTTCTCTTTACTACCCATTTGCAGGCTTTCCCAAACCTGCAACACATCATTGGCATCGTAAATATAAGATAGTAAAAACAGCAAACGCTTCTTCACATGGTAGAGCTCGGTTTCCAAGGCATTGATGAGCATGGCAAAATAACGCAACTCGTAGGCAGTAACTGCTGTCAACATCACATCCACCCCATTGATAAACCAGGTGGCGTCCGCAAGTTCGGCATAGAGGGTTTGCAACACTTCATCCTTTTCCGAGGCATCAGGCGTATACTGGCATAAGGTAAGCGAATGCAATATCTGGTTTCTTACTTCTATGTTCTTAAAATAAAGTTTATGCTTTAAAATATCAATAGCTTTCTCTCCTCCCACTTTTCCGCATATGTAAATCAGCCGCCGCAGCCGTACCGGGTTAAAGTCAGGCTTGTTGAATTCATCTTCGAACAGGCTGATCACGCCCTCGCCGGTTTGGATCAAAGCGTTGACGGCCACTTCAAAAACTTCAGGAGAAGAAACAGCCTCCAACATAGCGCCATACAAACTGGGATGGTTGATCTTTCCAGCCGCTTTCAGCGCCGCCTTCCGTACCACCACATTTTCATCTTCTACCAGACGCAGCAGCGGATGGTAAAAATGCCGGATACCCACTTCTCCAATCACATGAGCAGCAAAAGCACGTTTTTCCGGATCAGGCGCATGAATATATTCATTCAGGCGCTGACCAGCCAGTATGACGCCGTTGATGCCGCCAAAACATATCAACCCTACCAATGCCCCTGTCTGTACCATAGGGGCACTGCTGTCCAGCAATGGACTGACTTCATCTACCACGGCATCTTCTCCTAAAAAGCAGTACACCTGGATCGCCTGTTTTTTGATCTCCAACTGCTCTTCCTTTAACATCCTTTCTTTGACCTGTTCCTGAAGTACTGTTAGTTTTAAAGAACTTATCCTTTTCAATACCTCCCGGCGTACTTCCGGAAAAGGATGAGGCAGCAAGCTACCCAATAGTCCAGGCAGTTGAGCCGTATTGCCTCTACATAACACATCCAGAGCATATAAAATCTCGCCCGGATACGGGCTATCCAGTTTGCTGTTCAGCAAAGCCAGTGTCTGTGGGTCTGTAAGCTGCAATGTTCTTCCTTCTAATATTCGTTTCTTGAGCGCTATTTCCAGCGTATGGATATACCTTTTGTTCAGCACCCTGATAGACAGTATCCAACCCGCTAAAATAAATACAAGGAAGAGACTGAAATGATATAGCGTTATCATCAGACTAAAAGCAGTAAGTGCTAAACCACTTATTCCTATCGCTACTGCCTCCACATTGCCCAGAATATCCAGTCCAAGAAGTTTTAGTTTTTTTTGAAGGGGTTGCAGCAGGGAGATAAAAGTATTGTTATACAAAGCCGACCTGAGCGTATCGTTGACCAGCATGATCGCTACCCAGATGCCGGCCAGTATAAAAGTATTATTGGATAAAAAGCTGCTACTCACACCAAAAACCGTCACGGCGCCCAAAGCAAAAGGAAGGATAAACAATGCCATACGTATACCAAAACGTCTTAGGATCCGGCTATAAAAAAAGGTTTTGATACAAAAGGCGAGCAATTGGCCGGACCCCAGAATAATGCCCAGGAAGAAAGCTATGTCTGTCTGGCTGCTGAATTTAGCATGTACCTGGCTTAAAAAAGCAAATTCTATGAGGGTAAAGGTAATGACCGCCAGCAAGCAGGTAACAGAAAGAGAAAAAATAAAATCCGTATTGAAAAGTCGCCGGAGGACATGTTTTACCTCAGGGCTATCTGTCTGCTTGTTTTCTGTTTCAGCTTCTTTAAAGATGAAAGTTTCTCTCCGGGTAGTGATCAGGGATAAAAATACGAGGGCAATAAGTAAGCCTGCCGCAGAAATCCACAGCAGATTGGCCGTTCCGGTCAAAGGCACGATCGCGGAAGCCAGCAGATACCCTAACCCATTGGCAGGCGTTTCTGTGGAAGTGATCAGCCCGGACAAGCGTTTGCTTTGCCTGACATCGAACAACAGGAGGGACAACCTGTTAAAACCTGTGATAAGATAAGCTGACATCACCCTGTGCCAGACGATCAGGCCAAAGGCTAGCCATGCCACATGGGCATACATCAATCCAATTCTGAATAATATGATGACGATCAATAGTACGACTACCTCAGCCAGCATCAGTTGCCGGGCCGGCAAATACTTGCTCAGCTTAGCATAGATAGTATTTATAAGCAACAGCAAAACACAGGTAGCAATATATACATAAGGCAAGCTGCTGACAGGATACTGTGTCAGGAAAATAGCACTGGCTGCCGTAAAGAACAACGCCAGGGCTACGGTCTGAAAAAAGGCATACAGCATGAGCATACCTACTACTCCTGCTTCTCCTTCCCGCAGGTTCAATAGATTATTAAACTTTTCCGTATACCGCATCAGCTTTGGAAATAGAGGTACAAATAATGGTGTTGTTCCGAACACCGGCGCTGCCTGCTCCTACCTAAGATGTATAAAGGCTTAATGTATGAAATATACAGGAAGAAAGTAGGGTTATTGTCAATTTATCAGGTTAAATGCCTTTGAAATGGACAAAGCCGCATTTGGTGAAGGTCTGTATCATCCCAATAGTTCTTTCAACTTCCAGGCATTTCGGACGGCATTGCCTCCGCCGTCGTTGTTGAAGTAAGCAAACACTTCTTTTCCCTGGTACTGCCATTCCCGGATGCGGTCTGCCCACCAACCCAAATCCTGATCCGAATAGGAGCCACCATACAGGTGATGATGATCCGGACCGTGCAGGCGAATGTAGACGAACGGAGCGGTAGTTTGTAAAATACAGGGCAGATAAGCCCCGCTCATGATGCAGTAAGCCACCTGATGCTGCTCCAGCAACGCAAAGACCTCCTGCCTGTGCCAGCTTGGGTGCCGGAACTCTACCGCCGTCCGCATCCACCAGGGAATTTGCTTAAGAAAGTAGGCCAGGCGATCATAATCGTAGACCAGCAGGGGAGAGAGTTGTACCAGCTAAATGCCCCGCTTCTCTAACAAGCTGTGCCAGCAGTTTTGGATGGTGGACAACCAGCGTTCCGGCGCGTACAGCTTTTTGGCATGGGTCAGACCCCGCGGAGCTTTGACGCTCATCAGGAACCCATCGGGCAGGCGCCGGCGCCAGCTTTTGAAGGTGGTCACCTTCGGCCAGCGATAAAAACTGCTGTTCAATTCCACGGTTTGAAAATGACCCAGGTAGTAATCCAACCGATGGTAAGGAGGCGTGTCCGGTGGATACAGTACGTCCTGCCAATGTTGATAACTCCAGCCCGATGTTCCGATGTAAACCATGTTGAAAGAAGCCTCTTGCTTAAAATTTTTTCTTTTTTTCTTTCATTCCTTCTTCGGCTCAATCGTAAAAATATATCGCCGGTAACCATAAAGCGAAGGTTTTCCATCATCGGCAACGGTCAGCAGTACATCAACAGTCTGCGGATGCGCTGTGGCGGGTGCTTCAAAATAAGCCGATGGTGATGAAGCATTTACTATGGCTACTTCATCAGGTACACTGCTTTCTTCCGGCAGGATTTGCCAACGGAAAGAAAGCGTATTACCATCCGGGTCTTTCCAAGCACCTGCTTTCAGGTACACTTTTTCGCCCGCTTTTACCTTTTTTTCTACCACATCTTTTCCTTCGTAAACCGGCGGATGGTTGGCTTGGCTGTACGGCTGTACACACCAATCCAGCCGCGCCTTAAAGTCGGCTTGGAAAGCGGGCCGCCAGCGATATACCGTGGCAAGCTCCGGGGCAGGGTCTGTCTGATAACTTCCTATCGAGTCTATCGCGTCGTAGTAGTGCTGAGGGTTGCTGGTGTCCTGGCGGATTCTGCCGCCCCAGTTTTCCCAGGTGAGCTTTTCAATATCATTCAAGCCGTTAGCGATCAATCCTAAGTAAGAAGGCGTGTCTCCTTCTTTGATACCGCGTACTCTGCCCAGTTCTCTAACCCAGATGTCGCCTCCCCGGTAGTCGGGATAAAGCGCACCTAATGCACCGTGATCTTGTTTGATGTTTTGTTGCACCCAGTCTGAACGGACCAGCGTGGTATCGCCGCCCCGGTACATCCCGCGCATGGCTACCTTGCGGACAATATAAAACAGGTCTGGAAATTCAGCCCTGATCCAGGGTCCTGTCTTATCCTGGTCGGAAATGGCATGTACCCGTATCTTACTGACAAATTTAGCCAGGGCTTCCGAGCTTCGGGTCTGCCGGACTTTCCAGAGCGCCTGCGCCAGGTCAGCCGACCCGCCCCAAATGGTAATCCACAACGGCCGCTCGTCGGGGTGGTCTACGCTTTGAATGATCCACTCGGAACCTTCGGTATCTTTTCCTTTGCCAATGCTTTCAAACACCGGAATGTCCTGATCGGCGACGGGCTGGCCGGATTTGATCACACGGCGTAGCTGGTCGGCAGGTGGGTAATCAGGGCGGTGCAAGCGCAAATTGGGCAGCACTTTTTCGTAAGCATCTACAATTTGCCTGATCAGTTCTGGACGCACCGTCTGCCCGTGCCGCATGTTGGAAGAGGCAATCAGCCCTTCTACGTCAAACTCGTTGGTATACAACATCAGCCGGATCATGGACTGGGCATCGTCGGGCTCCCGTACGCCGCTTTCCAGGCTAGACATGTCTGTGAGCACCAGTAGCCGGGGTTTTGGAGGTTTTTCTTTAACAGCATCAGGTGAATGGCTCCACAACGCCGTTGGAGTGCTTAGCCAGACAAGGAAAATGAGAAGAGGCAGGATGCGCACAAACAAGGTTTCCATCATTTTTCTGTCGCCGACAGTTTTTCCAATGCCAGCATCAGTGCATGGGTACCTTTTTTCCCATGTCCTTGTGCCTGGGTAGCCTCGTAGAGTTGCTTGACCAACGACAAGCCGGGCATAGCCAGTCCCATGCGGTTGGCTTCCTGCAGGGCGATGCCCATATCTTTGATAAAGTGTTCTACGTAAAATCCCGGGTCAAAATTGCGTTTGACGATCCTGGGTGCCAGGTTATCCAGCGTCCAGCAGGCAGCCGCACCCCCGCTGATAGACTGGAGCATGGTGGATAAATCCAACCCGGCACGGTAGCCGTACAACAGACATTCGCATACGCCGATCATGGTACCTGCAATAGTGATCTGGTTGCACATCTTGGTGTGTTGCCCCGACCCGGCCTTGCCTTGGTAGACAATATTTTTGCCCATGATCTCCAGCAAAGGCATGACCTGGTCGACAGCCTGCCGGTCGCCACCGACCATGATAGACAGCGTACCGTTTTTAGCGCCTACATCGCCGCCGGAAACGGGCGCATCGATGGTTGAGACACCTTTTGCCTGCGCCATTTCGTATATTTCCTGCGCCAGGCTGGGCTCTGTGGTGGTCATATCTACGATGATGCTCTCTTTTTTGGCGCCCGACAGTACTCCTTGCTCTCCGAAATATACTTCGCGTACGTCATCGGGAAAGCCTACGATGGTAAAGATCACATCAGTTTGGTCGGCAACGGCTTTGGGGGAGTCTGCCCAGGTGGCTCCCTGGTCGATCAAAGGCTGGGCTTTAGACTGGGTTCTGTTGTACACGAAAGCCTCATAGCCCTGCTGCCGGACACGATCCAGCATGGCAGCGCCCATCACGCCGGTGCCAACCCAGCCGATTTTTGTATGGGATGGAGTAATAGCCATAAATATGCGGTTTGGTTGTGTGAATTTTTAAAGGTATGATAATTTAGTAAAACATGGTAACCTTGTGAGGGTTTAAGGAAGAACTGAAACACTGAAGAACTGAAGAAATGTAGAATTTTAATCTGACGGTTTGACTTTTAAGCACTATCTCTTAAAATTTAAGACCTGCTTTTCTTTGATTATGATATACATTCAACCCGATGAAAACTTTTTTAGGTACTTCCTCCGTATATGAAAAGCCTAATAGCCTATAGCTGATGAAAACATCTGCAAAACCACAGTCAGGTCTACTGACGATATTTTTTTTAATGCTGATGTTGGCAGGCTGTTCTTCCAGCCGCGAACAAACCAAAATCCGCCAGTATAAGGATACCACCCTGACAGCCGATACCGCCCGCCAGCATACCTTGCCCGCAAGCGATGCACTTACGCGTGAGGCATTGCTGGGAAAGATCAAACCTTACCAGGATACTGGTTTTGTGAAAATAGGACGGCAGTATACCGACAAGTCAGATACATATCTACGCAAAGAAGCCTACCATGCGTTTCTTCGAATGGCAGAAGCGGCTTCCAATGCGGGGCTTCCGTTGCAAATCATCTCCGCTACGCGCAACTTCAACGACCAGAAAAGAATTTGGGAAAACAAATGGACAGGACGGCAACTCGTCGACGGGCAGAACCTGAGCCAGACGCTGGCTGACCCGGCAGCCCGTGCGGTGAAAATCCTGGAGTTCAGTTCTATGCCTGGCACTTCGCGCCACCATTGGGGCACCGATATTGACCTGAATTCACTCAACAATGCCTACTTTAACGCAGGCCGGGGGCTGAAAATATACGAGTGGCTACAATCCCATGCGCCTGCTTATGGTTTTTGCCAGGTATACACTGCCAAAAGCGATGACCGACCGTATGGCTATAACGAAGAAAAATGGCACTGGAGCTATATGCCTCTGGCTGGACCGTTTCTAAAACAGTACCTTGCTAAGGTGAGCTATCAGGACATCAACGGGTTTCAGGGAGCCGAAGTGGCTGAGCAGATCAACATTATCCAACAATACGTGCAGGGCATTGCACCGGCTTGCATCGAGAGGGTCCAGGATAAAAACCAACCTTGAAGTTTGGGTAAATAATTTTTTGCTTTTCATACGCGCCACTACAGGCAACTTCTTTTGCAATTCATACAAAAAGCTTTCTTTGTTTTTGACGAAAAAAATAAACCATTCGAAGTTGTGATGGTTGTAAGGGGGATTCAGTAAACTTTTTTTAACTTAAATTTTATCCACATGAAAATTTTTTTGCCTTTTTGCCTATTGCTATCATTGTCTATATGCCCACTGTTCGCCCAGCAACAACCCACTGCCAAAGATAGCGCTGCCGCCGAAGTAGAAGATGCCATCGACGAGGCTGTAAATTACGTAGAAGAAAATATGGAGTTTGGTGTCAAAGCCGGTCTTAACTTTGCCTCTTTTAATGACGATCAGGTATTCAATGCCGATTCTCGCATGGGGCTGCATCTTGGCTTCTTTGGTAGATATTTATTTTCCAGAAGGCTGAGCGGAAAAGTGGAACTGCTGTACAGTTCCCAAGGTGCCCGTACCGATGAGTTTTCTATTTTTGAGGATTATGCAATTCATCTCAACTACCTTAGCATCCCTATCGTGGGAGAGGTTATGATCACCGACCAGCTAAGACTGGAGTTAGGTCCCTACATAGGAATATTGGTATCTTCCCGGCAAAGTTTTAAAAACCTGGTAGGTGGCAGAGAAGTCGTGAATACGAACAATGATAAGACCAACTTTATTGATGTGGGCGTTGTAGGCGGTATTACTTACAATTTCCCCAGCGGCTTCGGTTTGGGGCTCCGCTACAACCAGGGCTTTGCTGATGCCCTCGGCAAAGATTTCTTTAGCGATGCTTCCGGTTCTAATACTGTCTTCCAGATCGCTACTTATTATACCTTTTAGAAAGTTCAAAAGCCTTTTGAATTTAAAATAGCGATGAAGCTAATCTAATCTCATCGCTATTTTTGTTCAACTGATGGCTACGTTCAGGTAATGCACAAAAGGCATCATGGCTTTGCATAGTTTTACCGACTGACGGGGAAAGTCATCCGAAGTTACTTCGGCGTCGGTCATATTGTGCATCACTAAGTAATCTTTCAATTTGAGCAGTTCGATGTTAGGATGATCAGCCGCATAGCCTTTAGGCGGACGTTTTAGTTTCTCGCCCTGTATTTCTTTAAAATACCGGCAGAAGTCAGCTTCGTCGGTAATCTTTTTCAGCGCACCGGCATTGTAATCTACTTCCTGCCGGATTTTATATAAAGCCTCGCCGGAAGGTCCATACATACCACCCGCTATGAAAGATTCTCCAAAAGGTTGTAAGTGCAGGTAATAACCCGCCTGTCCGCCTTTTTTGCCGCCCTCCGACAGGTATGCGCCAAAATTAAGTTTGTACGGCGACTTATCTTTGGAAAAACGAATGTCGCGGTTATTGCGAAAAATACAGTCTTTGGGCTGTAGCCCGAGCAAACTCTCATCCACCGCCGACATTTCAGCCAACAGGTAAGCCACCAGGTTTTTGAAAGCTTCTTTGGCTTCTTCGTACAAGCCTCGATGTTGATCCATCCAGGCTTTATTATTATTTTTCTGAAGCTGCCTGAGAAAATCCAGAATGATCGCTGTCTCCATAGGTCTACAATGATAAGGGGCACAAAAAAAGCCCTCCGGAGGCCGGAAGGCTCGTCATTTTATTTAATAGTT
Source organism: Cytophagales bacterium (assembly GCA_038232695.1). Lineage (GTDB taxonomy): Bacteria > Bacteroidota > Bacteroidia > Cytophagales > Cyclobacteriaceae > JAJNNC01. The sequence continues at coordinate 12,891 of JBBSNI010000113.1, forward strand.
TAAACGTAGTTGTTCAGCATCACGGGCATGACCAGCATGAGCACTTCTTCATTTTCGTTCTTGTCTTTAGGAACGATCAAACCGGCGCGGTTAGGAGCGGAAAGCTTTAACACAACCTCGTCGGACTCCATATTATTGAGCATCTCGATCAGGAAGCGGGCATTGAAACCGATCTCTATATTGGAGCCTTCGTGCTCGCACGGCAGGTTTTCATTCGCTTCATTAGAATAGTCCAGGTCTTCGGCTGATACGTGTAGCTGGCTGTCGTCAATCTTCAATCTTACCTGGTGGGTAGTTTTGTTAGCATAAATGGCAATCCGACGCAGCGAGCTCAAAAAGTCCGTACGGTTGATCACCATTTGGTTGTCGTTATCTTTGGGGATAACATTTTCGTAATCCGGGTAACGCTCGTCAATCAAGCGGCAGATCATCTTGAAGTGGTTGAACTGAAAGAAGATATTGGAAGCGTTGAATTGCATCTGTACAGGCACGCTCTCGGAGGGCAAAATAGCCTTGAGCAGTTGGAGCGACTTGCGCGGGACGATCAGTTGGGCTTTGGAACCGGACGACACATCGTTGCGCCGGTAGCGGATCAGGCGGTGCCCGTCGGTAGCGACGAAGGTGCTGTAGCCGCCGTTCAGGTTCACAAATACGCCCGTCATGGCAGGGCGCAGCTCGTCGGTGCTGGTGGCAAAGATGGTATTGCCTACGGCGCTGGCCAGCACATCGGAAGGCACCTCTACGGAATGTCCGTCCTCTACCACTGGGATTTTAGGAAAATCGGTCGCATTCTCCCCTGACAGGCGGTAACGCCCGTTCTCCGAGTTGATCTCAATGTTGTACGATGACTGATCTATGGTAAAGGTGACTGGCTGCTCCGGCAGGTTGCGCAGCGTATCGATCAGAATGCGGGCCGGTACGGCAATACTGCCACTTTCGGTAGCGTCTACGTCCAGTTCGGTCATGACAGAGGTTTGCAGGTCGGACGCAGTAATGGTGAGTTTGCCTTCTTTTACTTCACACAAAAAATTCTCCAGGATGGGCACCACCGGGTTGGAGGCGATCACACCGCTGATGGCGGAGAGCTGTTGAAGCAAGGCTTTGGAGGATACAACAAATTTCATGGCTCAGTGCTTATAGGTGGTCAATGATAGGCTTGTTAGTTCGCGTAAATTTCAGAACAGTAAATATAGAA
>JBBSNI010000114.1:0-14021 GCA_038232695.1 Cytophagales bacterium
AAGAATCAGGAGAACATCCTTGCTGTCAGGATTAAATCAAATGAATTGATTTATACTATGGCCCATACGCCAACTGATCATTATGTAGGTTGGTTTTTGGGCCGGACAAAGTTGTTGCTTTCTTCCACCTGTATGATAAAGGATGTACAGGTTACCACCACGCAGATTGGCAATGAAGCTGTACAGACGCACAAGCTTTTTGTTAATTATCCCAGTCATGCATATTTTGAAGGAAGCGTAGAAATTAATTACTATCCCTGGTTTCCCCACGAAGGAGAAAAAGTGGCCACCATGCATCAGGAGCTAAAGGTTCGTCCACGAATAAGTAATGAATATACTATTGATTGTATCATTCCTTCTCCAAAACTATGGAGCGAAACATCTCCAAACTTGTATAAAGTAGAAGTGATCCTTAAAGACAAGAAAGGCAACCCAATTGATGATTTTGTTACTACTGCCGGAATTCGTACTATCGAACAAAGAGATGGTGACTTGTTCATCAATGGAAAGCAAGAAATGCTCAATGGAGCTCAGATCATAGGTTTCAGAACCCCTGTTGAAACCATCGCCAAATACCACCGTAGCGCCCCCCTAGAGACCGTTGCTGAGGAAATGCTGATGCTCAGGAAGATGAATGCAAACCTGTTACGGATGCACGTGCATGCCTCCAACAATATAGCGGATGGAATTAACGATCCTCGTTATGCAGAGATTGCCGACCAACTAGGTATTTATTTAATCTGGACAACAGCCGCTTGGGTACGAACCACTGAGGTATGGAATGTTGATTTTACCGGCTACCCCATGTATATGAAACAGGTATATAACCATCCCAGCATAGTTATTTGGGAGGCAGCCAATCATCCCAAATTTTTTAGAAAGCATGGCATTTCCGATACCCATGATTATGTAGAAAAAATTGTTAACACAATCACTTCTGTAGATCAGAGCCGGCTGATTTCACCTACAACATTCTGGACACATACGCATTATGGAAATTATGACGGAACCTTAGATTACGCGGGGAATCCAATACAGCCTGTGCCAGAGTTTATGCATCCAATGGTCACACGGGGAGCACAAGATGCTTACTCAGGATATGGAAATGAATGGACCGAAATTCGAAACGCACCCTATGAATGGGCTGCTTCCTGTTTGGCGGCTCATGATAAAGCATATTTTAATTTTGAGCATGAAGAATCTATCGGTCAACCCAATTGGAATCTGAGCAAAGGAAAACCCTGGTATTTATTGCATTCCTATGAGTGGGACTATGATGAAGGAAGCATAGGCCGCAAACTGACTTTTGATGAATGGAGAGCAAGCCAGGCCTGGCAGGCATTCTCAGCCTGGGAATCGATGAAAAAGCAAATACTGTTGGGATACGATGGGTTTTCGTGGTGCTCGTTACGTGGTGGAGCAAATATGGGCACTTATCAAAAACCCCTGATTGATAATCTTCGCCACCCAAAACTGGCTTATTATACCAATAGGATGATTTTTCAAAAAACCTGGGCCGCAAGCAATAATGTAGACGTAGTGTACGGACCGGAGGATGAGATTAAACCTGTGATCAATCATCTTGGGGAAGAACTGAATGTTGATCTTGTCGTTACCTTGAAAAATTTGGAAGGGAAAGCCCTGGATAAAAAGATATTTAGAAAAATTGACCTTCTTGCAGGACATACCATCAAAGCTACAGAAGGATTTCAATTTAAAAAGGTGAAGAATGGAGTTTATGCCATTGAATATGAAGTACGGAAGAATAAAACCGGAGGTAATGGCATTTGAAATTATCTGGAGCAAAATAAACCGCTAATAATGAAAATTTTATCCGAATTTATTTTCTGCTTTACCATTTTCTTTAACATCCCATGCCACACTACTTACGCCCAGCCTTCAGAAGATTCAAAGGCTGCTGCTATGCGCTACGGCTTGCCTGTACTACCGGGCGTATCTGGTTTCGGACAAGAGGCAGTAGGCGGTAAGGGAGGAAAAGTAATGGTGGTGAACAATCTGAACAGGCAAGGAAAAGGCTCGCTGGCGGAAGCTATTGCCGCTGAAGGACCCAGGATCATTGTTTTTGAAGTGGGCGGGGTCATCGACCTTGAAATGGAGTCATTAGAGATCAAAAACCCATTCATCACCATCGCAGGGCAGACTGCCCCCTCTCCCGGCATTACCCTCATCAAAGGCGGGCTTGCGATCCTGAAGCACGAAGTGATCGTACAACATCTCAAAATAAGGCCCGGTGAAGCAGGGCAGGCGAAGAAAAGCGGATGGAATGTGGATGGCATCGCCACCGGGCAGGGCGCTTCCAACGTCATCATCGACCATTGCTCCGCCACCTGGGCAACGGATGAGAATCTGTCGGCTTCCGGTCCCCGCTTCGAGGGAGAAAACCCCGGGGAATGGCGCAAAAATACCTCCCATAAAATAACCATCAGTAACTGCCTTATCGCCTCCGGATTGAGCAACTCCACCCATGCCAAGGGCGAGCACTCCAAAGGTACGCTGGTGCACGATAACGCTACCGAAATCCTGATCTATGGGAACCTCTATGCCAACAATGCAGACCGACATCCCCTCTGCAAAGGAGGTAGCCAGACGGCTATCGTCAACAATTTTATCTACAATCCCGGCAGGGCCGTGGTCCATTACGGACTTGTTCCCAGCCAATGGAAAGGCCATGAGCTGATCACCGGGAAAATGAGCGTGGAAGGCAACTATATTGAATATGGCCCGAATACGTCCGACCAGATTTCCGCCGGTAATTTCCAGGGAGGGCCGGTAGAAGTATTTTGGAAAGATAACGAGATCATCTCCAAAACCCCGGTAAGACCCTTCAAAGGAACCCCTACTTTTGTGGTGAGTCCACCCGTATGGCCTACAGGTTTGGAAGCCTTACCGGCGGCGACGGTCAAAGACCGGGTGTTAAAAAATGCCGGGGCTTTTCCCTGGGACAGGGATGCCATTGACCAGCAGATCATCGACAGCGTAAAAGCAGGTACCGGGCAGATCATCGACAGTGAAAGCGAAGTGGGGGGGTATCCTGTCATAAAACCGGTATACAGAAAATTCAAAGCCGCCGAATGGGACCTGAACACCATGACGAAGAAGAAAGGGCTTGGTTCTAATGAAACCAATGCGCAAAAGCATAGTAGTTCTTCGGCAGACTTCTCGCAGTACGAAGAGAAATATCCCTGGGTGGTTTCCCGGGAGTTGGTTAAAAATAAAGTGCCGGGGGCGGTAGAGGAAACCAACGTTGACGAAGCCCTGGTTCCCACTTACACCCTACCCGATATTTTCACCTTAGCCAATGGCAAGAAAGTCAAAACCAAAACCGTTTGGGAGCAGCAGCGTCGCCAGGAACTGCTGGCTCTGTTCCGCAGCGAGGTCTTCGGTGTTGCCCCGCCAAAACCCGACAACCTCACCTTTGGTCTGACAGCATACGATCCGGTGGCGGTGGGAGGAAAGGCTACCTTCAAACGAGTAGCTATTAGTTTTCAGTTGCAAGCTGAGACTTTCAAATTCCACCTGGCGCTGTTTGTGCCCAATCAACGCCAAGGCAAAGTACCCGTTTTTCTGTTGCTCAACCATCGTGACACTGCCCAGGCCGACCCGGCCCGAAAGACGCAAACAGAATTCTGGCCGGTAGAATATGTAGTAGGCCGGGGTTATGCCATTGCAGTTATTAACGTCTCTGCTGAAATCGAGCCCGACGCTCCCCAGGCTACTTCCGGCATAAGAGCGTTTTATCAAAAATACTATGACAAGCCTGATGAACTCAACTGGGGCACGTTGAGCGCCTGGGCTTGGGCAGGATCGCGTGCGGTAGATTACCTTGAAACCTACCCCGACATCAACGCTGAAAAAATCGCTATCATCGGACACTCACGAGGGGGTAAAACGACACTGTGGGCGGGTGCCCAGGATACCCGCATTGCCTTGGTACTCCCCAACAATACCGGGGATGGTGGTCCTGCCCTTGTTCGGCGCCGTTTGGGAAACACCATTGAGGTGATGACTAGCAGAAATCCACATTGGTTTGTACCCAAATACGCAACGTATGCCGGTAAAGAGAATACCATGCCGGTGGATCAGCATATGTTGGTTGCGCTGGTGGCGCCCCGGGGCTATCATGCCGGCGATGGATCGGAAGACTTATGGCACGATCCGCGGGGTGCCTGGCTTTCGCTGGTAGAAGCTTCGAAAGTCTGGGCGATGTATGGTAATGCACATGCCATGAAAGACAAAATGCCCTGGGTCAATGATCTGCTGATCAACGGGCCTATCGCTTACCACATCCGCGAGGGAGGACACGGTCTGCTCTTGTACGATTGGAAGCTTTACCTGGATCATGCAGATGCGCTTTTTGAAAAGAAATAAAGAAAAAAATCAACCCATAACATGCGCCTACTTAGAATACTAATTTTACCGGCTCTAATCGCAGCCCTTACCTTTTTATACCATGAGTTACCGGCACAAAATGAGTTGGAGGTCATGCAGAAATGGCGGGGCTATAGAGATACCCCCCATGCCTTGTACAATTACCTTACACAACAGGCTTTTGCTTATCTTGAAAACAGGAAAAGCGAAGTAGAAAAAATAAGATCCCTTCCCGAATGGCAACAACGCCAGACATGGGTGCGCAAAACCTTATTGGATTTGATAGGTCCTTTCCCTGACAAAACACCTTTAAATGCTAAAACGGTCAGGACTGTTGACAAAGGAGAGTTCAAAGTGGAGCATATCATCTTTGAATCACAGCCAGGCTTTTATGTGACCTCTTCGCTGTTTATACCCAACAGAGTAACCAAAAAGAGCAAAACCCCCGCGGTTATTTATTGTAGCGGACATTCCCCGGAAAGCTATACAAGTAGCACATACCAGCATGTGATTCTAAACCTGGTTAAAAAAGGATTTGTGGTCTTTGCCTTTGATCCAGTAGGACAGGGAGAACGCCTTGGATACTATGATCCTGAAACGGATGGGTCTCTTGTCGGTCCCCCCACCAGGGAACATGCTTTTCCTGGAGCTCAAGCTTTTGTTACCGGAGGCTCCCTGACCAACGATATGATCTGGGATGGCATCAGGGCGGTGGATTACTTGCTGACCAGACAAGAAGTAGCTCCTACCAGGATAGGAATCACCGGGCGCTCGGGCGGTGGATTCCAATCTGCCTTTATTGCCGCCATAGATGAACGTATCTATGCGGCTGCCCCTGAGAATTACATTACGAATAATACAAGATTACTGCAATCTATTGGTCCACAGGAAGCGGAGCAAAACCTGGTACATGGTATCGTCCGGGGCCTGGACCATGCCGACCTGCTGGAGGTGCGGGCACCCAAGCCAGCGTTGGTATTGACCACCACCAACGACTTTTTCAGCATACAGGGCGCCAGAGAGACGGCACAGGAAGTTTCCCTGATATACAAAGCGTATGGAAAACCCGAAAACTTTACGATGGTAGAAGACACCGGCACCCATGCCTCTACCCCAAAAAACCGGGAAGCGATGTATGCCTTCTTTCAAAAACACCTGAACCACCCTGGCAATGCCCATGATGAGGAAGTAGCGCTTTTGAGCGAAGAGGAGATGCAGGTAACAGCAACGGGTCAGCTTTCCACCTCCCTTGGCGGGGAAACCGTTTTTAGTCTGAATAAAAAGGAAGCTGAAAAGTTAATGGATACGCTGCAACAATCCAGGCAAAACCTGGGTACCCATTTGCCCCACGTGGTGGAAGCAGCCAAAAAGCTTTCGGGATATACCGCGCCGGAGTCTGGGGAAGACCCTGTATTCACGGGCAATGTGCTGCGGGAGGGTTATGTGATAAAAAAGTACTTTGTAAAAGGGGAAGGGAATTATGTCATCCCTTACCTCTTGTTTGTGCCGGACAAACCCAATCATAAAGCACTCATTTATTTACATCCCTCCGGCAAGCAGGCCGAAGCCCAAGCAGGTGGCCAGATAGAAGGGTTGGTAAAAACCGGCTTCACCGTGCTGGCCCCCGACATGATCGGCAATGGGGAAATGGGGCCGGGAGATTTTTCCAGAAAAAATTATTTTCTTCATGCCCCTATGGAGGGCTTGTCTTATCTGATATGGAATGGCTTTCTGCTCATAGACAAAACGATAGCGGGCATACGGGCTGCCGATGTGGTAAGACTTACCGGTTTATTAAAAAATGATCCTGCTATCACCGACATCTTTGCAGTAGCCAGGAAAGAAATAGCTCCCGTACTTTTGCATGCAGCCGCCTTCGAACCGGCGATCTCCGGAGTTGCCCTGATCAACCCTGTTTCTTCTTACCGCTCGGTGGTGACAACCCGTTTTTATGACCCCGGATTTATTGAAAATGCGGTGCCTGCCGCCCTGACCGAATACGACCTGCCGGACCTGGCGGCCAGCCTGGCGCCCAGGAAGTTACTTTTGTTCAACGTCACAGATGGTACCGGCAATTCAACGGATACCGCTTCACTCGCTGCCGATATGGCGGTCATCAGGGAAGCCTATGCCCGGAAGAAAGCGGAGAACCAACTTGTTATTGAATCCGGGAAAACGCCCAACGATCTTTTAATAAAATGGATGCAATAAAAAAACAACCTTTGCTATGTACCCACTACCTTACTTCATCTTCAGCTTTTTTGTGCTTCTTTTTTCAGGAAGCCCTGTACAGGCACAGCAACCCTACAATATCCTCTGGCTGACCGTAGAGGACATGAGCTCGCACTTAGGTTGCTACGGAGATTCCACCGTGCCCACGCCTAATATTGACCGCCTGGCTAAAGAAAGCGTGCGCTACACCAATGCCTATGGTACCTATGGGGTTTGTTCGCCCAACCGGCATACCATCATTACGGGCATGTATCCTACCTCCACCGGTGCGATGGCCATGCGCACCTGGAAACGCACCGCTGCCCTGGACAAGATCACCGACCCTGAACTGTTGAATATTCCGGTGTATGAGGCCACACCTCCCGCGGGCGTGAAGTGTTTTTCGGAATACCTGAGAGCGGCAGGTTACTATTGTACGAATAATTATAAAACCGATTACCAGTTCAGAACGCCCGTCACCGCCTGGGATGAAAACAGTAAGGAGGCACACTGGCGCAACCGACCTGATAAAAACATGCCTTTCTTTGCCGTATTCAACAATGAAGTGACGCACGAAAGCGGCACGTTTCAAAGACGCTCCCCCCGGGTAACCGACCTCAGTAAGATCAAAGTGCCTCCTTACTATCCCGACATTCCGGAAGTGAGAGAAGACATGGCCCGGCATTTTGATAATATCCACGCCGTAGACCAGTGGGTAGGCGAAATGCTGGCTCAATTGAAAGCTGACGGACTGATGGATAAGACGATCGTCTTCTTTTACAGCGATCATGGCGACGGGCTGCCCCGGTCTAAGCGCTGGGTCTACGACTCTGGCATCAAAGTGCCCCTGATCATACGCTGGCCGGATGGCAAGGGCGCCGGTACGGTCAATGACGAACTGGTCTCTTTCATTGATTTTGCCCCCACTATGTTGTCCCTGGCAGGCCTGACTATTCCTGACTATATGCAGGGACAGGTCTTTTTAGGAAAAGCAAAAGCCGAACCCAGGCAGTATATTTATGCCTTTCGTGACCGGATGGATCCCGCTCCTGAAACCATCCGTGCCGTGCGGGACAAACGCTACCAATACGTCCGCAACTATCGCCCCGACTTACCCTACATAGGATTTATTCCTTACCGCGACCAGGCGCAGATGATGCAGGAAATCCTGAGGCTGAAAGAAGCGGGGAAATTGGGACCCGGCCAGTGGCAGTTCCGGGCAGAGAAGAAACCTTTGGAAGAACTGTATGATACCCGGCAAGACCCGCATCAAATTCATAGTCTGGCCGCCGACCCGGCGTATTTTGACAAACTGGCTGAACTCAGGAAAGCCCACGAAGATTTTGTGGATAAATATGGAGACCTGGGTATGATGCCTGAGTCGGAACTGATCGAGTATCTCTGGCCGCCTGATGGAAAGCAACCGACTACCGAAGCACCTGTGATCGCCGTAAAAGACCAGAAAATACATATGCAGACTGATACGGACGGCGCCTCTATTGCCTATCGTTTTGCAGAGAAGGAACCCTGGCAACTTTATACCGAACCGATTGCGTTAAAAAAGCAACAAAAAGTAGAAGCCCTGGCGATCCGTATTGGATGGAAAGAAAGCGAGAAGGTTCAAAAACAATTGAGATAATGCATCACAAGAGACTTTATTTTCTTTTTCTTTCACTGATCTTGCTGCACTGCCAAACCAAAGAGCACGACTACGGGCAGTGGGAGATATACAGGGGCAGTGCCGAAAGCAACAGCTACTCCGCCCTGGATCAGATCAACAAGGACAATGTAGACCAACTTCAGGTAGCCTGGACGTATCATACCGAAGATACCGGGCCAGCCATACAATGCAACCCTATCATCGTCGATGGGATCATGTACCTGACTTCCCCTGCCCTCAAAGTCATCGCCCTGAAGGCTGCCACCGGCAAGATGATCTGGACTTTTGATCCCTTCCAGGACGAAGCGCCGAAAGGTGTCAACCGGGGTGTTACTTATTGGGAAGAGGGGAAAGACAAAAGGATATTCTTTACAGCAGCACATCAGCTATACGCCCTGAATGCTGAAACGGGGGCGGTAATCCCTGGTTTCGGCAATAACGGAACGGTCGACTTACGGCAGGGGCTCGACCGGGAGGTTGATAAAATCTTTGTGGATGTCACTTCCCCGGGAATCATCTACAAAGAGTTGCTCATCCTTGGCTCTCATGTAAACGAAGGGGAAGATGCTGCCCCGGGGCATGTACGTGCGTATGATGTCCGCTCCGGCAAGATGGTCTGGATTTTTCACACCATCCCCCAGCCCGGAGAATATGGATACGACACCTGGCAACCCGATGCCTGGAAACGCATAGGCGGCGCCAACGCCTGGTCGGGCTTCAGCCTGGATGAAACGCGGGGATGGGTATTCCTGGCCACCGGCTCCTGCGCGCCCGACTTCTATGGCGGCGACCGCCCCGGACAAAACCTTTTTGCCAACTCAGTGTTGGCACTGAATGCAGCCACCGGAGAGCGTATATGGCATTACCAGATCGTCCACCACGACCTGTGGGACTACGACCTGCCTACCCCGCCCAACCTGGTGACCGTCACGCATGAGGGCAGCCCGGTAGAGGCGGTAGCCCAGGTGACCAAAACGGGTAACGTTTTTGTGCTGGACAGGGAGACCGGCCAGCCGCTCTTTCCGGTAGAAGAACGAAGCGTACCGGCATCGGATATAGCAGGAGAGCCATCCTGGCCTACGCAGCCTTTCCCGGTAAAACCACCGCCTTTTGTTCGCCAACACTATACGGAGGAAGATATTACCGGTATTTCTCAACAAGCGCAAGCCTATGCTACCGAACGGCTGAAAAAGGCAAGGAACGAAGGCATGTTTACCCCGCCCAGCCTGCAAGGCTCGGTCGTATTTCCGGGTATGCGGGGCGGCGCCGAATGGAATGGCGCTTCTTTTGATCCGCAAACCGGTATGTTCTACGTCAACGCCAACGAAATCCCTAACATCATGGCTTTGAGAAAAATAGAGCAGACTTCCGGTGAAGAAGACGTGCTGGCTGCCGGCAAAAACCTATACCAGCTACACTGCGCCACCTGCCACGGCGCCGACAGAAAAGGGCAGCCGCCGTTTCCTGCTTTGACAAACGTTGCTGAAAAATTAGCCAGACCGGAAGTGCTGGACAGAATTGAAAACGGCAGAGGGCAAATGCCTGCTTTTCCCAATATTTCTGAGGAGAAAAGGAACGCCGTTGTCGCTTATCTTTTTGGAGAGAAGGAAGGGCTGTCAGCCGGTAACGCCGGTACGGAAATAACCCTATCGGAAAAGAAGTATGCCCACTCCGGCTACGGGCAGTTTCTGGATGAAGAAGGATACCCCGCCGTCAAGCCGCCCTGGGGAACCATCAACGCCATCAACCTGAACACCGGCGAACTTGTCTGGAAAGTGCCCCTGGGAGAATACCCTGAGCTTACCCAACGAGGCATCCCTGCTACAGGCACCCAGAACTTTGGCGGCACGGTGGTCACAGCAGGCGGGTTGATCTTCGTAGGTGCCTCTAAAGATGAGAAGTTCCGCGCCTTTGACAAGCGTACCGGGGAAATCCTTTGGGAAACTACCTTGCCAGCCGGCGGGTATGCTACGCCCAGTACGTATGAAGTGGATGGCAGGCAATATATCGTGATCGCAGCAGGCGGCGGCGGCAAAAACAGCACCAAGCCAGGCGATGCCTATGTAGTCTTTGCTTTGCCGGAATAAGTATAACTATGCCAGTAATTTTTCCAGCGTAGTTTTCCATTTTTCCCAATCCGGCATTTCTTTGCTTTGTAAGTCTATAAATTTTTTGGTATGATCGTGGTGAACCAGATGACATAACTCGTGAATGATCACGTATTCTATACAAGACCTCGGTGCTTTTATCAGTTCGGGGTTTAAAATGATGTTGCCTCCGGCAGTACAGCTTCCCCAGCGGGTCGGCATATGTTTAACGTACAGCCCTTTTGGTGTTACCTGGTACTTTTTGAACTTTTGAATAAGCGGGGCGGCAATTTCAGGAAACTTGATCATAGCTCTTTGGTGGTACCATTGTTTTACCAGGATTTCAGCCTGGCTTCTCTCACGGGTAAAAACTTCCAGGTAGCGGCCACTATATTTTACCTCTTCTCTGTCGGATGGGGTTACCTTCAGAAGATATTGCCGTCCTAAGTACCAATGGGTTTCCCCGCTTACGTACCTGCGCACTGGTGTTTTGGGGTGAAATGATAAGAAAAAACGCTGCTGCCTGATGATCCATGGCGCTTTCTTTTTTACCTTCTCCTTCACTTTTTCAGGAGAAGTATTTTCGGGCGCTTTAACTAACACATCCATGTCCGGTGTGATGGTAATGCCTAAAGTTTTGCGCGCTGAAAAACGTAGCGTGTACGCAATAGTGTATGAACCAAACTGAATAGAGTCTATCATTAATGATACCTGATTTTTGCCACTTCTACCATCTGCTCGGCCATGCGGTCAATATCGTTGAAACTGAGTTCAAGATGATGTTTGTCACGCACTTCGTCGATCAAATAGTCGCCGATCAGGAAGACCATTTTTTTGGCGATGTCTACCTTGGTTTGCCAGTCTACTACCCTCAGGCTTTGAATAATTTCATCGGCTGAGATGGCGATTTCTGCCGAGATAGCTTTGACCAGATGATCATCCTGTACTTTATCTTTAAGTTCCTCGCGGGTGATACCATAGAAGGCTTTGGCTACGTCCCGGTTCTCCAGCACCGCCGGAATTTCAGTGTCGGTGCGGGTAAGTACTTTGTCCATAATATCTTTGACCTTGCCGAGGTACTGCGCCTCCGAAATACGCTGTTCATCATATTCCCTAATCGTATCTTTGAGCATCTCTGAGAACTTTTTATAAAAGGCGGGATCTTCATCCATTTTCTCTGAAATGTGCTTAGACGTACGGGAAGCAATTTTATCGGCCTTCGCTGCCTCGCCCAGGGTTTTTTCTACTTCCTGCTGAAAAGCTTCCTGGTCAAAAATGTTCACCAGTTCGGTAATAGGCTTTATATCATCGGTCTGAATATGCGTATCAATGAGTTTTTGGATCTGCCCTTCGTACTGCTTGTAGTCAATAGCATCGGAGTAGCGTTGTACAACCGCTCTTCTTAGCTTCATAAAAAACGCAAAATCCTCTTTGTAACCGTTGATCGTTTTTTCGGAGGTGTTGCGATGGAATTCCACCGAAGAAAGGGCTAATTTCAAAATCCGGGCGTACTTAGCTAACTTATCATAAAAGAGTACGCGCAGCGCTTCGTCGCGTAAAAGTTGCTGGTACGCTTCGGCATCCCGCTTGTTGGCCACAGTTTTGAATATATCCCACAGTTCGGAGTATTGCTGAGGCAGTTTTTTGATCTCTTCTTCTATGCCGGTGAGCGTACCCTGAAGGTCCGCCTCATCAAACTCATCCCACGACGCATAGGTTTCCAGGGCAGTATCCAACGCGCCCAATACCCCGCAATAATCTATAATGTACCCGTAATCTTTGTCAGGATAAATCCTGTTGACCCGGGCAATGGCTTGCAGCAGCGTATGGCCCTGTAGTTTTCTGGTTAGGTATAATACGGTATTCCTGGGCGCATCAAAACCGGTCAGTAGTTTGTCAACGACGATTATGATCTCCGGGTGTGTTTGATTCGTAAAGCGATTGACAATATTTTTTTGATACTTTCTGGCATTGCCGTGCTCGTCTATCATTTTTTCCCAAAAGGCATTTACACGGTCCGGGGTTTCGCCATAGGCGCTTTCTTCTCCTTCCCGGTCGTCCGGGGGAGAAATCACCAGTTCAGTGGAGACAATGCCGATGTCGTCCAGAAAATTTTTGTATTTGATGGCTGCTTCCTTGGATTGACAAACCAACTGCCCTTTGAAGGGCGTGCCTTTAAAATTGTCCCGGAAATGACGGCTTATATCCCAGCAGACCGCATAGATTTTTTGCTCAGCAATGTTGAGCTGATCGGCCCGGCTAAACTTCTTTTTTAGGTCTGCCTTTTCATACTCATTCAAAGGCTCGGAGATCATGGCAAAAAAATGATCCAGCGGCGACGCATGTACTTGCTGAATAGCATGTCTTCCCTCGTAGAGCAACGGCACGACCGCCTTATCTTTCACGGCTTTGTCTACAGTGTAGTCGTCGATCAACGTACCGAATTTGGCCAGCGTACTTTTGTCTTTCCTGAAAAGAGGCGTGCCCGTAAAGGCGATGAAGCAGGCATTGGGCAGTGTTTTCTGCATTTCTATGTTGAACGTACCATGCTGGGTACGGTGGCCTTCATCTACCAGCACAAAGATATCAGGGCTTTCCAGTGGGCGGGGGATCTTCCTGACCGCCGTTTCAAACTTATTGATAATGGTCGTCACGACAGCATCACTTTTATTTTGCAGCAAATCTACCAGGCGTTGCCCGGTGCTGGCGTTTTCTACCATGATGCCGCATTTCCGGAAAGTAGCCGTGATCTGCTCGTCCAGGTCGGTGCGGTCCGTCACCAGAATGATTTTAGGATTGAGAATAGACTTTTCCAGCGCGATCGCCTGGGCCAGCATCACCATCGTCAGCGATTTGCCGCTTCCCTGGGTGTGCCAGATGACACCCCCCTTCCTTTTACCGCCTTCCAGGTGGACCAACTGGTGCATCGCCTTTTTGATGGCAAAATACTGCTGGTAGCGGGCGATCTTTTTTTCACCATCATCAAAAATGACAAAATTAAACGTAAAATCCAGCAGGCGCCGGGGACGGCAGAGCCCGTACAAATACCGGTCTTGTGCTGTGGGCAGCACAGGCTGGCTGGCTAAGGAATCAAAATACTGGCGCACGTAGCGGAAACGACCGCCGAACAACGGGTCTTTTAGCGCTTCGGACAAGGGGCTGTTTTTCAGGCGATCGAGTGCCTGGGTATAGGCTTGCTGCTCTTCTGTGGTCTTGAATTTCTCTTCCCAGTGCGACCAGAATTTTTCGGGCGTTCCGTTGGAAGCGTAGCGTCCCTGGTTGGTAGCAAGGCTTAACAGCAACTGGGCATACAGGTACAGAGAACGAATGCCGTCTTCCTGCTGGTTGCGCAAATGCTGTGAGATAGCCTGCGCCATAGGCTCCTTCATATCGGGCCGTTTACACTCAATAATGCCTAAGGGGATACCGTTGACGAACAGCACGATGTCCGGGCGGTAATGCTCCCGGCTTCCACTGCGCATGACACTGAACTCTTCGGTGACATGAAATACATTGTTTTCTATATTTTTCCAGTCAATGTATTGCAGCGTAAAGCTTTTTTTGTCGCCGTCTATGCTTTGCTCCAGCGTTTCGCCCAGGGTGAGTTTGTTATAAGCCGTTTCGGAGGCGCTGATATAACCGTCTACCAGTGAAATTTCTTTCAGGGCGCGAAT
>JBBSNI010000115.1:0-13987 GCA_038232695.1 Cytophagales bacterium
CACATAGGCGCCGAAGCCATCGGCAAGAATGAGCGAGCCGTTGTCAGGGTCGGCCGTCATTTGTACTTCGGGTTTTTCATCCTGCACGGTCGTGGTATTGTCGCAGGAATAAAGCAGGCAGACAAGGCTCATGCAGGAAAGTGCATACAGCATTGTCTTTAGGTTTGGGTAAAACCGGGATTTTTTCATCGTGGGTAGTGGTTTGTTTTATAAAAGGCAGATGATACGTATTGGGTTGGTATTTTTGTTAAACATGATTTTATGTGTAATGTTTGAGCCTGGCAATCTACTACAGGCGTTGTGCATATAACTTTGTGATTTTTTATGTCAACAGTAAATAATATCTTTAAGCCAGGCATCAAAAATGCAGGGTCTGAGGGTTCATAAAGCAGGCAAGTCAACAAAGATTTAAAAGTGAATAAGGTGAATTTTTATGCGCTCATTGATGCGCTTGCAATGGCAAGTCCTGATGCCCTGGCCCTCTGTTGGCCACTTACTACCCGCCAATCCATTGATTTCACTTTTGATCAATTCACCCAACAAGTAAATGCTGTAAGGCAGGAGATTTTCACCAGGGGCATTCAACCGGGCGCTGTCTGTATGCTTGCCATCCCTGTTTCACCTCATGCCATTGTCACTATTTTGGCACTCATGGCCGGAGGTGCTATTCCGCTGTTGCCGCCTGCCGGTATGACCTTCAGGCAGTGGAGAAGTATCCGGAAAGAACATAAGGTGAGTGCCATCATTACCGACAGGCATTCTATCAAATGGCGGATACTGCGTTACTTCTCCGGGGTCAAACTCATTAGAATAGCAGGGCAACAAGTGCATCCGGTCTGCTTTCAACCTGCTTTGGTGGCAGAAACCCAGGCAGCGCTGATCACCTTTTCGTCGGGCAGTACGGGGCAGCCCAAAGCGATCTGCAGGAGTCATGCGGTGCTGATGCAGCAACACAAGGCTATTCTACAAAACTTTCCTGTTAAAGCAGGGCTTGATTTTCCATTGTTTCCCAATATTCTGCTGCACAACCTGGCTAACGGCACCGCTACCCTGATGCCTTATATTCCTGGTTTTCAGTTAGAAAATTTGCAGCCGAAAGCTATTGTCTCCCAGATCCATCAGCAAGGAGTGGTTACCATGACAGGCAATGTTTTTTTTTTACCAGGCTTACCGGTTATGCTATCACCAGCGGCATCACGCTGCCCACCGTGGAGGCAGTAGGTATAGGAGGCTCTCCTGTACCCGAGTTGCTTTTGAAAAGATTGAAACAGGTCTTTACGGCAGCAACTATGTATGTGATCTATGGCTCTTCGGAAGCAGAACCTATCGCTGTCAGGGCATTTACCGAAGAAAAAGACCCGCGCTGCGGCTATGCTGTAGGAGCGATACATCCCTGGCTGGAATGGAAATTAGCCAATACCCAACGTCTTATGAATGGCGAAGAAGCAGGAGAACTTCTGGTGCGCGGTCCGCATGTAGTGCTACCCCTGGGAAAAGAATGGTTTGAGACAGGCGACATAGGATATGTGAAGGAGGGGGCGCTGTTTCTGACGGCCCGCAAGGGAAACGGGACAGTCATTGGCGGGAAACAGCATTACCAGGTAGAACACTATCTGCAACATATGGAAGGGATTAGAAAAGTAGCAGCCCTGGCGCACGAAAACGCCTTCGCAATTATGTTTGAAGGGGATCGTAAGGTCAATGAAGTGCACAAGGCGCTTGATGAAGTCATGGATTCAACCTACATCAAAGATATTAAAAAGGTAGACCACCTGCCGGTGGACCGCCGGCATCGTTCTAAGATCATGTATCACCAACTGAAACAATGAATACCCCTTTTTACCAGGTTGCCTTAGACAGGATACGATATGCTGTCGTTTGGGAGTCTTATCAAAATGTGTATACCGCCCTTGACATCCGTACGGAAGATCATGTGCTGGTTATTACCTCTGCGGGCTGCAATGTGTTGAACACTTTGCTGGCAAAACCCAAAAAAGTGACCGCTGTGGATATCAACCCGGTGCAGAACAGACTGCTTTGGCTCAAAACGCATGTCATTCAACAGCATCCTTATACGGTCTACCGGGGAATGTTGGGGCTTGACGGGCCGGACGCTGTCAGGAAGGCAGCCGCCATGATCCTGACCACGCTTCCTGAAAAGGAGTGCGCCTTTTGGCAATCTTTCTTCGCCGTGCATCCCGGGGGTGTGCTTTCCTCCGGGCGTCTGGAAAAGTATCTGCACCACTTTTATGATACGCTGCCACCGGCATTTCAGGCAGCTTTGATTACATTGACCGAATGCAACACCCTGGAAGCGCAGGTATCTTTTTTTAAAGCGCAACTGGATGTTCCCGGTTTCTACAAGCCGTTCATGGCCTACTTTAACAACCAGAACCTGAGCAGGGGGCGCGATCTAAAGCTATATCAATATGCGCAAAAAAGTGGCGGGGAGGTGTTTTATGAGCGGTTAAAAACATTTATACAGCATCACCCTATCCAAAACAATTTTCATTTTCTGTTTTTCTTTTTTGGTTTGCACCGGCTGCGCGACGAAATATTACCCCCCTGCTACCGGGAAGAAAATTACGAGGCGCTGCGTTCTTCTTTGGACAGGCTCCGGATCGTGACTGCCGAGGTGGTAGCTTATCTCTTGTCTGAGGAAGGACAGTCTATCAACAAAGCGGGGCTTTCCAACATATTTGAATACATAAGCCACGCTGAGTTTAAACAATCTATACAGGCGATAGCCTCCGGGAAAGGAAGTATCCGTTTTGTATTCTGGAACCTGCTCAACAACCAGGGAGGCGAAAATTTCTTTGAGGCATGGAGGGCAGACGAACTTTCTGACGCGCTCATCGGGCAGGAAACCTGCTTTTATTTTGATAGTATTCGCGTCTTTTGTATGCCTTAGTTCGAAAGTGTTCATGGGTCCGTGAAATCAGGCTCACTAGAATTATTGCTAAAGCGTTGGCATTGACAGACCAATTGCTTATCATAGCAATCGCAGATGTGACGGTTCGCCGCGCGTATAGTACAGGGCAATGCATTGGAATAGCTCTATATGATAAAGAACGCTATATTTTTGCACCGCTCCCCCAGACCACTTTAACACCCTAACCCCTCTTGTCCACACCAGAAAATCCATACGCACTTACCCGCGAAGCTATACGCGAGCCGCCGACCTCTCTGAAAGGCAAGCTGGGCCAGTTAGGCCCGGGCTTTATTCTTTCGGCGGCTATTGTAGGCTCCGGCGAGTTGATCGCTACCACGACGTTGGGCGCGGAGGCGGGCTTTGTGACCTTTTGGGTCGTCATGGTCAGTTGCCTGGTCAAGGTGACGTTGCAATTAGAGTTTGGCAAACATGCCATTTATTCGGGCGAGACGGTGATGGCTGCCTTCAACCGCCTGCCTGGCCCGGTCTTAGGCAAAGGCAACTGGACGATCTGGACGTGGCTGTTTATCCAGCTTTTCAAGCTCTTGCAGGTAGGCGGCATCATCGGGGGCGTAGCCCTCACGCTGAATATTGCCTTTTCGTGGCTGCCTGTTTGGGCCTGGACGTGGCTGGCGGCTATCCTGGCAGCTTTGCTGATCTTCAAAGGCTATTACCAATTCATAGAAAAGCTGGCCCTGGTAATGATCGGCTTGTTTACGCTGCTTACGTTTGCCTCTTTGTTTTTTCTGCAATACACCGACTATGCCATCGGCTGGCAGGATATTGCCGAAGGGCTGAAGTTTACCCTGCCACCTGCTGCCGTGGGCGTTGCTATTGCTGCTTTTGGCATCACAGGCGTAGGTGGCGATGAGATCATGTATTATAACTACTGGTGCCTGGAAAAAGGCTACGCCCGCTATACCGGTCCCATAGAAGACAGCCCGGAGTGGCTGCACCGCGCCCGCGGCTGGATAGCCGTCATGTATTGGGATGCCCTGCTCTCTATGGTGGTGTATACGCTGGTGACGGCGGCATTTTACCTGCTGGGCGCTGCCGTGCTGCACGAGCGGCAGTACGTGCCGGAAGGCTACGAGATGGTAGAAACGCTCTCTTACATCTACACCGAAACGCTGGGCCCGGGCGCCAAGTCGGTCTACCTGTTGGGGGCACTGATCGTCTTGTTCTCTACCTTGTTTGCTGCCCTGGCGAGTTGGACGCGCATCTTCTCCGATGCTTTCGGCCAGTTGGGCTGGCTCAATTTCTATGATCCGCAGGTACGCAAGCGCAGCATTGCCGTGCTGGCCTGGGTCTTTCCTTTCCTGTGGTCGCTGCTGTACCTGTTTATCAAGCTGCCCGTGCTGATGATACTGTTAGGCGGGTTTGTCACTTCTATCCTGCTGCTGATCGTGGTCTTTGCCGCCTTCCATTTCCGCTATCGCCGCCTGCCGGTGTCACTGACGCCCTCCCGTATGTACGATGTGTTCTTCTGGATCAGTGCGGTAGTCATCGTAGCCGTCGGGGTATATTCCGTGGCGAAGGTCTTGTGAATCAAAATATATGAATTTCGTCAGGTTCCAGGTCTTCTGACCTGATAATTTTCAAGCCCATGATCGTTTTACTGACGGATAATTCATACTGATTTTGACTGAGGTGGAACAAGTTAATAAAAGTTTGGGGGTGCATGACGATATATTGGGGGCGTTCTCTTTGTTGAGTATCTCTGTTGCTTTCTTCCCGGGAGATAAGTTTTTGGATGCGTACCAAGATGTTGTCTGTGGTTTTTGTCATGGCGCTCAAAAGTTGCGGTGTTTCCTACTAATACCGCTCTTTAAAATCATCTTCATTGTACCATTCATCCCTGTCTTTCAAAGGGTTGGGTTTGCCGGGATCCCCCGTGTTGTCTTCGCCGGGCGACTCTCCGTATTTTAAGAGGAGAAATTCTGCAAAATGAGCTACCTGCTGTACTTTGTCAGCAGGCAATTGCTGCAAAATATTAACTACCTGCCGGATTGATTGTTCTTTGTCCATCTTTCTGATTTTAGCGTTTAAAAGTATACTTTGTGCAGGTAAACAGATAGACCTAAGTTTAAGTTAGATTTATCCAACCGACCTCGCGCCTCTGGCGTATGAGAAGCTCTCCCTGGTTTGATTTTTTATTTATTTACATAGGGAACGGTTAGAGAAAGTGACGCGGCGGTTTTGTGGCAGTTTTATGACGAGTTTTATTTTCTGGCTTGTTTGCAAAAGAACTACTATACTCACTAACCAGCCGTCGTGCTTGCTCTTTGTTAGGCAGAGTTTTTATATTTGTCTGTAATATTCTTCATCCAAATTTATACCTGTATTATTTTCATAAATCTTAGGATAATTAACCACTAGGTTATCATAACCTATATATTTCATAATCACTGAAGATATTAACACGTAAAGCTTTAAATAAAGATAATATCGATACCTATCTTCCTCATTTATCGACTGAGGTTTGATGTCTTGAACCATTGGAGTCCTACCATGCAAAAAGGCATTTCTTTGCTCGATTGCTTCAATATCAATTGTAGTCGTTGGAATTTTTAGAATTTGAAATGGGATTAATAATTTCTCACGATTAGTACGTTGGTTAATTTGATCAATCCTCGCTTTTAATATTTCTCTTCCTTCGTTATCTATATCTTTATCAAAGTTATCAAGTGTTTTTAAGAGTTCTTTACGAAACTTTCTTGATATGCTTTTTGATTTTATTGGTGCTAATTTTGATTCATTCTCTTCATAAATAACGTTTGCTAAAGTTTCCAGTGTTATGGATAAAATTCCTGGTCCAGACACCAATGACTGAGTATGCACTTCAATTAATAATAACAAAATTGTTTTTATATCATCATTGGTGTGGCACTTTTGGCAAAGCTTTGAAAACTCATTTAAATTTAAAGTTCTTACCTCATCCTTATACAAATCTGCTATCCCGGTATTATGAATATATCCAAATGGATTAGAATAAATTGGAACATATGGGCATTTTATTGAACCCCTCATCTGTCTATATGCAAGACCAATTAAATCAGTCATTCTTTCATTATCGTATTGGAAAAAATATCCATCATTATTTACAAAATCGCCTGAGATATATCCAAAACATATTAAAATTGAAAAACAGTATTCAGAAAATTCAGAATATGTTATTTTCATTTTACTTTCTACAACTAAATAATCACTATTCGATGATTCTGTTATTTTTTTCTTTGCCTCAAAAAGATGGAAAACATTTTCATCAATTATTATTTCTATTGCTTCTCTACTACTGACACCTGATTTATACTTATAATCAATCAAAACATTCTCAACTGAGAACATGAAATTCAGCTTTTCAATAATAGGTAATGCAAGTCTATGATAGGTTGGTTTTTCTCTTACAAAGTCACCAAATTCAAACGATGAAATTTTACCTTTTGCTAAACCACCTGTTTTTTTATTAACATATAGATATGGAACTTTAATTTTTGTCTCATTGCTGGTGATTTCTAAATTTCTGAAATCCCATTTATCATGCATGAAAATTAAGGAGTCATGTAAAATAGTAAAGTTTATTCCTTTGCTTACTGGCTTTAATTGAATATTATATTCATCAGAGAGTTCCTCCGAGGATATTAGACCACTATCAATTCCACGAATTTTTTCAAGCAACTCAAAGGATTTTGATAAATCAATTATATTCTCAATTTTCTTTAATGTCATTCTGAAGCTTTAATTCAATTTTGCCTAACATCCGTATATCAGCAATTGCGGATATATCCCTTATAGCAGGAAAGATACGCTTAATTTTTTTACCTATAACCCATTTATTAATTGCCTTTTTCTTATAGGTTTTGCTTATCCAATATCAAACGTTTATAGTCGTTTGTAAATATATATCAACGGCTCCTATATTTTCTCTTTGCTACAAGCCTTTTGCAATTAAATTTTTCTAAGCCCATTTTAAATTATACGGTAGTGAGAATACCTGAAAACAGCCAGTTAAATCACTAACTAGGACTGCAACAGGATTTTTTATAGCCAATCTACGGCTATCCGGCGAAAATAATCCTATTCCATTGCACTCATTGATTTATATTTTATCTTTAGGTACAAAATGACACTTTATCACTTTCGCACCGTAGTGACGGACCACCGCCGTGACGGACCATCATAACGCTCTAACACTAACACTAATACCTGACAACACCATGAAAAAAACATTTGTACTGATTGTAAGCTTTCTCACACTTGCTGCTGCCACATTCATCCTGAGCTTCAAAGGTAAACCTGATGAACAGGTAAGGCATATTGTAGTTTTCAAATATAAACCAGAGGCCACCCAGCAGCAGATAAAGCAGGTCAACGAAGCCTTTGCTGCTTTAAAAGACCGCATCCCAGGTATCGTTTCCTTTGAATATGGCATGAATAACAGCCCGGAAAATAAAAATCAGGGCTTCACGCATGTCTACCAGGTGACTTTTACAGATATCCAGGCGCGTGACAACTATCTGCCACACCCAGCCCATAAGAAGTTTGGCCAGCTATTAGGCAAACTCAACATTCTGGAGGATGCCTTTGTCGTAGATTACACTCCTACAGCGGGGCGCCTTTAGCATCAGCGTAACGCGTGTCTATGGCGGCAGCCAAGTACCCTTCCCCCATCATTCGGGGAATACGCCGGAAGAAACAACTACGCATCAACGCAACTTTATGAACCGAAAAATTACTGTCTTTCTGGTGTTGCTTTGTCTTGTTGCCTGCCACTCCTCTTCCAGGCAAGCCGTTCGTTTACCTTACCTCAATATGTTATTGCCCTTAGAAGAACGGGTTAAAGACCTGGTCAACCGTATGACGCTGGAAGAGAAGGTGACGCAAATGCAGTACGATGCGCCCGCTATTGACCGCCTGGGCGTACCTGCTTACCACTGGTGGAGCGAATGTCTGCATGGGGTAGGCCAGGCAGGTATGGCTACCGTATTTCCGCAGGCGATTGGTATGGCTGCCGCCTGGAACCAACCCCTGATGTATGAGGTAGCTACGGCTATTTCCGATGAGGCTCGCGCCAAGCACAACCACTTTGTAAAGGAGGGCAAACGTGGCATGTACGAAGGCTTAACCTTCTCGGCTCCCCATATTGAGATCTTCCGCGACCCGCGCTGGGGCCGGGGGCAGGAGACCTACGGCGAAGACCCTTTCCTGACCAGCCGGTTGGCCGTGAGTTTTATCCGGGGACTCCAGGGAGAAGACAAGCGGTATCTCAAGGTGGCCGCTACGGCCAAACACTTTGCCCTGCCCCACAGACCAGGCACAGGCCAGCAGACAGACGCCAAACAGGTGAGCAAACAGGATATATACGAAACTTACCTGCCCGCGTTTAAAGCAGCCGTAGAGGAAGCGGGCGTACAGTCTGTCATGCTCACACACCAGCATCAGGAAAGCCCCGCCAACAGCCAGCCATCGCTGGAGCATATGCTGCGCGACACCTGGCATTTCAATGGATATGTGGTGGCTGACTGTACGACCATGCATCACCTTCCTGACCAGGCAACGCAGGATGCCCGGCTGGATGCCACGCAGGCGGCTGCCCTGGCCATCAGTGCCGGTACCGACCTGAACTGTAGCTGTGTGTCTGCTTACCTCAAAGAAGCGGTAGAACAACAGTTGATCACAGAAGACAGCCTCGATGAGTCCTTGTCTCGCCTGCTCACCGCCCGGTTCCGGCTGGGCATGTTTGACGACCCCGACAGCGTGGGCTGGAACCATATCCCGTATGAGACGGTACGGAGCAAAAAACATCAGCAACTGGCACTACAGGCTTCTCGCGAGTCCATCGTTTTGCTCAAGAACGAAAAAAATACCCTGCCTTTGTCCAAAGACATAACTTCTATCGCTGTCATTGGACCCAACGCCGATGCCGCTCAGCCTATGCTTGGCACGCTCCCTGGCACTTCTCCCCACGTGGTTACGCTGCTGGAAGGTATCCGCCAGAAGGTTGGCAGCCAGGCGGAGGTGTTGTATGCGCCAGGCTCGCGCTATGCGGAGGGCGTCCCTACCCTGAGCGTTGTGCCTGCCAGCGTCTTATCCTCCGGCGACCAGCCTGGGTTGCAGGGCGCTTATTTTGATAATCTTAGTTTGGAAGGTACGCCTGTCCTCACCCGGCAGGATTCGCTGATTGATTTTACCTGGGCAACCCAGCCTCCTGCCCAGCTTCCCGTTGCCGATACCTTTGCCGTACGCTGGACAGGATACCTGGAACCCAGAACGACAGGCAGGCACTATATTGGCGTCAGTGCAGACCATGGGGTAAAACTATCTTTGGAAGACTCCCTGTATATGGACGTTGACCCGGCCCAACATCCGCTGGAAAAGTCGTTTCCGGTAAACCTGGAAAAAGGCAAAAGATACCGCATCAGCTTAGAATATTATAATGCCGGACCCGACCCTCAGGTGCATCTGCTGTGGTCGGAGCCAGGCTCGCCTCTGCTGGAGCAGGCGCTGGCCGCCGCCCGGAAAGCAGAAGTCGTGGTGTTGTGTGTAGGGCTTACGCCCCAACTGGAAAGCGAGCCTATGCCCCTCAAAGTGCCTGGATTTGCTGACGGTCACCGCACCGACATCGCGCTGCCGCCCCCGCAGGAAAGCCTGATCCGGGAGGTTTACAAGCTGGGAAAGCCTACGGTGCTGGTGCTCATGAGCGGCGGCGCTGTGGCATTTCCCTGGGCCAACAGCTATCTGCCTGCCGTGCTGGAAGCCTGGTACCCGGGAGAGTTTGGAGGCGCTGCCATCGCCGATGTACTTTTCGGAGATTATAATCCGTCTGGCCGCCTGCCTGTTACTTTCTACCAATCGACCAGGGATCTGCCTGCTTTCGAAGATTATAGCATGGAAAACCGTACCTACAAGTTTTTTAAGGGAACACCTTTGTATCCTTTTGGCTATGGGCTGAGCTATACCCGTTTTGCGTACCAAAACCTCCAGCTACCGGATACAGCCCGTATTTCTGATACCGTGCAGGTAAGTGTGGAAGTAACAAATACCGGCGACCGGACGGGCGACGAAGTCGTGCAGTTGTATGTATCTGACCGGGAGGCTTCCGTCAGAACGCCGCTGCGCGCTTTGCAGGGTTTCCGCAAAGTGCATTTGCAGCCCGGCGAAACCCAAAGGGTGAGGTTTACCCTGCTACCCCATCAGTATGCTGCTATCACAGAAGGGGGCAACTTCCTGCTGGAGCCAGGCATGATCCACGTAAGCGTCGGGGGAGCGCAGCCCGGGTTTGGCCCGGAACTGACGCCAGAGACTACGGAGATCCTGCACGGAAGCTTTTTTTCGGAAGGAGAAAACGTTCACTTGTAGTTTTGAGCGAATAAATTTCCTTATTTTTATAAAAACTTATTTCTTTAAAATAATTGCGAAACCAAAAGTGTTTTTATATTTAATATTTATATATTGCTTTCATATAAAGGTTTAGATTATTAAATCTTTAATAAAGTGGTTTCTTTTTCCACTGAATACAACAACCCTTTTTTGTTCAAAAGCAATATAACCTAATCAACAGCGTAGAGCTTCTGTCTTGCAATAGGCAGAAGCTTTTTTATTTCTAAATTGCGAGCATAAACCATGTCAGCAATAATTTTTTGTCAACGCCTCCTCTCCAGCAAATAGAGACAGTCTACGTTGCCCTTTTCTTCTTCGTTGATATAAGGCACCAACTCTTTTTTGACCACCTGCCAGCCGCTGAGGTTTTCAAGATATAGCTGGCCATAATCGGCTTTCCACAAGTACCCCTGGTTGCCTCGATAACTAATCTCCGTGACATCTTCAGCATAGTATTCATGCCCCCAGATATAGCGCGAGGAGACCCGTCCGATTTCCTGCATGACGCGGGGCAGATCATCCGGGGCCATATGAATGAGTACGCCGCTGGTAAACACCAGGTCAAAATAGCCGTCTCTGAAAGGCAGTTCTAAGGCACTGCCCTGGATGATATTGATGCGCTCGGTCAGCTTTTTGGCGTTTTCCACAGCGTACCACTGTAGCTCGATACCATAGAGATGCTCAAAACCCTGAAACTGCAACCCCCGAAGCTGGTTGCCTACGTTGCAGCCTACTTCCAGAATTTTAATGTCTCTGGGCAGGTCGCCCAGGAAAGCATCGTTCATCTGTAGCTTTGTCCTGCCGTATTGTTTGAGATAAAGCTCATTCCAGGCATCCATTTCGAAGGTACACCGGTCGGTGTAATCTTTGCCGAATTGGCTTTTCCAGAATTCTGTCTGTTTTGTTTCTTGGGTCATGAGGGTTGGGATTTAGTTCTGCTTTGTTAAACACTTTTTTGCCTGAGCATTGAATATTCAATATTCAATGCTCAAAGAAAGAAGCAGTAATCTTTGCTTATAGCGTTGAACTGACAAAGTAACGTTCGGTATTACGATTTGAGTTTTGGTATCTCTCTGTGCTTTTCAAAGGTAATCATAAATCTGGTGCCAGCGTCCAGTTCGGAAGCAACCTGAATAGCTCCGCCGTGCATACGGATGATCTTGTCGGTCAGCGATAAGCCAATGCCGAAGCCCTGGTAGCCGCGGGCGTTGCCGGCACGGTAAAAAGGCTGGAAGATATTTTGCAGATCCTGGGGCGCTATGCCGATGCCCCGGTCAGCGATGGTGATCATCAACTCTGTTTCGTCTGCCCGGATGGAGACGCAAACTTCCTGGTTGCCGGAAAATTTGCAGGCATTTTCCAGGATATTGGCCAGCGCCGCCTGCAGCAGTTTCCGGTTGCCCGTCAGGGTGATCAGGGCATCCTCTTCCGGGATGTTCTCAAAATGAATCTGGATGCGGTTGCCGGGAAAGACTTTGCTGACATCTTCTTCTACTTCCATAAGCAGTTCATCCAGGCGCACTTCTTCGTCGAGCAGGGTGCTTTCGTCAAAGTCAGTTTGTGCCAGGCTCAACAGTTTAGAAGTCAGGTTGTTGAGCCTTTTGGCTTCGTAGGCTACCGTTTGCAGTGCATCCCGGTATTCTTCCGCTGGCCGCTCTTTTTCCAGCATCAGGGCAACCTGTCCGATGATGGCCGTCAGCGGATTTTTCAGCTCGTGGGAGGCATTGCTGATAAAGTTTTTTTGTCTCTCGAAAGAAGTTTCCAGCCGCTCTAACATATGGTTGAAAGTCATGGCCAGTTCGTTGATCTCATCTTTGCTGTCGTCTGTCACCACGCGCAGGTGCAGGTTGGAAAGCCCGATACGGTTCACGTCTTTGACCATCTTGGTGATAGGCTTCAGGGCTTGCTGGGAGAAAAACTTGCCGGAAATAAAGATGATGCCAATACTGATAAAAAAACAGGCGATCAGGATCGTTTGCAGGTCTGCCATTTTGATGATGCCAAAGTGGTCTATGGCAGATACACAAACAACGAAATCGCCTTGGTTGTCATCGTACCACACAGCGACCGCCTGCCGGTCGCCAGACTTAAATTCCATATACTGCAAGGCAGCGATCTGCTCAAAAAAATCGGGCGGCAGCCTTACTTGCAAAGAGTCTTGCAGGCGGTTTAGGTCAGCCTCCATCCCAAACAGTGCGGTGACCTCGTCGGGCAGGTATTGCTGGTATTTTTTCTGCACCTCCTGGTAGGTAAGGGTACTGAGTTCATCTTCTTCCATATAATATTGTTCGGTGATCACCGCTCGTTCTTTCAGACGGTCGTAAAACTCTATCTGCCGGTACAGGGAGAAAAAATAATAGATTGAAAGGCTGACGCCTACCAGGATCAGGGCGGTGACGGCGGTAGAGATCAGGGTAAGCTTCAGGCGTATCTTCATAGCGGTTCTTCCCGGAGTACATAGCCCATGCCTACGACGGTGTGGATAAGCTTGGGCGAATAATGTTTGTCGATCTTATTGCGTAGCAGGTTGACAAAGACATCTACCACGTTGGAGCGGAAGTCCTGGTTAGAATCCCATATCTTGTCTACCATATCTACCCGGGACAGCACCCTGCCTTTGTTGCGCAGCATCATGTGCAGCAGCAAAAATTCTTTGGCGGTAAGCTTGATGGCGTTGCCGCTTCTGGTCACCGTTTTGGTAGCCACATCCAGTCTCAGATCCGCGATCTGTAATACTTCATGCTGGTAGTCGTCGGTCATTCTTCGGCTCAGGGCGCGCACCCTGGCCAGCAGTTCTTTAAAATCAAAAGGCTTGGGCAGATAGTCGTCGGCTCCGGAGTCCAGCCCCCGGACAATATCTTCTTTGGTACTCAGGGCGGTCAGCATCAAAATGGGTGTGGAGATTTTGTAGTCATTCCGTATTTTCCGGCAGACGTCGATGCCGTTGATATAAGGCAGGATCAGGTCCAGGATGATCAGGTCGTAGGTGTTTTGCACGGCCATGTTCAGACCTGTTTTGCCCTCATAGGCTACTTCTACCACATAATAGTTCTCTTCCAATCCTCGCCTGATAAACGAGACCACGTTGACCTCATCTTCTATCACTAATATTTTCATAGTAAGAAACCGCTTTTGATCAATTCTTCCTGTGGTATCTGTGCATAAGGCACCCTCATATTCAGGAAATTAAAACATATTTGCACATAACAAAACTTTCTGCCATCCTGTATGATAACTATCTACCCATAAGATGCGCTGTATGATTACCAACAACCCAAACAAGCACGTAAGTGTTCGAGGGTCGAACACTATAGTCATCGACCCTCGAACACTATAGTGTTTTAGGGTCGAACACTATAGTCATCGACCCTCGAACACTATAGTGTTTTAGGGTCGAACACTATAGTGTTTTAGGTCCCTATACGCTAAGGTGTTATATGTCTATAAACACTAACGTGCTTCGAGGGTCGAAGGACCTACGTGTTGTTTATTGTACTTTGTCATATTATCGATTTTTACTCAATGGCTCTTTCGGATCGGGCGCCGATGCGTTTTGAATCCCCAACATGTTTTTTTGGACGGCAAATTTTGGTTTGTTGATGGCCGGTTAAAAAAACTTAAACTAAATTGTTTCTGTTTAAAAACGCAAAGGCGCCCGATACGAAAGAGCCCGTG
>JBBSNI010000116.1:0-13961 GCA_038232695.1 Cytophagales bacterium
GCATACATAGTCTGTTTTTCATGGTGAGTCAGGTTGAGTGGAAGGAGCAATCAAAACGGATTTTCCGTCGAGGTGGTAGTTAAAGTCTTTGATATAACCAATGCCTGTCAGTACGTTTTCCAGGCTTTCGTTATGAAACTGCCCGGTGAACGACCAGGCATTGTTTGAGATAGGCTGCGCGAAGGTGATTTCCACGCCATACCATCGTTCTAAGGTGGAAAAAACTTCTTCCACGGTGGCGTCTTCAAAATAGAGCGTACCATTTTTCCAGGCCAACACACTTGCCTGATCGAAGGGCTGTTTGTAAAGTTGACCGGGGGTCGCCGGGTGGTAGATAGCCCCTTCACCCGGAGACAAGATCATTTCCAATGCGCGCATCGAAGTGGGTAACGACACCTTCACTTTTCCGGTGACCAAGGAAACCTGTACCCCCTGCTCAGGAAAAGCTTTCACATTAAAAGAGGTACCCAGCGCCTGGGTGGCCACCTCACCGCTGGCAACCCGGAAAGGCCGGCTGACATCTTTGGCCACCTGAAAAAACGCCTCCCCGCGGAGGCTCACCGCCCGTTCATGCGAAGAAAACGGCTCCTCATAGGTAAGCCGGCTTCCCGCAGACAGTACCACTTCGGTGCCATCGCTCAGGTAAATTGTGGAGCGTTGTCCATTCGGATTTTCTTTCACCACCTGCTGAATCTCCGGGAAGGAAGGCCGGGTTTCCCGGCGCAGCCAGAGATAGGCGCCTACCAAACTCAACAGCACCAGTACCGACGCGGCTGCCCATCCTTTCATGACCCAGTGACGTGGCTGGCTCATCCGGTGACTACTGCCGGGGTGCCGGTTGAGCGGAACCACTTTACCGCCCGGTGAAGGTTGGTGTACCGCATCCGTAATCCTCTCCCATAGTTGGTTTTCCTTTTCCTGCCCATACACGTAGCGCACTTCGGGAAGTTCCAGCACCAGATGGCGGGCTTGATGAACCAGTGGCTGCTTATCGGGATGTTGGGCCAACCAGTCTTCCCAAAATAGGGTAGTGGACCGGTCAGGACGGAGTATCCAGTCTCTGAACTTTTTATCGAGCACAAAATCTTCTACCGAATAGTGTACGTAATTCATGTCTTCTGTTGTTCACTCGATAATGGATCGAGAGTACAAAAGCTATACACGAAGCGGCAAGTTTTTTTTAGGAGCCTCAGCACACCGCTGCCACACCCCATAATAGAATCCATTGAAAGAGCTTTTTTGCCAGGGGATGCCCTAGCACCTGGCGAAGCGTAGCCAGCGCACGACTGGCTGTTACGTAGACCGACTGCACCCGGATGTGCATAATTTCGGCTACTTCGGCCGGGGAGAGGTTTTCAAAAAAGAGGAGTTGAAGCACTTCCCGCTGGCGTTGTGGCAGGTTTTGCACGGCAGTGGTTAGGAAAGCCTTTCGCTCTTCGGTTACTTGTTCAGCGAGCAACTGGTTTTCAAAAGAGAAAACGATCGCTACGTTGGGGGCATGTTCTATCCTTTGGTTGCCGTAGAGTTTCTTTTCCCTGGTGATATAATGATGTATCTTCCACTTCAGGGCTTTCAGCAGATAGGTTTTGATTTTATCAACAGGGGCTAACTTCTTCCGGGTATTCCATAACTCAACGAACAAATCCTGGGTAGCATCTTCTACCAAGCTGCTATTCAGGCAGATCTTCATGCCGTAGTTGAACAAATCCTGGGTATACCTGCGATAGATATATTCCAGCGCCGGCCAGCTACCTTGCTGGAAACAATGCCAAATCTCTTTGTCAGGTTTAGTCGCCCATGGGCTGCCTTCGGGATAGTATGGGTTAGGACTGTTCAACATAACGCCAAAGTTTTATACAAAAGTGTTTCCACTTGGGCGGGGCGCCAAGTTATCCCGCGCCGGTTTCGTAAGTGTATACCAACAACCCGCGCACTTCCAGGTTACTGCTTCGGAAAGGGCAAACTTTTCTTTTTCTGTCGCCTTTGGTTGGCAGGCAAGCAGGATAAGGGGGAAGAGAAAGAATGCTTTGTTCATGAGCGGGGTGGGTTAAAACATACCATATACTGGAAATTCGGTGATCCGCAGCGTGGTACACCCGTAAGGCACCAGCGTGATTTCTTTAAAGTCAATGTCTTCCTCCGGCGTGTTCCTGGGGCCCCACCAAGCAGTGAACGAAGGCAGTCCGTCGGACGAAAGCTTCCATTCGGGCAAGGATACCCCCCTGACTTTCAGGCTGACAGGGGCATTTTCCAGGTTCCAGGGGTAGTCGCCATTCCAGTCGTGTTGCACTAATTGGAAAGCACTATCCAGGTTATTCAGGTCTTCCTGGTAGAGCGCATAATTCCACGGGGAGGTAGGAAACACTTCATAAAAAGTTTCGTATTTGTCTCCCCGGTCTTTTTTACGCCACGCATCTTCTACCCGCAGGGCATACACCAGCGGGCCCCGTTCTACGGTGGTGGCAAAGTCGTACCACTGGGTGGTTTTGAGTTTCATGGGCAGGGTCAGCGTGACCACGTCACCGTTCTTCCAGGTGCGCTTGATTTTCGCAATGCCCTTTTCCGCTTTTCCCGTCCACGGTTCGCCGTTGATCGACACAGTAGCCTTTTCCGCCCAGCCGGGGATTCTAAGGTGAAATGGGAACGCTACCGCTTCGCTGGTTTGCAAACGAAACGTAATAATATCCCGGAAAGGAAAGCCGGTTTCTTCCACCCATGTCACGCTTTTCCCATCAGCTACCTGGAGCGTCACCTGGCTGGGCGCATACAATAGCGCGGCCACGCCGACGTCGGCGGTAGCATACCAAAGGTTCTGCACATACTTGGGCCACGACTGGTGCATATTGGTGGTGCAGCAGGGGTAGCCGGTCAGCAGACCGAAGCAAAAGTCCGTTCCGCCGTGACCAGTGGCCTGGTAGGAGGCATCCGTCTGATCAGTCAATTGCACCTGGTTGGCTGCCTGAAAGTACTGGCGGGCCGAAAAGTCGTCGGTTGCCTGAGCAGGCAAAGCGTGGTAGGTGATTTTTTCCAGGTGGTCGGCAAATTGCGTATCGCCCGTGATCTGCAACATCGTTTCCAGCGAAAACATCGCTTCGGAGATAGAGCAAAACTCCACTCCCTGCACCGGATTTTTGCCGTGCAGTCCCTCGTCTCCGCCGTACATTCCCTGCGGCTGTCCGTGGTATTTTTGAATATCATGAAGGGCTTTTTTGACAGCTTTCAAGTGCTTTTCATCCTGCTGTTGCTGATAGTACACCAGGGGCTGTTTAAGGCCTTGCGCGAAGTTCACACAGTGCATACTTCCTTGTTGGGCCACAGAAAGGGCATTGATCTCGGCCGGGTCAAACGGATAGGTTTTCATCTTAAAATAATACCAGGGCGAGTTGGTTTTGTCTTCGGTGTTTTCGTTGAGAAAAACCGTTGTCCAGGGGAACGTTTGCGCCGTGATAAGCTGCCCCAAATCCAGCAGGAACTTGTCGCCGGTGATGTTATAAAGCCAGTACACCACCATCAGGTTGTCGCCGCCCCGGCGGTCGGCCCAGAAGGTCCAATGATCGAGGGGCGTAGCAGGAAGCTCCCGTAGCTGGTATGTAAAGTAGTTGGTCAGGACGGTGATGACGCGCTCATCACCGGTGGCGGCATAGTATTGTTGCAACACCTTCAGCATCACCATTTTAGGCCACCAGTCGCGCCGCATTCCCCGTTGCAGGCCGGCCTCGGGTTCGGGTTCTTTTTCAAAGGGAATGGGTCCCAGGTAGCCGTCTTCCCGCTGGTGGGTGAGAGTCCACTCAATCCAGGGTTGCACTTTATCTTTGAGTTTTTGATCATCCAGGATATACGCCAGCGGCAACAGTCCGTCAATCCAGTACGGTCCTCGTTCCCAGCCGTCGCCATCCCCACCCAGCCAGCCGTTACGCGCACCGACCACCGGATGGTACAACTCGTCCAGGTGACCCGTCATGCCATCCTTCATACGCTCTAATTGCTGCAACAGCCAGCCCCGGGGTTGAATCAGGCCCAGGGGAAGCTCCAGGTAGGGTTTGGCGGCAAGCGGCGATCTGTTTTGCCGGTAGTTGGGAGGGTTCACCTCTTTGGCGCCTTCTTTGGTCGCTTGGTCCTTGCCCGACGGGAGCCAGGCAGCCAGCAGCAGGACCCATGTGAAGATAGATTTCATAGGTTGTTCAGGTTGCTTTCGTGTAGCTCCCAAAGTAAAGATTTCTCCGTAATAATCCAACCTGAGGTAGGCTGAAGGAATCCTGAAGGTGGGCGTTACTGGAAGTAAGGTTGGCTAATGAAACAGTAAATAAGTAGCTTTGAAAGCTGAGGAATTTATGAGCATCTATAGGAAGTGTTATAGCGCTACGCCTATATTTACTTTGTTATTCCAGGAGGAATGGATGTAATACACAACCTCATTTCTGTACGATAAGCTTTGATGATAAAGTTTCTTTTTTTAATCTTGTTCGTTAGCCTTTTATCTGCCTGTGCCGAAGAGGGCAAGGATACCCCAACAGAGGGTAATACTAAACCGGAGCCTACCCGTTTTACGCAACAAGTGGTAGCCGACGGTTTGGATGAACCCTTGCAGGTAGAATTTGACAAGCAGGGCCATGTCTACTGGATTGAACGAACAGGGCGCCTTAAAAGAGTAGATGAATCCACCGGGCAAATAGAAGAGCTCGGAACGCTTCCTATCTCCGAAGAGAACGCCCCGGGATTGATCGGCTTGCTGCTTGCTAAAGACTTTGAGAAGAGCCGGCAACTCTATCTGTATTATTCAGCCGCAGAGGACAAAGGAGAGATCATGCGTTTATCACGTTTTACCCTTGGGACTGACCATAAAATTGAGATGAACTCTGAGATTGTGATGCTCAGGGTGCCCTGGGAGCAGCCTGATGGCGAGCATTTCGGCGGTGGGATGGCTTGGGATCAGGAGGGCAACCTTTATCTTTCCGTGGGAGGTGATACGGCTCCGACGCAATACGCGCCTATGGCTTTTACCAATGAGGGCGGCCGGGGTGAGGATGCGGCAAGAGCAGCCGGCAACACCAACGACTTGCGTGGAGCTATTCTACGCATTCATCCGCAGCCCGACGGTACCGGGGGGGCGGGAGTCGCCACTCCGGGAGTCGCCACTCCGTCCCCCTTTGCCATCCCGAAAGGAAATCTCTTTGCTGAGGGAACGCCCCAAACACGCCCGGAAATCTATGTGATGGGCAACCGTAACCCGTGGCGTCTGACCATTGACTCGAAAACCGGGTATCTTCACTGGGGAGAGGTAGGCCCGGATGCAGGGGTGGATTCTGAAAAGTATGGCCCTATGGGTTTTGATGAATTCAACGTGGCCAGAGAAGCCGGCAATTTTGGTTGGCCTTTCTTCGTCGGAAAAAATCTACCCTATCACAGATACGATTATGCCACCGGCACATACCTGGACCTGTTCGATCCGAAAGCACCCCTTAATGAATCTCCGAACAATACGGGATTGCGTGAGCTTCCTCCGGCGCAAGCTGCATTGATAGCCTACCCCTACCGGGTATCTGATGAATGGCCTGTTTTGGGCAGTGCGGCGCGTTCCGCTGTAGGCGGACCCATCTTCCGGCGCGCTGATTTTGTCCCGGATGCACCAAGGGTATTTCCTGACTATTATGAGGGCAAATGGTTGATCACCGATTATGTACGCAACTGGATCATGGTGGTGACGATGAATGAAGAGCGGACACAGGCTACGTCCATCGAGCGGTTTTTACCCGCTGAACAACTCTCTCACAAGCAACCGCTCGACATGGACTTTAGTCCTTCCGGGGATTTGTATATCGTAGAGTATGGCAGCGGCCGGCAGGGGCGCCTGTCCAGGATAGCGTATAATGCCGGTAACCGGGCGCCCATAGCGCGTGCCAGTGCTGACCCCTTAACAGGCGCCGTACCCTTGCAAGTCAGCTTATCCTCGAGGGGTTCCATAGACTATGACGGCGACGATTTGAATTATACGTGGATCATACGGCCTGTCGGGGGCGGGGATGCGCTGAGATATACGCAAAAAAATCCTCTGGCAACCATCCGGCAGCCAGGCAGGTATGAGGTAGCCTTAACGGTGGACGATCCGGGGGGGGCAGCGGATAGTGTATCCTTTGCGTTGGTCGCTGGCAATGAACGGCCGGATGTCCACTTCGAGATCACATCAGGGAATCGCTCTTTCTATTTTCCAAACGATACGATTGAATACCAGGTGCAGGTCAATGACCACGAAGATGGAAGTCTAATCCATGGAAGCATTGCCCTCCAAGAGGTATCGGTGACAGCAGAATATATACCCTCCGGTATGACCCCGGAGCAACTATCGGCACTAAAAGAGGAGGGGGGGCTTGCGCCGGGCACAGCTCTTCGCCACCTGCAAGCCAAGTCCCTGATCAGCCAGAATCATTGTGTGAGCTGCCATCAGGTGGATGCGCCCCTGGTAGGGCCTTCTTTCATGGATGTTGCACAGAAATATAAGGGAGAGAAGCATGTTTTTGAAAATCTGACAAAAAGTATTGTTGAAGGCAGCAGTGGCAAATGGGGCAATACACCCATGCCGCCCCATCCCATGCTTGCCCCAACAGAAACAAGACAGATCATCGCTTATATTCTTGATCTTGCCGACTCTGAAGAAGGAAACCGAACACTTTCGCAGAAAGGGGTTTTTCAGACGGTAGCCCATCAAGTGCAGGGAGACGCAGGCCGATTGGGTAAGTTTTTCTCACCTGCCTTTGAACTGGGTACCTATGTATTTCATGCCAGTTATACCGATCAAGGATCTGACCAGGTGGCCGGGCTTCCTCTGACCGGGGATGATATGGTGCTGCTACGGTATCCATTACTGGCACCAGAAACAGCCGATATCTTCTCAGAGCAAGGGATATCCTTTACCCCTTCCACCAATGATCCGGGCTTTATTTTTACAGGTCAGGGAGGCTATATTGGCTTCAAAAATATTGATCTTACAGGCATTAACAGGATTGTTATTGGGGCCATTACCAGGTTCTGGCACTGGTCACACTTTATTGGCGCTACCATTGAGCTTAGGTTGGATTCACCAACAGGCAGGCTCATCGGTGAACCCTTCCAGCGTACTCCTCCGGATTCATCGGAGGGTGAGGGTCCCTTTTTTGGTGATGCCGGGGGCAAACCCATACCGGTGGATGTTTCAGCAGTAAATGGAATGCACGATGTTTACATAGTAATTCATAATTCAGAGGCTGAAAAAAATGATGCTTTGATCATTATGACCGGAATAGCCTTCGAGCAATAAACTGATATGATGATACGCACAAGGTACAGCAATTATTCTAAAGCTTTAGGAATAGCAGCAACTTGCCTGTTGCTGCTGATGACAGCCGTATCCGGGCTTCTTGCCCAGTCTGGGCAGATTCCGGAAGGATTTATGCCTATCTTCAATGGAAAGAATCTTGCAGGGTGGCATACCAGCAGCACTAACCACCACGGAACAGTAGGCAACTTTTTTGTAAAGGATAAAGCTATCGTCATGAAGCAGTATCCCTACGGACAGGGCGGAATCATACTGACCAATAAAAAATATAGAGATTTTGAGCTCTATCTCGAGTGCAAAGCAGCCCCGGGTACTAATGGAGGAATACTCTTCCGATCCAGTGAAAGTGGTTCGGCATACCAGGTAGAGATCTCGGGAGATGGCGCCACGGGCACGGGTGACCTGATAGGAGAAATGCTCCACACGACCACCAAGGCACAGGCTACGAATCTGGGTAAGGTATGGAATAAAGGAGAATGGAATTCCTTTCGCCTTCGGGTGACCGGAGCCAAGCCGAAGGCTACGCTATGGGTGAATGGTGTGCAGATGTGGGACGTACAAGCCGGGCGCAACGACTTGATAGCGGATGTAACGGAAGGAATGATCGCCTTGCAACTGCATTGGAGTTCAACCCTTTTGCCGGTACCAGGCGGGAGGTGCTGTGACTATTCCTGGAGACCGGGTAGTACCCATGCGTACCGGAATATCGCCATCAGGGAATTATGATTTCTATCCAAACGGCTACCCTCATGAAAGTAAGCGGCGTTTTATTTTTTATGTTATTATTGGCTACAGCTACCCTTTACGCGCAGCAAACAGATAGGACAGCCCTGAAGGTGACCAACATGATAGGGATGGAGTTTGAACGGATCGAACCCGGCAGTATGATCGTAGGTCGTGTGCAACTGGAATGCCCTTCCCCGCCAGACACCAGGGGGGTGGATGAAAGCCTCCGGTGGACGGAAGAAGACTTTGAACGTTGTCAGGCCTTGGCCCGACGTGATGCAAGACCCGGGTTTCTGGTAAATATACAAGAGCCTTACTATCTGGGAAAATATGAAGTGACCCAGGGGCAATGGAAAAAAGTAATGGGCATGAATCCTTCCTTTTTTAAAGCAGACAGGGTGGAGGGTGACACTGACCGGCATCCTGTCGAGGGGGTAAGCTGGGAGCAGGCGCAGGAATTTATCAGGAAGCTCAACGCCTTGGATACCTCTGCGGTATACAGACTGCCGACCGAATTTGAATGGGAATATGCTGCAAGAGCAGGCGCCGATACTTTACTTTCATGGGAAGAAACCCGTAAGCAGGCATGGATTCAGGATACGGACAAAGGCAGTACCCAGCCTGTAGGCCAGATGAAACCCAACCCCTGGGGGCTGTACGATATGTTAGGAAATGTATGGGAGTGGGTAGAAGACTATTATAACGGAAAGGTCTTTCCCAGCCCTATGCCACTCGATACCGGAGCAGTGCATGTGTTGAGAGGCGGAAGCTTTATCTCTGACGTGGCGAATGCCACTTATTTTTTTCATGCGGGCGGACCAGGGAACGGATATGATGTAGGCTTTAGAATCGTAAGAGAGGTTAAGTAGTTTTAGCATTGACTCTTTCAGTTTCCGGTACCAACTCTAAAGTTAGCATTTATTTCTGGTGAATGAGAAAGAAACCAAATAAGCCGAGGGACTAAAAGTATTTTCTGCTACTTTTCTTTTAACGTGGCAATAAAGCCAAATCGAAAAATAAATTCATAATTTTACACCGCACTATGACTATTGGACTTTTTATACCCTGTTACGTAAATCAGTTTTACCCAACTGCAGCCATTGCCACCTTAGAGTTGCTGGAAAAATTAGGGGTTCAAGTGGCATTCCCACCCAAACAAACCTGTTGTGGGCAACCTATGGCAAATTCAGGATTTGAACATCTGGCACAATCATGCAATGATCATTTTATAGAAAACTTTACGGGGTTTGATTATATTGTGGTCCCTTCAGGCAGTTGTGCCCTG
Organism: Cytophagales bacterium; assembly: GCA_038232695.1. Classification (GTDB taxonomy): domain Bacteria; phylum Bacteroidota; class Bacteroidia; order Cytophagales; family Cyclobacteriaceae; genus JAJNNC01. The sequence continues at coordinate 9,321 of JBBSNI010000116.1, forward strand.
CATGTGAAGCAACACCTTCATGCGCATGAAAATCAAAATCAAGAGCAGGCTGATGATATCCGGGGAAAAGTGTATGAGCTGGTAGAGTTTTTAACCGATATACTGAAAGTAGAAAAACTGCATGCCCGGTTTCCTTACAAAGTTGGAATACATCAAAGCTGCCACAGTCTGCGAGGGCTTTATTTAGCACAAATGAGCGAACTGAATGCGCCACCATTTTCTAAATTCAAACATTTGTTGGATATGGTGCAGGAATTGGAAATTGTTTCCCTTGACCGGGAGGATGAATGCTGCGGATTCGGCGGAGCATTTTGCATTGCAGAGGAAGCCGTTTCAGTTAAAATGGGAAAAGACCGGGTGGCAGACCATGAAAAAAATGGAGCCGAATATATTACATCAACGGACCTTTCCTGTCTGATGCATATGGAAGGTATCATTCACAGAAAAAAAAGCAGGACTAAAATCATACACATTGCTGAAATTTTAAACTCGACATTATGAAGCAAAGCAATACAAAAGATCATGCAGCTTTATCAGAAGTTTTTATCAAAGACGAAGAGCGCGTAGACTGGCATGATCAATCCCTGTGGTGGATCAGGCAAAAACGGGACAAGTCTGCCAAACAAATCCCTGAATGGGAAGATTTGCGCGAAGCAGCTTCTTCGATTAAAAATAATGTGCTTTCCAATCTTCATGATTACCTGTTGCAGTTTGAAGCAAATGCGATAAAGAATGGGGTTAAAGTACACTGGGCCGCTGATGCCGGGGAACACAATGCAATTGTGTATTCCATTCTGAAAGCAAAAGAAATAAAGCAGATGGTCAAAAGTAAATCTATGCTTACCGAAGAATGCCGTCTGAATGAATACCTGCAAGAACGAGGCATTGAAGTTATTAATTCTGACCTGGGTGAATATATTCAGCAGTTGGCCAAAGAACCACCAAGCCACATTGTACTACCCTGTATTCATAAAAGGAAAGAAGAGATCGGTGAACTGTTTCATGAACACCTGGGATCTGAAAAAGGCGAATCAGACCCTACCCTGCTCACCAGAATTGCCCGCAAGCATTTACGGGATATTTTTCTGACCCGGCGTGGGGCACTGACCGGTGTGAATTTCGCTGTGGCGGAAACCGGAGAGTTTGTGGTGTGTACCAATGAAGGAAATGCCGATATGGGGGCCCACTTATCAGAGGTTCATATTGCCTCTATGGGCATTGAAAAACTTATTCCACTAAAGAAGCATCTGGGGGTATTTTTAAGATTATTAGCCAGAAGTGCTACCGGACAACCCATCACCATCTATTCCAGCCATTTTAAAAAACCACGCCCAGGTCAGGAAATGCATATAGTGATAGTAGATGACGGAAGAAGCCGCCAGTTGGGCCGGGTTGATTTTCGTAATTCTCTAAAATGTATCAAATGCGGAAGCTGTATGAATACCTGCCCGGTATACAGAAGAAGTGGCGGACATAGTTATCATAATACCATAGCAGGCCCCATAGGAGCTATTCTGACACCGAACCTGGATATGAAAAAAAATGCAGACCTTCCATTCGCCTCTACGCTTTGTGGATCCTGTTCGAATGTTTGCCCGGTAAAAATTGACATTCATGCCCAACTGTATAAATGGCGCCAGGTAATAGTGAAAGAGGGCTATGCGGCTCACTCAAAAGTTTTAGGCATGAAAGCCATGGCCTGGACTTTATCTTCACCAGATGCTTACACTACTGCCGGTAAAGCAGGTAGGTGGGTTTTACATAACATACCCTATGCAATCAATAATAAGCTTAATCCCTGGTATAAACAACGTGACATGCCAGACGCGCCAAAGGAATCTTTTGAAGAATGGTACGCTAAAAATAAGTCAAAGGGCAAAAGCCAATGATGTGTTTGTCATAATTTGAATCAATCATTTCCATGAGCAGCAAAGAAAAGATATTGGCAGCCGTTTTAGAGAACCAACCTCAAACAACGCCTTTGCCTGATGTAGATGCTTTCAAGGGTGAAGATCAGCATACGCTACAAAAATACATAGCTACTTTTACCAGCATTGGCGGCAAGGTATTTTTAGTGGAGGATATGATTACTATAAAAGCTTTGATCAGTGAGCATTTTGATGTGAATAAGCGCATAGTAACCACCTTGCCGGCCTTAGAGGATAGTGCTGAACTGTACTCCGCTACGGTTGATCCGCACACATTCTATGATGTTGAATTGGTAGTGCTCAAGGCTCCATTAGCCGTTGCTGAAAATGGGGCGGTTTGGCTCACTGAGCAACTAATGGGGCAGCGTATCTTACCTTATATTTGTCAGCATCTTGCCGTTGTCGTATCGGCGGAAAGTATTGTTCCTACCATGCACGAGGCTTATATTCAAATAGGCGAGGGGCAATACGGTTTCGGAGCTTTCATTGGCGGCCCTTCTAAAACGGCAGATATAGAGCAAGCGCTGGTGATGGGGGCACATGGTCCTATCACCATGACGGTTTTTGTATTGAAAAAATAAATGCTAACCTATGAATAACCACAAGATGAAGATCCGGGAAGACCTGGAAGAAGTTTACAGGGATGTTTTTACATCCGAAGTGCTCACGGCTCTTTCCTCGCTGGCCCACTTCAACCATGACATCAAAGAGGTGATGGACGCCCGTATCAAAAGAAGGACAGCACGTCAGCAACAGAAAAAAAGAATCACCTTCCTGGATCCGGACAGCGTTATTCCCCGCACTAACATGAGCGTGCAGGATGCCCGGGCGGGCAAGTTTGAAGGCGCCGTTATCCCCGGTGATCTTCAACGGCAATGGATACAGGGCACAGGGCCAGCAGCCAAACCGGGTGCGCCTGTTGAAAGTAGCCTTAGGAATGTAGCGTATGCCCTGCTTTCAGGAGCCGATGGGTGGATGTTCGATGGGGAAGATGCCCTCGGACAAGTTGACACCATGTCGCTGGATAACCAACGTAACCTGAAACTGGCCATCAGCAAAGACCCGGTGTTTATGAAGGTAGCACAGCAGGTAGCCGCAGAGATGAACCGCTGGTCTCAGGATTTCTTTGGCAAAGCCATTGTCACCGATTGGGAAGAACAACTCAACTTTACCACGAAAATATTTCGTGCCCGTGGTCTTCATCTTGATGACCGGCACATCTGCGATGCCAACGGGGTGGCCCTGGCTGCCTCCCTGGTGGATATGACATTGTATGTGGTAAACAATTATGCAGCACTACAAAAGGCTGGTTCGTCCATAGTATTGTACCTGCCCAAAATTCAGACCGCCGAAGAAGCAGCGTTATGGAATGAAATGATAAGTGCGATTGAACATCATATCGGACTGGCTGACGGCACTATCAAAGTATATGTACTGGTCGAACAGTTAGAGGCCACCTATCAGTTGATGGAAATCCGGGCTGCCCTTGGAAAACATTTTGTGGGATATAACACAGGACGTTGGGATTACATCAATAGTGTATCGGATGCGATGGCCTGGGATGATAGCTTCATCAATCCCGATATTGAAGCCATTACCATGACTTACGGATACATGCGCCATTACGAAGACCGGGTACGGCGTGCTGTCAACACATCTGATATTAATGGTAATTTTGCCCTTTGGCAAGGGGGGATGGAGCCCAATATCCCCGTAGGATCGGCAGAAGGCGTTGCTGCCAGTATGAAAAAGGCTTTGGCGGGTGCCGGGCGCGAACAGCGGGAAGGGGCTAGTGGCAAGTGGGTAGCTCACTGGAAAATGGTACACATTATCAGGACTGTGTGGGAAAAGGTTGGAGAAGCGAACCAACTGGGAAGAAAATTCCCGCCCCTCTCTTATACGCAAGAGGCTGCTGAGGATCTGTTGCTGATCGAACCGGCTCCTACCACCATTCGCGGGGCACGCAATCTGTTGAGTGTGGCCTTGCAGTACGGCAATGCCTTCGGGCAGGGCATGCAGGCGGCTGCCCTGAAACCAGCCGATTTCTTTGGCAACGATGACGTGTTATACCTGATGGAGGATATGGCTACCGGAGAAATAAGATTGAGCATCCTATGGGAATGGGTGCATAAGGGAGCCGTACTGACCGAAGATGATCCGGAAACCGGAACAAAAGCAGGAGATGTTTTTACGGCAGCATGGTTCGAGAGGCTATTGGAAGAGGAATACGAGAAGCTACTCAAGTCCGGCAACAAGGATGTGTACGATTCATCCAAAACTACTACCTTGCCTATTTCCCGGGAAATTGTGCTTGTTTATACCCTCAGCGAGGTGAAACTGCCTTGGTTTATTGATCTGCTTAATATCAACCTGAACAACCCGGATTTGGAAGTAGCCAGGCAGAGAATTAAGCTGTATAGGGAAACCTTTAAAAAAGAGGGTACACGTATTACTGAAAATCTAGATTTTATACTGCCCGAGAAATAGTGCGGTGTTTTTATCCATCGCAGAAGAGCAGAGACGCAGCATCATGAGTTCTATGAGCTGACAACCTATTATTACAGGGTGGCCAGGATATCAATGTAAACTAACCAATCTTATTATGTCCTTGTCTTTATTATCCTTCCTTGCTTTTTTACCCATAGTAGTAGTCGCTATCCTATTAGTGGGTTTTCGCATTCCTGCCAAAACCACTATGCCGGTGGGTTTTTTA
>JBBSNI010000117.1:0-13931 GCA_038232695.1 Cytophagales bacterium
AAAGAGAACGGGCCGAAGAGCAGGATTATCCGGACCCGATCCAGCCCGACAAAGAAGCGACCGACGGCGATTATAACAAAGCCATGCTTTTTTGTATCAATAACAAGCAGCGTGTTGCCCTTGCGTCCGGATCGCACAATGAGTACAGCAACTATTACCTCACGTTGCTTATGCAAAAGCATGGACTTGCACCACAGGATGCCAGGGTTTATTTTGCCCAGCTCTATGGCATGAGCGACAACATATCTTTTAACCTGGCAGCCGCCGGGTACAACGTAGCCAAGTATGTACCTTATGGTCCGTTGGAGGCTGTGATGCCTTATCTTTTTCGCAGGGCGGAGGAAAACACCGCTGTTGCAGGACAAAGCAGCCGGGAGTTCAGGCGCATCCAAGCTGAGTTGCAAAGAAGAAAGCAAGAAAGGAAAAGCACCTTAAAATCCTAACGCTGCTCTCTGGAAACCAGCTAATTACCTTTTTTCTTACCTATTTGAAAACCCCCTTAATACTTCCCAGCTACGATCCATTTTAGATTACAATATTGACGATCTTTTGGGGTACAACGATGACCCGCTTGGGTGGCTTGCCTTCCGTCCATTTTTGGATCTGCTCGGAAGCCAGCACCTGCTTCTCTATATCATCCTTGGGCATGTCCAGGGCAAACTTCATCTTGGCACGCATCTTCCCATTGACCGATACAGGATATTCATAGACCGATTCAATCAGGTACTGCTCATCATAGGAAGGGAAGACAGCGTGTACAATACTGTCTTGATTGCCTAATTTGTGCCATAGTTCTTCTGCGATGTGCGGTGCATAGGGCGAAATGATCAGCACCAGATCAGTCAATACCTGACGGTTGTTGCAGGGCATCGCCGTCAGTTCATTGACGCAGATCATAAAGCTGCTGACGGAGGTGTTGAAAGAGTAGTTTTCAATGTCTTCCTGCGCCTTTTTGATGGTGCGGTGAATGACCTTCAGGGCTTCCCCGGAAGGGGGTTCATCCGACACGGTAAAGTTACCGGCTTCGTCATGAAACAATCGCCACAGCTTGCGCAGGAATTTAAATACGCCATCGATGCCGTTGGTGTTCCAGGGTTTAAACTGCTCCAGCGGACCCAAAAACATTTCATACAGCCGCAGTGTATCCGCGCCGTACTGCTCGATCACATCATCTGGGTTGACCACGTTGTATTTAGACTTGGACATTTTTTCTACTTCCGAGCCACAGATGTATTTGCCGTTTTCCAGCAAAAATTCAGCATCAGCGGCATCCGGTTTCCATTGTTTGAAAGCCTCAATATTAAGAACATCATCTTTTACCAGGTTTATATCTACATAAATGTCATTTACTATGAGTTTTGGATTGTTGAGTTCTCTATTCAGTTGGCTCCTGTATTCTTTTTGTAGAAATATTATGTCTTCTCCTCTTGAAATTCTGTCGCTAAACGACTTTGAAATATAAACTCCATCTTTTGCTAATCTATACACAAAATTAGACCTTCCCTGTATCATCCCCTGGTTGATGAGCTTTTTGTAAGGTTCGTCTACCGTGACCAAGCCCCGGTCGTACAGAAACTTGGTCCAGAAACGGGAGTAAAGCAGGTGGCCGGTGGCATGTTCGGTGCCGCCGATGTACAGGTCTACATTTTCCCAGTAAGATTGCGCGCGTTTGCTGACAAAAGCTTCGTCATTGTGTGCATCCATATAGCGGAAATGGTACCAATTAGAGCCTGCCCAGCCGGGCATAGTGGTCAGTTCATACGAATACTGGTTCTGGTATTTCCAGTCGGTGGCTCTGCCCAGGGGTGGCTCTCCGCTTTCGGTAGGCTTGTATTCATCGATGGCAGGAAGTTCTAAGGGCAATGCAGTTTCCGGCAAAGGGTAGGGGAGTCCTTCTTTGAAATACACAGGCACCGGCTCGCCCCAGTAGCGTTGCCGGCTGAATACGGCGTCGCGCATCTTGTAATTTATTTTTGGCTTTCCCACGCCCAAAGCTTCCGCCTTTTCTACGACGGCTTGTATCGCTTCGGTAGACTCCATGCCGTTGATAAAACCGGAGTGGATCATCTTGCCATGCTTTTTAACGGTAGGGTCTTCCAGCGTTTCAGTGCCTTCAATGACCGTCACGATGGGCAGCCCGAAGTGGCGGGCAAAGCGAAAGTCGCGGTCGTCGGAAGAAGGCACGCCCATCACTACGCCCGTGCCGTAGCCCGCCAGCACGTAGTCGGCGACCCAGATGGGAATGGCTTCCCGGCTGATCGGGTTGATGGCATAATGGCCTGTGAAAACGCCCGACACGGTTTTGACATCTGCCATACGGTCGCGTTCCGAGCGGTTTTTGGCTACCTGTACGTAAGCGTCTACCTCATTTTTCTGTCCGGAGGTTGTCAGCGCGTCAATAAGTTCATGTTCCGGCGCCAGGGTAAGGTAGGTCACCCCAAAGATCGTATCGGGGCGCGTAGTAAAGGCGGTCAGGGTAATGTCACTGTCTTGGACGGCAAAATCCAGTTCGCAGCCGTTGGACTTGCCGATCCAGTGGCGTTGCATGTCTTTGAGCGATTCTGTCCAGTCAATCTTTTCCAGACCTTCCAGCAGGCGGTCGGCGTAGGCAGTGATGCGCATCATCCACTGCTTCATCTTCTTGCGCTCCACGGGGTAGCCGCCACGCTCAGAGAAACCGTCTTTGACCTCATCGTTGGCAAGCACCGTTCCCATCGCCGGACACCAGTTGACGACCACATCGTCTATGTACGTCAGGCGGTATTTTAGGAGTAGCTGTTGTTGCTCCTGCTCCGGCATCTGCTGCCAGGCTTCTGCCGTAAACACCGGCGTATCTTCGTCGCAGACAGCTTGTACGGAGGCGTTGCCTTCTTTTACAAAGATGTCAATCAACTCTTTGATAGGTACCGCTTTGTCTGTTTTTCGGTCGTACCAGCTATCGAAGAGTTGGAGGAAAATCCATTGCGTCCAGCGGTAATAAGCCGGGGCGCTGGTTTGTATTTCCTGCGACCAGTCGTAGGAGAAGCCTATATTTTCCAGTTGTTCTTTGTAGCGGCGGATATTTTTTTCGGTGGTAATAGCCGGGTGCTGTCCGGTATCGATGGCATATTGTTCGGCAGGCAGGCCGAAAGCATCAAAGCCCATGGGGTGCAATACATTGTATCCTTTCAACCTTTTGTAGCGGCTGACAATATCGGAGGCGATGTAGCCCAGCGGATGCCCTACATGCAAACCTGCACCCGAAGGATAGGGAAACATATCCAGGGCGTAATATTTAGGTTTGGAAAGGTCAATGCTGGTTTTATATACCTGGTGTTCTTTCCAGTATTGCTGCCACTTCTTCTCTATGCTTTGTACGTCGTATTCAGTCATTATCTTTTTTGCGTTTGGCACAAAATTATAAGATTTGCGCGACAATAGACAGGCTGAAGCAGAAAAAACGAAAACTCAGGGCAAAGCGGCTTCGGTCAGAGGCTTGGCATTGGCAGGAAGGCTTTGCTTCCAGCAGGTTTCCAGCCAACCCGTAAAAGCAGCAGGTTTCAGATAAAAAAGTTTATGACCCAATGGGCGGGCCGCTTGTTGCAGCGTTTGTTTGATCGCATCCATAGCAGCAAAAACCGAATCCTGTGCAGCATGGTTGGGCATGGCTTGCACCTGTTCTTTGAAAACCGTCAGATCATGCTCGTCGCCCAAGTAGTCGCTCAATGTATGCAACTCATCTTCCAGCACGGTCAGGGGCTGGGGCCAGAGGGGAGTAAGTATGTCTAGCTGGTAGCGCAGGTATTTGACGCGCTTGCGCCACTGGTGAAAAGCTTCCGGTGTTTGCAGCGCATAGGCGTGTTTTAGTCCTTTGCGGCAACGCCCATATACTTTGCGGATGCCGGGCTGGAAAGCGTTGAAATCTTCGTGTTGCAGCGCCATGGCTTCTATGTAATGCTCTGCCTGCTGCAAATCCTGCCAGGCTTCGGGGAGCACCTGCCGGCCGTTGATCTGATAGCGGGTCACGGCTGCTTTTTTGGCACCCAGATGCCGCTTGATTTTTTGCAGTAATGCCTGGTCTTTTTTAGTAGTCAGCCGCGCTTCCAGGTCATATAAAGTATCCAGCACGGCGCTGGCGTCACGGGCTGCGGAGAGTTTGCGGGCAATGTCACGAAAGTAAGCGTTGGTTTTTGCGTAAGCTTCCTGCCCTATGTCGAGCCTGACCAGGCGGACGATGGCTCTTACTTTTTTTAGTTCTTTCCTGGCCTGATGGATCGCCTTATGGGGATGTTTTTCATTTTGCAACGCCTGGCGGCAGTGGTTGATCCTCTCCTGCATCAGGCTTTGGATATTCTCTGTAGGACTTTTGTCTAAGGCAATGCTAAAGCTCATAGGAAGCTGTTGATAACAAACGATTATGTCATGCAACAAAGAAATACCGATAGATGTTCATCCTGTAAAGTGTAGCTCACTCAGCGGATGACAGTAGAGAGACCAGCGTTGTAAATTATAGGAAATACATAGCAGATGCTATAAACATCAGTTGCCTTGTCAATATGCTGAAAGCATCGCTGCCAGCCGTATCTGGCTAAAAGTAATCGTGGTTTTATGAGGATACCGATACAACACAATGCTGTCTGCGGATACCAGTCCATCCGGGCCCGTAGTGACGATGCCATCGTGTAGGATCGCATGGGTGGTTTCATCAACTTGTGTCCAGTATACGGTTGCGCCAGCTTCGGGCAGAAACTGCTGCGGCTTCCGGATGGACAGAGAAGCGACCAGCGAATCATAAGGACAGTTATCATTGACATATTCAGCGCTATCCATCAGCCAGGCGCTTACCTGCCAGAAGCATGACGCATCGACCAGGGTTTGCTGGTCCCAATCGTGGTAGCCGCCCCAGGTGCCCCAGTCATCCCCATTTCCTCCGTTATCAAGGATTCCAAGGGCGCCATCGCCCGGGTCCTGTGCCTGTGGATCAATCCGGTGGTTGTAAAAGGCGGGAAAAGAGGTGTTCCGGTATTTGGCTTCCTCGTAAGCCACATTGTCTCTCACGGTTTGTTCGGTGGCAGACGCGCCATGCGTCCAATGATCCGGATGAAGAGGGTCATCATCGCCGGTATCAATGCCGTGGCGTCTTTCGCTCCGGTATAGCTGCATGCCCCAGCCTAACGAATCTGCTTTTTTGTATTCACTGACGACATAGGCATCCCACATCATCACCCCGTTATCATCGTTTTTTGCATGAAACATCCTGACCAGGGGTAAATCCCGTACCGGAGAGCTTCTGTCGTTAAGATTAAATGCCTCTTTGATGTGTACATGAGTGCTATCCTGCCGGTATAAATTTGTGGGGTTATTGTAGATAGTATCTCCAAACAGGTTAAATCCCTGGCTGGTGTTGCTGTGCCCGTCCAGTCCATTATTAAATATGGTGACAGACGCATAGCGGTTGGGGTAGGCTTTCATTAGGGCGGTAGTGCCTGCGGAACCCATACTGTGACCGTTGATATGAATCCGCTCAGGATCCACCTGGTAGTTTTCAATCAGCCAGTCATTGATCCAGTCGATTCTTCGTTGGGTGTAGTTGATGATGGTATCGTGCTCCAAGACAGCATTACCTAGGGTATCGAAAGGATCTTTGCTTTTGGCCCAGCCAAAAAACCAGGTGTTGGAAATCTGATCGACAAATATATTACTGTCCGGAAGGAAATGGACAAAATCATCATTGTGGGCCACTAATATACCTTCCTGAGGTTCTATATTTACCTCGGGTCTTCTATCAGGCAGGGATTGGATGGCGTTGCCTTTTCCCCCGTGCAACCAAAGGGTAGCCGGTATTTTTTTCCCTTCAGTCGTATCCATACCCACAGCTTCGCTCACAATGAATATGCCGGGCTGCCCATTTCTATACTGGTTGGCCATGACCGGAAAGTCGGGGCGTCCGTTCCAATGTTCTTCCCGGCCATCGGCCCACATAGCCCAAAATGTACTTTTGTACCCTCCGGGCAGGACTTTGCCGGATTGCTTATGGCAGGTCACCGGGTCGTTGACGGGATCATAGGCAAAGGGAACAGCCGCAGCAGTCTGATTCACTCCAGGTGCGATCAGAGTATCTCCCTGTTTGACTACTGCAAAAAAAGCAGTATCTGCGCTATGCGGTGTGTATACAAATAAGCCATGCAGGGTATCGAGCTGATAATGACCGTTTTGGGTAGGATGCGGGACTTTCCAATTAAAGGCCGGGCGATTCAACTGATCTTTGATGGCTCCCGCCGTCCATTCCCATGAGGTCAGCTTTCCTATCAAATGAGCCTGATGGATGGAGGTGACGGATACCGGACTCTGGTATATTTCGTACACTGCCGGGCTTGGAGGGTTATTCTCCCAGATGATCCAAACCTGGCCTTTTTTATACCAAGCCTGCATGTTTGATTGTGCTTTTGCTGCGATGCCGATATAAAACAACACGCAAAAGAAAATGATAGATAGTTTCATGATAATGAACGAGTTACGTTGATATTGATAAATGAAGCGCAGTAAACGTCCGGGTCAAGAGATTTTCCGATAGGACGTTTACCTGTTTGGCTCATTACGGGTTTTTAATCTCGCAATTAGCGCCGCTATAGCCTGCCGGACAGATACACCTGCATCCACCCAGTTCCACATCCTTGATGGCATTGCCTCCATTGAGACACTCAAGCTGTTCACAGGCGTCCTTTTTGTCCATATCCTCGTCCTCATCTGAATGACAACCAGGGAATAACATCAGTCCGGCACATAAGCTCAAAGTCATGATAGCGGACAGTAAATAGGTTTTGAAAGTTTTCATCGTATTGAATGTTTATTTAAAATGTATTGATAGATAGTTGCAAAATGATGCTGCCTGACTCAAATTCTTAGTCATAAAATTCCGGGTACACGGAATCATCCATGATACCATCGCGCCGGGGATTACGCTTGTATACCTCCGACCATTTTTCCCCATTGAATAAATAGCTGATGATCAAGGTATGGCAGGTATAAAAGATCTCTCCATCCTCCACCGACCAAAAGGTGGAATTGTTAGGATCAGAATCCTCGACATACTTCCAGGTGAAGTTGATAGCTTTGTTCCCCGGCGAAAAATTATGGGTGCCATGTTCTACAACATAGTTACGACTGGTAACATAGCCTGCTTCGTCTGCGCAATAATTGGAGGAGTCGGTATTATAATTCTGGGTCGCGTCACTTACGCGCCGTTCGTAGGTATTGTCATCAAACAAATCCAACCACTCATAGTACCTGACATAGTAGGCATTGTCCACCGTCACCTCGTGATAGTCCCGATTGCCCGGCACACAGTAGGGATCGTATTTTGAGGGTTCGCTGAAGCCGTTCCAGCAGCAGCCGCCGTGCTTGATGGGCGGAAGGTTAAGAAACATAAAGGGGGCATAGGCCGTGTAGATATCACCGGTAGCATCTTCTACCACCGTAAATTCCCATATCCAGCTATATATTCCACCGATGTAAGAACAACTTTTCCCCCCATAATCCTCAATAGTACAGACCGGGGCAGTAGCGAGCGGGCTGCAAGGGTCTTCTGCTTTCGGTTTTTCTGACTTCAGCTTTCTGATAAATTTCTTAAACGGCAAATTACCGGGGCCATGTGGTAGTATTTCTATGGTAAATTCGTCCCAGTCAAGCCCGCCCGTATCTCCGATATTGATGTAGAAAACCTCGGTGGAGTCACCGGATTCCGCGGCGACCACCGGCACATCATAATAAAAGGAACTGTTAGGAATACCCACAAAAAAACCGCTGATGTCTTGCTGTCCGTCATGTTTTACCACCAGCCGTGTACCAAAGGGCCTATCACTTACCACATAAATGGTATCTTCCACATTGATTTTTAGTGGGCCTTCGGGTGCAATTGGCAACTCCCCAACAATTTTGCTGGCACTGTCGAGCAGCAGAAACTCTGAAGCTTCATCTGGGTCAAGGCTCACCGGGTTGTTTGGGTTCGTGGGGTTGCTGGTCTGGTCTTTGTCTGGCAACAGGTCTGATTCGCAGGAAGCGGCCCAAAGCAACCCAAGGAGCAAAACGATACTGAGCAGATAAGAACAATTATTTATTGATTTCATAGCAGTAAATTTTTGACAATAACCGGGGTAAACTTATCATGAATCAACTATTAATATAAGCCTTATTAGGCAAATGGTGGGTTTCGGTGTACCGGTGGTTGGTTTCCGATTTTAAGTGGCAGGTAAAGCGATGAGCAGAAACTCAGGCAGCATTTACTTTTGTTATTGCCGTAAAAGTGTGAAATTGCATGTAAAAGTAATATGATAACACAATCAGAAATCAGAGAAAAATTATGAAAAATTGGGAATCTCTTGATGCAGTGGAGCGCCAACCTGACAAATTGAGCGGAACTTGGGTATTTCGCGGAACCCGCGTTCCTGTGTCTGCTCTTTTTGAGAATCTAAGAGATGGCGCAACGGTTGACCAATTTTTAAGTTGGTTTCCAGGTGTTACACCATCTCAAGTAGAATCCGTATTAAATTATGAAGTAACCCTATTGGCAAACGTGCGTTCATGAAGATTTTGTTTGATCAGGGAACTCCTGGTCAAAGCTTGTCCAGCATTCTCAAAAACTCCTCTTTCTTCCGGCGCGAAATATCTGCATGGTGGTTATCTGTCAGGATCACATAGCCGCCTTCGCCTTTCACGTATTTTTGAATATGCTTCATATTGATGAGGGAGGCATGATGCACCCGGCAGAAGCCGGAGGCTGACAGCAGGCTTTCAAAGTCTTTCAGGTTCTTAGATACCAGTTGGGTTGGTTTGCCTTTCAGAAACAGCCGGGTATAGTTGCCATCAGCCTGGCAGTAAACAATATCATCGGTATCATAAAACTCAATGCCTTCCAGGGTCGGTACCGCCAGCCTTTCAATCTTTCGGGCACTGTACTGGATATTGTTCAGCACCGACTGGTACTGATGCGTACTGTTTTGCTGCTGCAAACGCTGCTGTACTTTGCCCACGGCATGAATCAGGTCTTCTACATCCACCGGCTTTAACAGATAATCCAGCGCGGAGAACCGGATTGCCTTAATGGCGTATTGGTCGTGAGCCGTGACAAAGATCACCTCAAAGGTGACCGGCGATAACTGTTGCAGCAAATCAAAGCCGGACATATGGGGCATCTGCACATCCAGAAATACCAACGCCGGTTTCAGGGTTTGAATGGCAGCCAGTCCCTGCTCCGGCGTTTCGTAAACACCTTGGACAGAAACTTCCGGGCAGTATTTCTCCACCGCTAATTTCAGGGCTTCGCGTCCGTCAGCCTCGTCATCGATAAGGAGGGTGCGTATCATTACTTTATGCCATAGGGACCATAATATCTACTCTTGTGCCCAGCACCTGATCCAGGGAGTCTTTCAGGTCAGTAAAGCGGATCAACTGCTCCAATCGCTCTTTGCTCAGCAGACGGAGGCGCTCCTCAGTGATCTTGATGCCCATCGATTTACTTTTCAGGATGGACGTTTCCTGGAGCAACTGTGCTTTTGCTCTGCCCACGCCGTTGTCTTCGATGGTGCATAGCAGGCGGTCTTCTTCTTCCTTTACGGCAATGGTGATCGTTCCTGCCTCCTCTTTATGCATCAGCCCATGCCAGATGGCATTCTCCACAAAAGGCTGCAAGACCATAGCCGGAAGGTAGGTGCTTTCTACTTCAATAGATTCGTCTACCAGAATCTTATAGTTAATCTTTCCATGAAAGCGCAGGGCTTCCAGTTGAATATAAGTCTCCAGCATTGCCAATTCATTTTCCAGAGAAACGCGCGTTGCCTCGGTGTTTTCCAGGATGAGCCGCACCAGTTTGGAGAATTTGGTCAGATACAGGGAAGCATTTTCCGTATCTCCTTGCAGGATCATACGGTTGATGGAGTTCATGCAATTAAAAAGAAAATGCGGGTTGATCTGCGCCCGCAACGCTTTCATTTCCAGATCGCTGCATTGCTGACGGAAGTTAGCTTCTTTGACTTCCTCCTGCTTGGCAGCCAGCAGTTGCTGGCTTTTTAACCGCTGCCGGAAGATGTAGGCCAGCAAGACAGCCAGCAAGCTTACCAGGATCAATCCTGTTAGGGAAGCCCGCTTCTGAGCAGTCTGCCTCTGGGTTTCTTTTGTCTGAATTTCTTTTTCTTTGGCTAAGAGTGTGATCTGCTTGTCTTTTTCTGCGGTTTCGTATTTTGTTTGTAATTCATTGAGTTGGCGGGTACTCTCTTCGTTGAGTACGCTGTCATGGATAGCCGTATACTGTTGGTGGTAGGCATACGCTTTCGGAAAGTCTTTTTCTTGGGCATAAAGTTGTGCGAGTACATCATACAAATCGCGCATCAGGGGTTTAGCTTCTATTTCTCTGGCGAGCGCAATGCCCTTTACTAAATACTGTTTGGCTAGCGAATAATCTTTCAAAAAGAGGTAAGTGTTGCCTACTTGTTTGTAGCTCATGGCAATCTCATGCTGCTGTGGCAACCGTTCCCGAATAGCCAGTGCCTGAAGTTGATACACCAAGGCGCTGTCATACTGCTGCATACCGTTGTGCATGGTGCCAATATTTTCCAAATCATAGGCTATTGCCCATTCAGATCCTAAAGCTTTATCAATGCTCAATGCCTGCAAATAGTAATTTCTGGCTTCTTCAAATTGATGTGTATCGGCATAGACATTGGCCAAGTTCCCCAATACATCAGACTGGTCGGCGGGAGCATCCAAGGTATCAAAGATAGAAAGGGCTTTTTGATAGGTGTCAATGGCATTTTTATACTTCTTTGAAGTCTTGTATATTTGACCAATGCCGTTCAATGTAAAACCTACTCCATACCAGAACCCATCCTTTTCATGGATCTCAACAGTGCGCTGAAAAGCCAAAAGACCTTCGTGATAATTTTCCATTTCCGTATGCACACACCCAATCTGAAATAAGCCAGAAGCTACGCGGGTAGAATCACCATTAGCCGCATGGTAGGCAACGTACTGCTGCAAATGCTCTAAGGCTTGGGAGAAATTTCCCTGGTGCCGGGCGATGACACCGTAGTAAAATTGGGCATAGGCCAGCCCTCTTTCATCGTGCAGTTCTTCGGCAAGCCTTTGCATACTGTCCACATACTGATGCGCTAAGGACAACTGTTCACGGGTGCTGGCATACTCCCAAATGATTTGCCCTAAAACTTTGAATTGATCAGGTGCTTTCTGTGTGGTATTGAGGAGGGCTTTTAAGCTGTCAATGACAGGTTGTTCTTTGCGCAAGACGGGCAAGCTATCGGTGGTGCTTTGGGCAAGCACAGGGAAGCCGGATATCATACATACCAGCGAAAAAGACAACAAAAAGAAACAACGCGTCATAACCTCAGGGCAAAGAGTGAAACCACTTAGTCAGGACATTGGTAAAGCAGTATATGGTCAATGTAACCATTTTGGTTTAGTTTCACTACCAGAGAGCCAAACTATAGCATATATTTATTTTATGTACTGGAGTTCTACTGAGGATGAGCAACACTTATTCTCAGCTTATGTACTCAAGATTGATGGCAACTCCTCTTCCTACTATAGTTTAAACAAGTATAGTGAACCTGATTACAATTGCCGGTGTATAAGAAAAGACTAATTACTGATGAATGGAATGGTTAATATGCCTGGCGATCCCCTCTAAGGGCAATATTTTGCTAACACCACCCAACTTGATCGCTTCGTTGGGCATACCATATACTACGCAGGATTTTTCATCCTGGGCAATGGTATAGGCGCCTGCGTTTTTCATCTCCAGCATCCCTTTGGCGCCATCCGCACCCATGCCGGTCATGATCGCACCAATGGCGTTTTTTCCTGCAAATTTGGCCACGGAACTGAACAGCACATCCACCGAGGGGCGATGCCTGTTGACAGGCGGCTCATCGTGCAGTGCTACGTAATACCGGGCGCCGCTTCGTTGGAGGATCATATGTTTGTTGCCCGGAGCGATCAGCGCCCGGCCACGAAGTACCGTATCGCCGTGGGAGGCTTCTTTGACGGTAATATCGCAGATTTGGTTGAGCCTTTCGGCAAAGCTCCGGGTAAATATTTCGGGCATATGCTGCACGATCACGATGCCATGTGTATCCATAGGCATGGCCTTTAGAAATTCCAGGATGGCTTCGGTACCTCCGGTAGAGGCTCCCACGGCAATGATCTTGTTGGTGGTCTGCGCCATACTTTCATCAAACACCTTTTTGCCCTTTGCAGCAATGGCGGAAGACGATCTTTGAGACGTACTCCTTCGCTTCACCGTAGCTTTACCCGCTGCTTTGATCTCAGCGATGATGATGTGCGCAGCTACGCCATTCAGATCGGAGGACAAGCCGGGCTTTTTCAGTACGGAAACGGCGCCGTATTCCATTGCCTGGATGGCGGTCTCTGTTCCTTTCGCCGTCAGGCTGGAGATAATGACCACCGGGATAGGGTGCTGGGACATCAGCTTTCGCAGAAACGTGATGCCGTCCATGCGGGGCATCTCCACATCCAGGGTGATGACGTCCGGTAGTTCGTGGGCGATTTTTTCGGCGGCTACATAAGGGTCAGACGCCGTTCCAATGACTTCTATGGAGGAGTCTTTGCTCAGTATCTCTTTCAGGGTTTGGCGTATGACGGCTGAATCGTCTACCACCAGTACTTTTATCTTTTTCAAGGCTGCTAATTTTTTTGCGGTTGAGGCTGCTTTACGATGTATTTCATTTTAACCTGCCCGGTTTCGGTGTTGAATATGATCTTTCTGCCCTGGGGACCGCCTGTGCTTTTGGCAGCGATCAGCAGTTTGTGTTTGCTGAGCATACTTTCGGCCACCTCAATATTTCTTTTGCCCACCATGATGATGTTGTTTTCATATTCGTACTGGTTGGCGCCACCGAAAACTTTTGCCACAAGATTGGCAGGTACCGACCCCATCTCCCTCATTTTTTCTATGAGCATCTCAATGGCGATATTGCCATATTTGGGCGATGCAAGCCCCTCTCCATTCCACAAGGGTACCATGTAATGGTTCATACCACCAAACTTCGGTTTAGTGTCGTACAGGCAAACAGCGATGCAGGAACCCAGCAGCGTCTGTATGTCCATAGGTTCTCTGGACACAAAGAGCTGGGAAGGAAACAGAAAGTGAGATCCTGTTTCCCTGGAAGCGTCTGTTGCCATGATTACAGGGACTCTTCTTCTCCGAATAGTAATTCGTTGCCGGCCGTAGAAAATCCTTCCGGAAAGTACTCATTAACTAATTCGGGCAGTGTCACGGTGACCAGGGTTTCTCCCTTTTTAGATTGGATATGAAGTTCTGCCTGAAGAATGTCTGTAAACTCTTTCACGATGGACAAGCCTAAGCCATGTCCCTGGTGTGTTTTGGTCGCGCCTTCTTCCAACTGCCTGAAACGCTCGAAGATATGCTTTTGGCCTTCCTCGCTGATACCCGCTCCGAAGTCCTGCACAGAAACGGTCAGCAGATCGTCCTGACATTGTATGTTTACAAATACCTCAGCGCACAGCGGACTAAATTCAATAGCATTGGCCAGCAGGTTGACGAAAATAGTTTGAAACAAATAGGGGTCTGTTTTGCAATGAAAAGTATCAGTCAACTCCCGGATCACGACCTTCACCTGGTGTTGCTGACAGCGGGGTTCCAGGTAGCGTACCTGTGACCTGATGATCTCCAGTACATCTACGGTAGCTCCGTTGAGCGTTACTTCTCCGGCTTCTATTTCTCCGGCTGCAAAAACGTTGTTCAACTGGAAATCAAGGTTGAAGGCCTCCCGGTTGATCAGTGCGGACCATTTTTTTATGTTCTCCATATCGCCTCCGGCCATGATATTGGCCGATAAGCCCAGGATGGAAGTCAGTGGGTTGTTGATCTCATTGCGGATGTTTGACAAAAATCCTGATTT
>JBBSNI010000118.1:0-13842 GCA_038232695.1 Cytophagales bacterium
TAACAGAAAGTTGAACGTTTGCGGATTAGCCGCGACGGTCTGCGGCACCTGCTGCTGCACAGGTGAACGGTAGACACCTTCCTGCTGCGGTCCCAGGCTGATCCCAATCACATCGGTATAAATCCCTATTTCCAATTGAGGGTTGATCCTATAACCTGTATATAAACCTGCATTCAGGGCGTGAATAATTGGATTTTCGGTAATGAAGGTGTCTATGCGGGCGGGAACGGAGGCTGCAAACCAGGATGATACACCTGACTTGCCGGTGCGTACCGATGCCGGTGTAGTAATGTAATCATAATCGTCTGAGGAGCGAAAGGAATGAAAGCGCAGTCCGTATCCCAGCCTGAATTTGCCCTGGCGCAGACGATGTGTTTGCAGGTAGCTAACATGTAGAATAATAGTGCTTCTGCCCAGAGAAATTCCAAAATCTATCTGATGGGCGACCGTATCGGTAGCCGGTTGAGCCGCTCCCTGTGTAATATTCAAGCCAAAAATAAGAAGTAGCCAGGCTATGTATTTTGTATGCATAAAAGGTTAACGGGCTAAGCCCCGATTTGTGTAAAGTTTGCCTGGAATAAATAAAAAAATTTTAATTTTTTTTGTTTATATAACAAGAAAGCCTTTTTTTTTGGCGTTTTCATACATCCCCCGGTTTCCAGTATGTTTCAGACATTAAGTACCCCTTCACGCTCGTAATTTGAGCAGCATAACGCATTAGTAAAATTGATATATCCCTTGTTATTGCTGGTCTTAACCCTTACTTGATTATGTATCACCTTCCTTCAAAACGATCTGTACAATTTTGTCTGGTTCTTGGCATCTGCCTGATTGCCCTCAGCACACAGGATGGAATGGCTCAGGCAAGAAAGAAACACAAAAAGAAAGGAGCCAAAGAGCAGGCAGTCGTCGTGCCTGAGAAAAAATGTAATTATAAGAAAGTAGCAGAAGCCACCAAAGCAGCCCGCAAAATTCCTGGTCTTTTTACGTTGTATCAGGACACGGTCAGCGGAAGTGTAAGCATGTTGATCCGGGAAGCGCAGATCGGGCAAGAGTTTATTCATTTTTACTATGTAGAAAACGGCGCTGTAGAAGCCGGCGCTTTTCGCGGTCAGTTCAGAGGCTCTAAAGTATTTACCATAGCCAAATATTTTAACCGCCTGGAGTTTGTAGAAGAAAATACCAGTTCTTATTTCGATCCTGCCAACCCGTTGAGCAAAGCGGCTGATGCCAACATCACCCACAGCCTGATGTATTGCGGTAAGATCATCGCAGGCAGCGAGGAAGAAGGGCAATATCTCATAGAGGCTGACAACCTGTTTTTGCAGGAAGAATTAGGCTCCGTAAAACCTTCTTTTCTCAGCAGCTTCAACCCTTTCGGATTTAAATTAGGCAGCCTGTCAGGCAGCAAAACCAAGTATCTGAAATTAAAAAACTATCCTGCCAATACCGATGTGGTGGTGGAGTATGTCTTTGACAATAGCGCTGCCATCAACCAGGGCAGCCGCGCCGTGACCGATGCCCGCCATGTGAGCATACAGGTACAACACACCCTGCTGGCGATGCCCGCCAATGATTATGAAGTACGCCTGGACGATCCGCGGGTAGGATTCTTCACCACGCAGGTCACAGACATGACCTCCCGCGAGGCCACGCCCTACCGCGACCTGATCTACCGCTGGAACCTCCGCAAGAAAGATCCGGCTTCGCCCCTCTCCGAGCCTGTGAAGCCTATCGTTTTTTGGATAGAAAATACAACCCCTTACGAAATCCGGGACATTATCCGAACAGCCGGGGAGACCTGGAACGAAGCTTTTGAAAGGATTGGTTTTAAAGATGCTATTCAGATCAAACAGCAGCCCGACGATGCCACCTGGGACGCGGGCGATATCCGCTACAATGTATTGCGCTGGACTTCTTCACCCAACCCTCCTTTTGGCGGCTATGGTCCGAGCTTTATCAACCCCCGTACCGGAGAGATCCTGGGCGCCGACATTATGCTGGAATATGCCGCGCTGGGCAGCAACCTCAGAAACGAAAAAATCTTTGCCCGCGAAGGACTGGACATGTACCTGGAAGAGGCCTCCCAACACGCCATGAACGACCAGCACCTGTGCAGTGCCGGGCTGCAGGGGCTGATCGGCAACTGGTTTGGCACGACCGCTTCGCAAACATTCTCCGACCAGCAGGTAGAACAGAACAAGATGACCAACGAGTTTCTTTCGTACCTGATCCTGCACGAAATGGGGCATACCCTGGGACTTAACCATAACATGAAGTCCAGCCAGCTACATGCGCCCAAGAATATCAACAATGTGGAACTGACTTCCAAGATAGGATTGGTAGGATCGGTGATGGACTACCCGGAGATCAACTTTGCCCTGAACCGCAAGATACAGGGGCAGTATTGGCCCACCAAGCCCGGCCCTTATGACTTCTGGGCCCTAGAGTTTGGTTACCGTCCTTACGACGAAAAAGAACGTGAAGCCCTGCTGAACCGGTCTACCGAGCCTGCCCTGTCGTTTGGCAATGATGCCGATGATATGCGCAACCCCGGCAAAGGCATTGACCCGCGGGTGAACGTCAACGACCTGACCAGCGATGCTGTTACCTTTGCGCTGGAACGGCTGCGGCTTACCCAAAAAGTCGCTGAAGAGTTGCTTGGAAAATACCAGAAGCCCGGACAGTCGTACCAGGAACTGAGAAACTCGTACCTGGTGCTGACTACCCAGCAGACCAGGGCGGTCAATACTATCTCCCGCTATATTGGAGGCGTGTATGTAGACCGGGCGTTTGTCGGTCAGGAGGGGGCGACCAAACCCTTTACGCCGGTGCCTTTGTCCAAGCAGAAAAGAGCCATGAGCGCTTTGTCCAAATATGTGTTTGCCCCGGATGCTTTTGCGGTTCCGGCAGAATTGTACAGCTACTTACAGATGCAACGCCGCGGGTTTGACTTTCAGAACAAGCATGAAGACCCGCAGATCCACGACCGGGTGCTCAACATTCAGAAAAGTGTACTCTGTCACCTCTTACATCCTGATGTACTGACCCGTATCTCTGACTCAGAACTGTATGGCAATGACTACAGCCTGGCCGCTATGATGACCGATCTGAACGAGGCTATCTTCAGTGCCGATATGCAGGGAAATGTCAACTCTTTCCGTCAGAACCTCCAGGCTGAATATGTGGAAGCCCTGATCACGATCGTTTCAAAAGACAAATACCCGCACACAGCGCGTGCGATGGCAATCTATAACCTGAGAGCGATTCGTACTATGGCCAGCATCCGGACAGGTGACACAGCAACCCGCGCCCACCGCGAGCGTCTCAATTACCTGATTGTTAAAGCCTTACACATGGAAGATGCGCAAAGTTCTTCGGTTGTGTTAGACTAATATGAGTTTGATTATTTTGATTGAAAAAGAAAAAGCTGGAAGAAACTTGTCTTCCAGCTTCGTGCTTCCTACTGCCCGCTTTAAAAATCCATCTCATCGGCACTAGGACCATAGCTGCCGGGGATGGGGATGTCCAACAGGCGCAGGTACACGCCTAACTGCGCCCGGTGATGCACCGTCTGGCAAAAGGCATGGCGTATCATCTCCCCGCGGGTAGCTTTCCAGTGAACAACATCGCCCGTACGAAGCAGCCAGGGTTCGGAAAGCTGTTCTTCTTTGGCTTTTTCTAATTGCGTTTTGCCGCTGGCCAATTGTCTTTCAAAGTAGTCTACCAACTGTTCGGTATCCGCTACGTTTTCAGGGTTGTACTCGGCAACCGCAAAATCCAGTTCGTCGGTGGTCAATGCCAGGGCTACCCAAGAGGGCAGGTCGGCGATGTGGGTGGCCAGTGCCTTCATCTTCATGCTTTTGGGGTGCGGCTGCCAATCAAATTGGCCGGCAGGTACACGGCTGAGCATCTTGCGGGTGGTCTGGGCTTCTTCGTCCAGTTCTTGGAGTAACATGGGAATAATTTGCATAAGCGTCGTGTGTTTTTGGTGGATGCCGTAAAGTAAACACACGGCACTGACAACCCTATGGCAGTGTAGTTTTAGCAGGAAGAAAAAAGTTTACTTTTATGCAGCTAATTGGTGATGGAATCATGGCTGGAGCGATGCATCTATCTGTTGGAAAGCCTGTTGCAATTCTTTTAGTTTGTCAGGATGCTTATCTGCCACATTGTGCTGTTCGCTGAGATCAGAAGCAAGATCATACAACTCTTCGTTGTTAAACAGCTTCCATTTTCCTCTGCGAAAGGCTGTTTGGTCCTGGTAACGCCAGTACAGATCACGTGTAAGACTTTTTTGTGCCAGTAGTACCTCACTGATGTCTTGTCCATCGATGGGTAAAGCAGTGAGAGCAAAGCCGGTAATTTTGCCCAGCGTTGGCATGAGGTCTATGTTACAAAGCGGCTGATCTATCACCTGTCCTGCTTTGATCTTGCCTTGCCAGCAGACCATAGCGGGA
This sequence comes from Cytophagales bacterium, assembly GCA_038232695.1. GTDB lineage: Bacteria > Bacteroidota > Bacteroidia > Cytophagales > Cyclobacteriaceae > JAJNNC01. The sequence goes on from JBBSNI010000118.1 coordinate 4,461, forward strand.
ATGCGTATGCCGCCTTCGCGTAGGGTAGCTTTTTCGCCCCGGAGTTTGCCGTTGCTGGCATGTCCGTGGTAGGTTTCTGCATACCCTCCATTGTCTGAAATAAACCAGATCATGGTGTTTTCCAGCAGCTTTTCGTTTTCCAGCTTATCCAGCACCCTTCCTACCTGATCATCCAGGCTGCTCACCATCGCTGCATAGGTTCTGCGGTAAGAGTCTTTGATATGGGCAAACCGCCTGACGTACTCTTCAGGAGCTTGCAAAGAATTCATGATCCCATACCCTTTGTATTCTCCTTCAAATAAAGAAACGGTGACCTTAGGAACATGATCCGGATCAGTTTTGCCGAAATGCGGCGCATTGTAAGGAATGTACAAAAAGAATGGATTAGCCTTCTTTTTTTCCTGTTCAATAAAACGTAAGGCATGATCGGTGATCAATTCCGTGGAATAGCCTGCTTCTTCTCTAAGTGCTCCGTTTACATACCAAAAGTTTCCCATGCCTCCGTATACATGGTAAAAGTAATCTATACATCCGCCTTTGTGCCCGGTAAACAGATCAAAACCATGATGGGGCGGCAGGTCGTCAGATTTGCCGGAACCCAGGTGCCATTTTCCTATGATAGCCGTGCGGTAGTTCTGGCTTTTCAGCATCTCAGCCAACGTGACTTCCTGTGCATCAAAATGATTTTCATCGCCTGGCATGATGACTTTGTCTAAGTCGTGCAGGGAGCGTTGCGGATAGCTGCCGGTCAACAGGCTATAGCGGGAAGGTGTGCATACCGGTGCAGACACATAAAAGTCGGTAAAGCGGATGCCTGCCTTTCCGATACGATCCATGTTCGGGGTAGGAATATCCCCGCCATAGCTGCTCAGGTCGCCGTAGCCTAAATCATCGGCATAGATGATGATAATGTTGGGCTTTTGCTCCTGCTGCGCCTGGGTCTGCCAAGGCAACAGGAGGGCGGAAAGCAAAAGATACATCCAGGTTGAATAGGTTGTCTGTAGGTTCATCGTGTGTAAATGTATTATTATTTCTTTTTGGCGCGAATGGGTGCTACCATGAGGTCATCAAATATTTCAGTAACCTCACCAGCGCTAACCCCTTCTTTTAGGCTATCAATATAATGATGCCGGGGATCATTAGGTTGCAGCCGCCATACCAGCGTACCATCATCAAAGATATGATTATAACCCTGACTATTCAACTCAAAATATTTTTCCCATCCTCTGACCGCTACATACACAGCGATCAGATCGGCGCTGTGGTGATAGTTCCGGTGGAAACTTTCTAAAAAAACGGTGTAAGCACGGGATATAGGATTGGAAGAAGGCTCGTACGCAAAGGTCTTTTTGCCAGTTTGAAACAAGTTGGCGAAATCTCCTCCTCCTGTAAAAATAATAGTCGTAGGCCAGTCGCGGGCCACATGCTGAATAGCCGCCGGGTCGGGTTTGAAGTTGCCCCATTTGCCAGGGTCCTGCTGGAAGGGATAACGCCCGCCCATGCACACCAGGTGTTTAACCTTTCTTTTTACCAGTTCTTTTCCTGTCAGATCACTCAAGGTATCAGGACGGCTATTCAGCAAATACGAAAAGTTGGTCAGATACCCTACCGTCACGATGACGACGCTGCTATCTGGCTGCGCTGCCAATAGCTCACGATACAGTGCGGTAGCAGGTGGCGCCTTTTCCCCTAATCCTGTGTCTTGTGAAAACTCATCGGCGATGATGCTGGCGTACTTGGAGTTGCGGTACACCCCCAGCGTCTTTACGGCTCCGATGGGAATATCCGGACGCCCACAATACGTGTTGACCGCATCCACCGTGGGTACCGACCAGGGATTCAGGCTGCAAACCATCGTACCCAGAATTTCAGCCTCTCCGGCATCGGCCAGTCCGTGCAGCATGGCTAAAGCACCAACGTCATCTACATCCGATTCCATGTCGGTATCGAAGATGATTTTAACAGCTTGGGCTTGGATATGGAAAGAAATGAATAGAAGTAAAAAGATGAAGTAGAAGATATGCGTCATAACTTAACAAAATTGTTCAGACCAGAGGTCTGAGAATAGTACACACGATCGCTCCACGACGGGCACAGAGGCTCGCGCGAACTGGATAAATCGAAATTAAATATGTTCGCGCGAGCGTCCACGCTCGTGTGTTTTATGTAGAGGCTTCCAGCCTCTCATGTTGTATAAAGAGTTGTTTGTGCATAAGATCAGGTTAACATCAGGCAGTTCATTCATTCATAGGCTGCTGCGCTTTATCCGAACGGGCTTTCTGATTTACAAAGTAGGGTTGAAAGGTGTACGACGCATGTTGTGCCCAAGGCGCATTGGCAGTAGGTACATATTTTTTGATCCTTTCTTTCATTGGACGGTATTTGGCCTGATCAGCGACATTGTTCCATTCCTGCGGATCGGACGTATGATCGTAGAACTCCTCACTCCCGTCTTCGTAACGGGTGTAGCGATAGTCTTTGGTTCTGATGCTATGGTTGTTCATGCCATAGGTAGTGATGACATACCACGCTTTGTCTGTAGGCTGGTCCTGGATCAGGGGCAGCAAGCTACGTCCTTCATTTCTGGCATACGGCGGCAGGCCGCTCAAGTCCAGCAAAGTGGGATAAACAGACAAAAGCTCGACCGGCTCGCTCACTACTTTGCCGCGGGGAAGCCCAGGACCCGCCATGATAAGAGGCGCATGGGTAGCTTCTTCCCACAAACTATGCTTGGCAAAAGTCCCTTTCTCCCCTACCCTGTAGCCGTGGTCTGACCAGAGTACGATGATGGTATGATCCGCATACTCACTTTTTTCCAAAGCCTCCAGCACTTGCCCTACCTGTTGGTCTACAAAGCTGACGCAAGCCAGGTACGCCTGTACAATATCATCCCATTCGTGATGCTCTATCGCCCAGTCGGTTGTGGGCATCATAGGCAGATCGTTGATTTGAAGGGCTACCTTGGGCACATCATTCAGATCGTTGGCTTTATAAGGAGGCATGGTCAGTTTTTCTGCCGGGTGCAGATCAAACCACGGTTGGGGAACGTACAGAGGTACATGCGGACGCAGAAATCCTACCGCCAAAAAGAAAGGTTGCTGATACTTGCGTTGCAGGCGTTCTGTCGTCCACTGTGCCGATTGGTAGTCGGGCATCAAAGAATCTGCTGCCGGAAAAGCGCCCCAGTCGGTACTGGTTCGTCCGTAGTTTTCGCCGCCGCTACCGTAACCATCCCACACAAAACGTTTGTCGGGCAAAGGTCCAAATCCTTTGGCGCGTCCTCCTGACTCGTCAAAAAGCCCCTCAGGTGCATGTTCGTGGAATAATTTGCCGATGCCCATGGTATGGTAGCCCTGCTTTTTGAAGTATTCCGGCAAAAAGATAATGTCTGAGGTCACTTCATTGTCCTGCCGGATCTTGTCATCGTCAATCATGCCGTAGATGCCCGTGGTGGAGGGGCGCAGACCTGTCATGATTGAAGCCCTGGAAGGACCGCATAGCGGAGCCTGGCAGTGGGCGTTCTCAAACAATACACCCCCGGCGGCCAGCCGGTCTAAGTGAGGCGTCCTGGCATGAGGATGCCCGTGCATACACCCCAGCCAGTCGTTGAGATCATCTACCGCGATAAAAAGAATATTAGGACGCTTCCGGGCTGCCTGCGATTGCGTCCATGCAGCAACAGGTATACAAAGCAGGATAAGAAGACAAAGTGTGTAAAAACAGAGCGGTTTGTAGTGGTTGATGAAGTTCATGTTATGATATAAAGTGGCGGGAAGTGGTGCCCCACCGGGACGGAAGTCCGAAGCGAGAAGATTAAACTTCCGTCTTCGGACTTCGGTCTTCCTGCATTCAGGAAAGCCAGATGCTGGTATCGGTATAAGGTTTGGCAGGTGCGCCGGGCGTATACAGGTAATACAGCATGTCTTCGGGCAGAAAACGGATTTCTTCTTTAACTTCTGCCGAGTTTGCATACGCCCCTATCATCTGAAAAATGGCGATCAACACACGTCTGAGTTCGTTGCGGCTGCTGCGATACCAGTGGGATTCTACGGCATGTGCAATAATCTCGTCCATGAGATCTTCCAGAGAATAAAAGGGTTCCGGCGCATTTTTACTGATGCGCCACCCGTCAAGGTAAAGGGCTTTGAGGCACAGCGGCAACAGTTCAATAAACTCTAACGATTCTTCAAACGTGAAGCGGTTTCTCATGACACCAAATACCGTACGGAGAGCCTTCACGGCTTCTTCTGGCTCCTCGGCATAGTGCATACTGGTGCTGTGCATACTGGCGGCTAACTGGCTGGAAAACTCTTCCAGCTCGACCTGGTGTTTTTCTGGTTGATGGGGCGCGTTCATATCGATGGAATATATTAAAAAATAAGGTGAGTATGTTTGCATCTAAAATAATGTATTTTAAGAAAAATTAAAACTACTAAAATCACAAATACATTACTGTAAAGCATTGATTCACAACTTATTAAATACACTTTGCATATATAATGATTTAGTTATATTTATTCATTAAACCTTTTTATCATGAGACGCAATAAATAGTCTGAGGTAAGTATTTTGTTTGATTAAATATTTTGATACTAAAAATTACGCTCTTACCAATCAAACATTTTTCACAACTTCTTCTTAATCTATAAAAAAAGTACATCTAACTAACATGAGTTTAGAAGAATTTAAAGCCTCGCTCTCACAAGAAACCCCACCAGATTCGTTAGACAGTGCACAGAAAGCCCTTTGGTATGCAGGCAAGGATGACTGGCAACGCGCCCATGAATTTGCCCAGCAAAAGAAAGATAGTGAAAGCGCCTGGGTACATGCCTACCTCCACCGCCAGGAAGGGGACATCCTGAATGCAGAATACTGGTATGTCCGTGCCAGCAAGAAGCTACCCAACAATACCCTACAGGAAGAATGGGAAGATATGGTTCATGTGCTCATTGAACGCAAGCCTCTTACCTAACTCATTGTCAGCGTTTTAGCTTACGATCCGGACACTACTTTTTCCAGTACATTGCCTACCCAATACGCCAGCACGGCGGCCGAAGCTCCTAAAAACAAAGTTTCGGCAATGCTTTTCAGCGTGTTGGTTTGTGTGACTACGCTTTTGAGCCAGCCTATGCCTGTAAATGCCAGGGAAGTCAGTATACAGGAAATCAGAAAGGACTGATCAGACACTTCTCCGGAAATATAGCCATAGACATACACGAGCAGCGGTACCAGTCCTACCAGGATAAATGAGATAAAGGTAACGCCTGCCATCGCCAGGGGCGGCTTGGTATCCAGTATCATTTCCAGCTCTTCTTTCATCATAATATCCACCCAGCGGTCTTTGTCTTCGGTGATCTTATCCACGACCTGCTCCAGCAAGGCGCCTTCAAAACCTTTGGCCTGGTAGATCTCCCGGATCTCTTCGCGCTCCCGGGCAGGCATGTGTTCTACTTCCCAGTATTCCAGATTCTTGTGTTTCTCATAATTATCCCGCGCCGACTTACCGGAAAGGTAGCTGCCTACCGACATAGAAAATCCGTCGGCAATCAGGTTGGCAAAGCCTAAAATGATAATGACCGAAGCGCTGAGTTCTGCGCCTACCGCTCCTGCCACGACGGCAAAAGTAGTCACCGAGCCATCGATGCCACCATAGACAAACTCGCTGAGATAATCCTGAAACTGATGCCAGGAACCTGTTCCGTGTATTTTGGTTTCGTCTTTCATGAAGAACTGAGGGATTGAGGGATTGAGGGATTGAATGAATAACTGAATGCATGGAGGATTGATTATTTAATTTTTTGATGAATACGATCATGGATCGTTGCAATAATTTTTTTGTGTTATCCGCGCTTGGTTGTACATTGTGGCTCTCAAATCTACCACTGAATCTATGCAGCCATTTGATCTTACAGGAAAAACGGCCGTCGTCACCGGCGGCGGCAGCGGCATTGGCAAAAGTATCTGCGAAGTATTTGCCCGGCACGGGGCAGCCGTCTATTTGCTGGAGCGCGACCAGGCTTCCGGTGAAAATACCCAACAGGCGATCCGGCAAGCAGGCGGTCGGGCGACTGTTGTTGCCTGCGATGTATCTGACCGGCAGCAGGTTCAATCTGCCATCCAACAGGTAAGTCAATCGGCTGACAGGCTTGATATACTGGTCAACAACGCCGGGGTGGCGCATATTGGCAACGTGGAGAACACAACGGAGGAAGACCTGGACCGTATCTATCAGATCAATATCAAAGGCATTTATCACTGCCTGCACACCGTCATACCGGTCATGAAACAACAAGGCGGGGGCGTGATCCTGAACATGGCTTCCGTCGCTGCCGTGGTAGGTATTGCCGACCGCTTTGCGTATTCTATGAGCAAAGGTGCGGTGCTGACCATGACGCTGTCGGTGGCTAAAGATTATCTGAAAGACCATATCCGCTGCAACTGTATCTCGCCAGGACGGGTACATACGCCGTTTGTAGATGGCTTTCTTCAAAAAAACTACCCGGGACAAGAGCAGGAGATGTTCGACAAACTCTCTAAAACCCAGCCTATCGGCCGCATGGGCCAGCCGGAAGAAATCGCTTTGCTGGCACTCTACTTATGTTCCGATGCCGCCGGTTTTATCACAGGCACCAACTATCCTATTGATGGAGGATTTATTACTTTGAACTCTTGATTGAAGGACTGAGGGATTGAAGGTCATGCCCGAAGGGAACTAATCATTAACCAGAATAGCAAAAACTTTATTTCACATAATAGAGGTTATTCTGATTTTTTACAGGACTGATAGTCAAGCTTTTACCATATAAAAAATCAGAATAATGTTTAATGCTGTCAAAATACATAGAAATTCAATCCCTCAATCCCTCAATTTTTAAATTAAAACCAAACTAACGATGAAACTATTTCGATTTGGCAAGCCGGGAGCCGAAAAACCCGGGGTATTACATGATGACAAGAAGCTGGATGTCAGCCGTTTTGGCGAAGATTATACGGAAGCTTTCTTTGCCGGTAACGGACTAGCGCGGCTTGGGCAATGGCTCAGTGAACACGCCGGAGAGTGCCCGGAAGTCAGAGAAGAAGAACGCTTCGGTCCGCCGCTGCACCGCCCAGGAAAGATCGTCTGCATCGGGCTAAACTACCGCGACCATGCTGCAGAAAGCAACATGACTCCACCCAAAGAACCCATCATCTTTTTCAAAGCCACTTCTTCTATCGTAGGCCCCAACGATGACCTGATCCTGCCTAAAGGCAGCCAGAAAACGGATTGGGAAGTAGAACTCGCCGTGGTGGTCGGCAAGAAAGCCTCTTACGTGTCGGAAGAAGAAGCCATGCAGTATGTAGCGGGCTACTGCCTGCACAACGACTACAGCGAGCGGGCTTTCCAGTTAGAACGCGCCGGTCAGTGGGTCAAAGGAAAAAGCTGCGACACCTTCGCTCCGCTGGGCCCTTACCTGGTCACGCCCGATGAGTTTGCCGATGTACACAAGCTGCGCCTGTGGCTGACGGTCAACGGGGAGAAAAAGCAAGACGGCAATACGGAGAACCTGATCTTCCGCGTGCCTTTCCTGGTCAGCTACATCAGCCAGTTCATGTCATTACACCCCGGCGATATTATTTCTACGGGTACGCCCGCCGGGGTAGGTCTTGGCTTCAAGCCTCCGCAGTATCTCAAAGACGGCGATGTAGTGGAGTTAGGCATTGATGGATTAGGGACTTCGAGGCAGGAGGTGAGGAAGGTTTTTTGAAGTGTTTTATAAATCCAGAAACACAAATGGCGCAATACACATTCTTTTATTTAGGGTTGACCTTCATCATCATGCACGAAATGGATGCAATCCGGTGTAAAGAATGGAGAATATTTCCTGGATTGAGCTTTCTTAATGACGATTGGGGATTTAAAGTATTTATGATCGCCTACATTCCTCTTTTCTTTTTTCTCCTTGATGGATTGGCTGATAAAGAAAATAATGAGGCGCTCATTGATGGGCTGAATATCTTTTTTGTCGCTCATTTAGGATTGCACCTTTTGTTTCTGCTTCATAAAAAGAACGAATTTAAAGATTGGATATCATGGACCATCATATCAGGTGCAGGATTGTTTGGATTAGCTGATCTGATCATAGAATATTAAAGATAGCATCGCATCACACATTGAAATTTCAAGGAAATTCTGTTGCATACTGTTGTTGTGTGCAAACTACAAAATACTTGTAATATGCAAAGTATCCGATTATTCATCCCAGGAAAAAAGTACATTTCGCAGAGAAATGTCCTTATAGCAGCTACGTTTACTATTGTTGCGGCGCTGTTGGCTATTGTCCAGGACTTATTACACGCCAGTTATAACGGGTATCCGTTTTACCTTTCGGAATCGCTGCTTTTCAAAGCATTTTGGGGGTTGTTTTTTCCTATCTCGATTTTGCAGATTGTTTCAGCCAGTTACTTTAAGCGATTTCTTTTTAAGAAAACAAAACTCACTTACATCATCATACTATCTTTAGTGGCAAGCACGGTACACGCCCTGCTTTTTTCATCAGTAGTATGGAGCTTTTCTTATTTGTTTTTTGACCACACGTATCTATTTGCTGGCACATGGGATTACACGATTACTGAACATTTTCATCCTTGCCTGTTGGTCTATGGAGCCATCGGTTTTTTGCTCATTTATAAAAATTCCCGGCATCCGTTTAAAAGCCTTCCAGCGGATTCATGCCCGGAAATCATTGCCGTAAGCACAGGCAGAAACAGCGTAACCGTAGATACGGATGATATTATTTTTATCACGGCTGCCACCCCTTATGTTTGTCTGCATACTTCCAAAGGCAAATTCCTTCATACCGAAACCCTTACTTCTATGGCTGCCAAATTGGGCAATAAACCTTTTGTAAGGATTCATAAATCAACCATCGTCAATATCAGCCAGGTAGTATCTTACCAATCACGGCTGAATGGAGACTACGATGTTGCCTTGGCAAACGGAGCAACCACCAGGTTGAGCAGGAATTACGCCGTTTCATTTAAAAAGCATTTTATCTAATCATCCTCTCACAGCACGTAATCATCAGGATACCCTATTTTATTTGGATAGAAATATATTTGAAAAGAATTTCGCACAAAAACAACGGTGATGCAAACGATATTCTTTTCAGTGTTCGTAGGAGCTTTTTTATTATTGTCAAACTGTAATGGACAAACCGATGATCCGGTCCGGACAGAGAAAACCGGTTCCGGCAAACTAATCGGCGGCGGCTGTGATGGCTGTGAACTGATGTATGTGGGAATGCCTGCTACCATGAGTCCGGTAGATACCAGTGCAGGATGGAACGAAGCAGGTCAAAAATTATTGATCACCGGAACGGTTTACCAACCCGACGGCAAGACA
>JBBSNI010000119.1:0-13817 GCA_038232695.1 Cytophagales bacterium
AGACCAACAGATTACGGAGTGGGGCATAGAACACAACGAAAAAGGCTGGCGCGCCGACGCTTACCTGTATTGTGTGGAAGCCAGAAGCCCGAAGACAGGGTATTGGGTGCCCCTAGCGCCTTCCTGGATCATTTCTGAAAAATACAAAGTCTGCGCTGTCTTAATACCTGACCACGAAAACAAGCGATACCGTATTAAAATTGTGACTAATGCTGATAGCAAGACCTTTCAGGCTGCCAAAACCGGCACGGTACATAAAGGATATTTGAAATGCCCTGAAACAGGTGTAGAAACCCGTATCTCTACGCTCAGAGGCGACAAAACAATTAATGGCAAAACCCAATACGGGTTAAGACTTTGGGAAAACGAGGACGTAGTGCCCCGGCCCGGCGATGTATTGCAGGAAAGACTATACTGTATCCGTTATGTGGAAACTTTATATGAAGTAAAGGAAGCTTTTGAGATAAATGAAATTCCTTATGAAGAAGGCAGACTTTTGAAGAAACAGGAAGCCGAAAGCTTAGATCATTTTGAAGAACTTTTAGAAGATCAATTGCTTAAAGAAATAACCATCCGCCATTTTGTAGCACCTGATGATCATGATGTAGCAAGAGAAGAAAAAGTGCTCAGCTTATTGAAAGAACGGTTTCAGGATTGGCAAGAAAAAGGATATATTCCTTCAACGCCTATTCCGAGAGGCGGCGATAAAACGGAAGAACCCATTAGAACCAGAGGATGGACATATTGGCATCATTTGTTCACTCCGAGACAGTTGTTAAATATGGGATTAGTAAAAAACCATCTCTTTAAAGCAAAATTAAATCCCGAAGCTCATACGTCTATTCTTCTTGGAATAGGAACAGCTATAGACAATTATTCAAGACTTTGTGGTTGGAATCCACATAAATCGAAAGGACCAGGAAGTGCCAGAAACGTTTACTACAATCAAGCATTAAATACTCAACTTTTTTATGGTTCACGCGCATTCTTAAATATAAAAGATTTTTTATTTCATTCCTTTGAACACATCTTTACTAGACATACACATGCAGAGGTAATCTCAGTTGATGCAAAAAGTGAAGTTAAAAATAGTGATTTTTGGATAACAGATCCACCTTATGCAGATGCAATAAATTATCATGAACTTGGGGATTTCTTTTTGACTTGGTATCAAAAGGATATTTCTCACTATTTTAAGCATTGGTATAGGGAAAGTCGATCTGCTTTAGCGGTCAAAGGTTCGGGCAAAAGCTTCAAAGAAAACATGATTGAGTGCTACAGCAACTTGACACAACACATGCCTGATAACGGGGCGCAGGTCGTCATGTTCACCCACCAGGATGCTTCCGTCTGGGCAGACTTAGCCTTAATCCTTTGGGCTTCGGGCTTGCAGGTTTCCGCCGCCTGGACCATACAAACCGAAACCGATGCGGTAGGCATCAAAACCGGTAACTATGTGCAAGGCACCGTGATCATGATCCTGCGTAAGCAAACCAGCCACGAAGTAGCCTTCCTGAGCGACATACAAAGCGACGTAGAACTTGAGGTAAAGCAACAGTTAGACCACATGCAGGCACTCGACGACCAGGACGATCCTAACTTCAGCGATGCCGATTACCAGTTAGCCGCCTATGCCGCTGCCCTCAGGGTCATTACCGGCTACAAAAACATACAGGACATTGACGTGCCCTACGAACTCACCAAAGAGCAAAAGCGCGGAGAAAAAAGTGAACTGGAAAAGATCATAGAAGATGCTGTCAAAGTAGCCATGGATCACTTGGTTCCCACCGGTTTCAAAGAGCAATATTGGCGCACGCTACTACCCGAAGAACGCTTCTACCTGAAAGGGCTGGAAGTGGAGCAACACGGCGAGTACCGCTCCGGCGTGTACCAGGAGATGGCCCGGGGCTTTGGCCTGAGAGAATACAAAAACCTCTTGAACGCGGGCAAAGCCAACCAAACCCGGCTCAAAACAGCCCTTGAGTTTAAAAACAAAGAACTTAACACCGCAGGCTTTGGCCGAAGCCTTTGCCGCCAACTGCTCTACGCTATCTACGCCACCAGCAAAGACATGAACCCGGCGGATGGCAGAAACTGGCTCCATCAAAATGACTTCATCGCCGACTATTGGGCAAGCCGGGATTTGATACGTCACCTCCTGGGTTTTATAGAGAAGAAGTGTGCTACGCTGCCCCACTGGGAAAAAGACAGAGCAGCCCTCTTACTGTTGAAAGGCTATGTAGATAACGAAGGAATATAGCGGTGCTACCATACCATACAGGCTCAAAATTTCTGTTTTTTGTTTATATTTGACTGATGAACAGAGAAGCGAAGAACGCTACGATCACCCTCTCTAAGTTGGGAATCAAAAATTCAAAGAATTTGAAGAAGCAATCCAGAGAGAATTTAAAAAATAAAGCTAAAAATGCGTCGCCTAAAGGTACTCTGGAAAACCCCTACAAATACATTATGAAGCTAAAAGGGAGAGAGTTTGTAAAAGATGCCGGAGGAAAATGGCATGAGGTAGACGAAAACGGCAATCTTATACCGGATGAAGAAGTCAAGCCTCTGTAAGCCTTATCTCTATATGTGCTATAAACAATGATCAACCGCTATTCATCCAGACGTCAGAAGATTGACCGTTCTTTCCTCAATGCCAAACTTAAAGACGCAATAAGCTATGATAGAATAGCGGGTTATTTTAGCTCCTCCATCGTAGAGGTAGCCGGAGAAGCGCTGGAGAATATCCAGGGACAGGTACGCATCATTTGCAATTCAGACCTTGACATACGCGATGTAGAAACCGCCAAAGCAGCCAGTTTGGCCTTGGGCAGAGAATGGCGTTCCAACATCGACGACAAACTTTCAGATCGTGCCAAGCAACGTCTCGCTAAGTTGTACGATTTGTTGGTGCATCAAAAACTGCAAATTCGCGTATTGCCCAACGCCGTGCACGGGCTTTTGCATGGCAAAGCAGGCGTCATTACGCAGGCAGATGGTTCTAAATTATCATTCTTAGGTAGTATTAATGAAACTAAGTCAGCCTGGCAACTGAATTATGAAATACTCTGGGAAGACGATTCCCCGGAAAGTATACAGTGGGTACAGGAAGAATTTGATTATTTGTGGAACCACCCCAAAGCTCAACCCTTAGCCAACGCGGTCATTGAAGATATCAAGCGTATCAGCGAGCGGGAGGTTATCACCATTACCCAGTGGAAGGAAGAAGAAAACCCCGCCAGCCCGGTCATCGAGACGCCCGTTTACCAAAAACAGTTCGGGCTATGGACGCACCAAAAGTATTTTGTGAAGCTTGCCTTTGATGAACACCGTTCAGGCCGCGGAGCGCGCTTCGTGCTGGCCGACCAGGTAGGATTAGGAAAGACATTGCAATTAGCACTTTCTGCCATGCTCATGGCATTGCATGGAGACAAGCCCATACTCATCATTGCGCCCAAAACCCTGATCTGGCAGTGGCAGGAAGAAAACATGAAGTTGCTCAACTTCCCGTCCGCCGTATGGGACGGCAAAGCCTGGGTAGACGAAAACGGTATCAGATATGTAAACAACGATCCACTAAAAGCTTTGGGCAAATGTCCCAGAAGAACAGGCATCATCAGCCAGGGATTGATCACGCGGCGAGGAGCAGTGGCAGATAAACTGCTATCTAAAACTTACGAATGTATCATCGTGGATGAGTGTCACCGGGCCAGAAGAAAAAACCTCAGAGCAGGCGCTGAAAATGAAAAACCTGAACCCAACAATTTGATGCGTTTTCTGCTACAAGCTTCCGCCTGCACCAAAAGTATGCTTTTGGCAACGGCCACGCCCGTGCAGCTATACCCTATTGAAGCATATGATCTACTATCTATTTTGGCGCAAGGATCAGCGCATGTCTTTGGCGATAAATGGTCAAAATGGGTCAGTCAGGATAAAGCTTACCTTTTATCGCTTATCCAGGGATTGGAAGAACCACCCCATGCCTTTTTAGAAAGATGGGACTGGATGCGTAATCCTTTTCCTGCCGCCCATGAAAACGAGATGGTCTTTGGCACCATCAGAAACTCCCTTGGCTTAGCCCCTACGGTGGCAGTACTTGCCCCTGATGACCACCAGAAACTACAGCCTTGGGACAAAAATCGTTTAGACAACCTGGAAGATTTCTTTTTAAAGCACAACCCATTTATCCGTCATATCATCCGGCGCACCAGGAAGTTTTTGGAAGAAACTATGGACCCGGAAACCAACGAACCCTATCTGCAAAAAGTGAAGGTAAAATTGTTTGGAGAGAACAGCCAGGAATCCATCATCCTGCCTGGCTATCTTCACGATGCTTATGCGACGGCAGAAGAATTCTGCAAAGCGCTTGGAACTCTTATGCAATCTGCCGGTTTTATGAAAACCTTATTACTCAGACGGTTGGGAAGCTCTATGGAGGCTGGTAAACAGACTGCCATGAAAATGATGGGCGGTGATTTTGAAGAAATTTTAGCCGAAGAAGATGAAGAGGAGGAATCAAATGGCGCTGAATCATCCGCTAAGCAAGAAAAATCAGGCATTGCCATGAGAATAGGCGAATCTGAAAAGCAAGTTTTAGGGAAGCTTATCCACCAGTTGGAGCAGCATCAAGAAAATGACCCCAAATATGAGCGTTTGTACGAACTCTTATTTACCAAAAACTGGGCAGCGTATGGCTGTATCATATTTAGCCAATATTATGTGACCGTTGCTTATTTCAGTGAAAAGCTAAGCAAGCAAATGCCTGACATCAAAATTGGCGTGTATGCGGGGGGTACAAAGTCAGGGTACTGGTTAGCAGGTACTTTTCATACCATCAGTAAAGAAGAAATCAAAGCCTCAGTACAGCAAGGGGAACTGAAGATTCTATTTGGAACCGACAGTGCATCGGAAGGGCTTAACTTACAAAGACTCGGCACCCTGATCAATCTGGACTTACCCTGGAATCCAACAAGACTGGAACAAAGAAAAGGCCGTATACAGAGAATAGGCCAGGTACGCGAAGAAGTCTGGGTCTATAACATGCGCTATAAAGATTCGGTAGAAGACCGGGTTCATGATCTACTTTCTCAGCGATTGGAGCATATTTTCAATTTGTTTGGTCAAATACCTGATATTTTGGAAGATGTCTGGATAGATCTGGCTTTAGATGAAAAAGAGCAAGCCTTAGCGCGTATCAATGCTATGCCTGCGAAAAATCCTTTTGAAGTTAAATATGAAGACAAAATACCTCATGTAGATTTTGAATCATGTGCCAAAGTATTAAACCAGCAGGAGGTTTATGAAATTTTGAGAAAGGAGTGGTAGATGATTAAAAGGCTTTTCAGGTTTCTGTAGCATTTGAAGACAAGAGGTCACGTACATGGGACAAATGTACGCAAAAGAGTACATGAAAAGTAGCTCATGTACCACCAAGGGACATGTTTAGATTATACCTGTTAATGAAATGCCTCTTCAGGCCGCAAGGCTTCATTCTCAACAATCAAGGTAAATTCGGGGCGTACTTCAATAGTATCTAAAAGAAAATGGAAGAATTAAGAAAATCCGGAAAGAAGAGGGTAATCAAACCATGACTACCTGGCATATTCATGTAGAAGGACAGGTGCAAGGAGTAGGTTTTCGTCCTTTTGTCTTTCTGCTGGCCAGCCAGTACCAACTGAAGGGTTGGGTAATGAATACGAGCGATGGCGTACATGTAGAGATCAATGCGAATGAAAAAAACGCTCGTGCATTTTATGATGCGTTAATAACAAAATCGCCACCCTTATCCCGGATTACCCGACACGAAATTTATCGAACGAAACCAAAGTGCTTTGACAATTTTCAGATCATCCATCGTCAGAGCGCGCTTGAACCTTCCTTGTTGCTCACGCCAGACTTTGCCCTATGCCATGCGTGCAGAGCCGAACTGCAGGCTGACCAAAACCGGCGAAATGGCTATCCCTTTATAAGCTGTACGCATTGTGGCCCCCGGTTTTCTATCATCAAGGCGTTGCCTTATGACAGAGAAAACACAACCATGGACGCTTTCGCCATGTGCCCGGCCTGTCAGCAGGAATACGATAACCCCTTGAATCGCCGGTACTACTCCCAAACAAACTCATGCCCTATATGCAGCATTCAACTCACCCTTTTTGATTCGGTTCAGGAAATTGCCAGTAGTCCGGATACAGTCATTGACGCCGTAGTTCGTTGCTGGAGAGAAGGAAAAATAGTAGCCATCAAAGGCATCGGAGGTTATCTGCTGACTTGTGATGCAAACCATCAGGAAGCTATTCGGGCACTGCGAAAAAGAAAGTACCGCCCCACCAAGCCTTTTGCGTTGATGTACCCGAACGTAGCCATGTTGCAAAAGGTGGTGGAGGTGCAAAAGGAAGAAAGACAATCCCTGGAAAGTCAGGTAGCCCCCATTGTGCTTTTGGCACTGAAAAAAGAAAAAAATTCAGCAATAAGCATAGAAAACATCGCTCCCGGCCTGCGCCAGATCGGCGTGATGTTGCCTTATACACCGCTGTACCATTTGCTATTGCAAAAACTTGGTCAACCCATCGTTGCCACAAGTGGTAACGTGAGTCATTCCCCTATCCTTTTCAAAGATCATCAGGCCAGGAAAGAACTCTTCTCAATGGCTGATTTCATCCTGGCGGACAACCGCGAAATTGTCGTGCCCCAAGATGATAGCGTCGTCAAATTTACGCCTGTAGTACAGCGACGGATCGTGCTTCGGCGTTCCAGGGGTTTGGCGCCGACTTATGTACATGCAAACCTGGAATGGACAAAGCAAACCGTCCTTGCCACCGGGGCCATGCTCAAAAGCACCTTCTCTTTTTTGCATCGTGGCAATACGTATATCAGCCAATATTTAGGTGATTTGGCACATTTCGATGCCCAGGAAAATTACCGGCATACGATGCATCATTTTTTTAAGCTGTTTGATGCAAAACCGGAAGTGATCCTGGCGGACAAACATCCGCAGTATGCCTCGACACAATATGGGGAAAGGCTGGCGCAGGCACTACAAGTACCCTTCCGGCAGGTGCAACATCATATCGCTCACTTTGGCGCTGTGCTGGGAGAAAACAACCTGCTGCATGCGCAGGAACCTGTGTTGGGCGTGGTCTGGGATGGCACCGGCTTGGGTGATGACAGACAAATCTGGGGAGGGGAGTTTTTTACGTATGAACATTATACCTTTTCCCGTTCCAGCCATTTCAACTATTTTGATTTCATCCTGGGCGATAAAATGGCAAAGGAGCCTCGCATTGCAGCACTTGCCGCTTGCTGGAAAATAGTGGGGGCAGAAAATTTTTTGAAGGAAAAGTTTAACCAAACAGAATGGCAGCTTTATGCTAAAATGTTAGCCCAAGGAAGTCCTCTGAAAACGTCTAGTGTAGGGCGCATTTTTGATGCAGTGGCTTCCCTGTTAGGCATCATGGATCAACAAACCTATGAGGGAGAGGCTGCTATGCAATTAGAAACGTTGGCATGGCAATACTTTCAGAAGAAAGGATTGTCCTTCCAGGAAAGTTATTTCTCGGAAAATTCGTATCTTGAAGGCATCCCCACTAAAGATCTGATGTGTGGCATCATGCAGGATCTGAAAAAAGGAAAGGGCAAAGTGTTCATCGCAGCCAAATTTCATTTTTCTCTCATACATTTGGTTGAAACTGTCGCTAATCATCTGAAAATCAAAAAGATTGCCTTTAGCGGTGGAGTATTTCAAAATAGTTTGTTAGTGGATTTAATGATTTATCATTTGAAAGAATTTACCTTGTATTTTCATCAGGAGTTAGCTCCGAATGACGAAAATATATCCTTTGGACAGTTAGTTTGTGATCAAATTCAAAACATAAAGATATGAAATTTCTTACCGAATACCGGGATGCTGATCTGGTTGAACAATACCTTCACCAAATCCAAAATACGGTCACTCGTCCGTGGACCATCATGGAAGTTTGCGGGGGGCAAACGCACAGCCTGGTAAAAAATGGCATTCTCAACTTGCTGCCTGATGAAATCCGGATGGTGCACGGGCCAGGCTGCCCGGTCTGTGTGACGCCTTTGCATCTGATTGATCAAGCGGTCTACCTGGCAGAAGAAAAAGGGGTGATGCTTTGCTCTTTTGGCGATATGCTGCGCGTACCAGGTTCAAAGAAAAGTTTATTACAAGCCAAAGCCGGCGGAGCCGATGTGCGGATTTTATATTCGCCCCTGGAAGCGGTAAAATTAGCGCAGGAAAATCCTGATCGGGAAGTAGTTTTCTTTGCCGTAGGATTTGAAACAACCGCTCCTGCCAATGCGCTTTCGGTCGTCCATGCCCATCAGTCGGGCGTGCAGAATTATTCTATCCTGGCCTCTCATGTCCTGGTGCCGCCTGCGATGGAAGCCGTCATAAACGATGAAGATAGTCATATTCAGGCCTTTCTGGCGGCCGGGCATGTTTGCACGATCATGGGCATAGAAGAATATGGTCCTTTGGTAGAAAAACACCAGATTCCGATAGTTGTCACGGGCTTTGAGCCGGTAGACTTGTTGCAAGGCATTCTGATGGCTGTCCAGCAACTGGAAAAGGGAGAGGCAAAACTGGAAAATCAATACAGCCGGGTGGTGCGGACTAAAGGAAATGTCCAAGCCCAAAAAGTCATTCAGCAGGTATTTCAGATCAACGATAGGGAATGGCGGGGCTTAGGTACCATTCCGGTGAGTGGCTATGAAGTAAAGCCGGAATTTGCCGCTTACGATGCCTATCTGAAATTCCAGGTTACTCTTGAGAAAACAAAAGAAAGTGAGGAATGTATGGCAGGACTGGTGTTGAAAGGCATCAAAAAACCGCATGAGTGCGCCCAATTCGGCAAAAAATGCAAACCTGAAACTCCGCTTGGAGCGCCTATGGTAAGTTCGGAAGGCGCTTGTGCCGCGTATTATCATTTTCATAGTGCGCAACAAAACCTGCTGGAAGTGTAAAAACAGTAGTTTTATAAGCCATAATGGAAAATATGACGCAAGAAAAATTAAATATGCAACTTTCCTGCCCCATGCCTGCCGTGGACTTTGATGTCATCACGCTGGGGCATGGCAGCGGGGGTTTGTTGACTAACCAACTGCTTGAAAATGGCGTGTTTGATCTTCTGAAAAATGATTTTTTGGATCAACGCCACGACGGAGCCATGTTGCACCTGACAGGCGAAACTGCTTTTACCACCGATAGCTTCGTCATCTCACCCATTTTTTTTCCCGACAGCAATATTGGCGAACTGGCAGTGAATGGTACGGTCAACGACCTGGCCATGTGTGGTGCTATTCCGCAATACCTTTCTTTGAGTTTTATTTTGGAAGAAGGACTGACGATGAAGGAGTTCTGGGAAATCCTGGTGTCTGTAAAATTCGCCTGTGAGCGGGCAGGGGTACAAGTGGTGACGGGTGATACCAAAGTGGTGGAAAGAGGAAAAGGGGACAAAATTTTCATCAATACCACCGGGCTTGGCAAGATACATCCAAAAGCGGATATTGACATTCGTCACGTCAAAGCAGGAGATAAAATCGTTGTCAGCGGCAACCTGGCGACACATGGGATTGCCATCATGTCTGTGCGGGAAGGACTGGAATTTGAATCAGATATTCAAAGTGATACCCGGAATCTGAATCATATGGTGAAAGAAATCCTGGATGATTTTGGCGATCAGATTCATTTGTTAAGAGATCCTACCCGGGGAGGAGTGGCAACGGTGTTGACGGAAATCGCACGAGATGCCAAACTAGGCATTGATATTTTTCAAAAAGATATTCCGGTGGAGGAACAAGTGTATGGCGCCTGTGAACTGTTAGGGCTTGACCCGCTTTATGTAGCCAACGAAGGGATTTTTATAAGCATAGTAGATGCCACAATAGCCGATGCTTTGGTAAAAAAAATGCGCTCTTTTGAACATTGCCAACACGCAGCTATTATCGGAGAAGTAGTCCCTGCACATCCCCGACAGGTGGTGCTAACCAGTGGGATTGGTGGAAAACGGGTAGTCAATATGTTACTAGGCGAACAGTTGCCCCGGATTTGTTAACAGGGTGTGATCG
The DNA here is from genome assembly GCA_038232695.1 of Cytophagales bacterium. Classification (GTDB taxonomy): domain Bacteria; phylum Bacteroidota; class Bacteroidia; order Cytophagales; family Cyclobacteriaceae; genus JAJNNC01. Next base: position 10,087 of record JBBSNI010000119.1, read on the forward strand.
CTCAAATAGCTATGAATCATACAAAACAAAACATCACCGCATCCAGCATTAAGTTATTTAATGAAAATGGTCTGGTGAATGTACGGCTACAGCATATTGCCGATGAAGCAGGTATCAGTGTAGGGAATCTGGCGTATCATTATTACAGCAAAGAAGCCATCGTCGTTGCGATAGATCAGCAGTTGGAAAATGAGATTATGCCGCTTCTATCCATGCAGCAAAGTTTTCCGTATCTGATTGATTTTGACAATCACTTATCAGCGTATTATTTCTTGCTCAAAAGATATGCTTTCTATTTCCTTGATTTACTGGAACTGGAACGGGCTTATCCTACTTTACATAAAAAACGTAAGGAATATATTAAGCAAATGATTAAGCAGATCAGGGAATGGATGATCTTGAATATAGAAAAGGGAATTTTAAAGCAGCAAATCCAGGAAAACCATTACCACCATACGGCGCATACGATCTGGATGATCATCACCTTTTGGTTGACGCAGCAAAAGGTAAGAGGAACGGACCACGCGGATGAAGGCGCTTTTAAAGAGGTGGTCTGGAATCAATTGCTACCGCTTTTTACAGCAACGGGTAGAATGGAATATGAAGCGATTATTTTGCCCCAACTTAAATATTATTCGGATGATCCCTTGTCGTAATAATTTAGTATTTTACATTACATTTGATACAAAACCTGAACGCTTATGTGCCTTGCCATCCCCGGTAAAATTTTATCCATTGAAGACCAGATAGAAAGTGTTTTCCAGATTGGCAAAGTGTCTTTCGGTGGTATTACCAAAAAAATTAATCTCAGCCTCGTGCCGGAAGCGCAGGTGGGCGACCATGTGCTGGTACACGTGGGCGTAGCCATTAGCGTCATCGATGAGGAAGAAGCGATAAGAACGATGAACTTTCTAGAGGGAACCGGAGAATTGGATGAGCTTATTGAATAATTTGAAAAACGTAAACAGAAAATGATGAAAATAGCTATTGCCGGAAAAGGAGGGGTAGGTAAAACGACCATTAGTGGTACGCTGTGCCGGGTTTTAGGAAAAAAGGGAGACAAAATACTCGCTATCGACGGCGACCCCAGCCCGAATCTCTCCGTGGTGTTGGGCATTGACAAAAATGCTGAAATGCCGCCTTCCCTCAGCACGGATATTATCGAAAGGGTAGAAGAACCCAATGGAGGCTGGCGGTTTCAGGTTAAAATGCCTTTTGCTGAAATTTTAGGAACCTACGGGCAGGAAGCGCCTGACAATATCACCTTGTTGATGGTAGGCAAGCCCAAGCAAGCCGGAACCGGCTGTATGTGCGGCTCTCACACCGTTGTCAGGGAGTTGATTCATTCTGCCCTGTCTTCAGAAGAAAATCGCATCATGATACTTGATACGGAAGCTTCTCTAGAGCACATGAAACGGGGGACTTCCCGCTATGTAGATAAAATATATACGGTGGTGGAGCCTTACTACCGCTCTCTGGAAGCGGCTGCCCGGTTTGCGGATATGGCCCGGCAGTTGGGCATTCGCCAGGTAGAAGCCATTGCTAACAAGGTTAGAAATGAAGAAGAAGAACAAGCGATCCGGGAGTATTGTCAAAAGATAGACCTGCCCATCGCGGTGATGGTACCCTTTGATGAGCAGGTGATGAACGCGGACCTGAAAGGCTTATCCGTGATGGATTATGATCAGGACGCTAAAGTGGTAAAGGCAATGGAATCCTTTGCTGAGAAACTTGGCATGAATTGAACATGCTCTAATGTGTTGACAGACACATGCATTTGATGGTGCTTATTTTTCCGATACCCATGCATGTCCCTCAGGGCGTTTGAAAAAGTCATCAGACAGTTCAGTTTCAAAATCCACATCAGCATAAATATATTCATCCATGACCTTCCCATTGGGCCAGTAGCGTGTCCATTGATGGCTGAAGGTAATGCCACCTTCCTTGCGGTGGTCAGACCAATAAATTTCCTCGGGACGGGTTTCGCCCTTATCGGATTTATTGTAGTACTCTATCTTATGGATCAGTTTATCGTTGGGGTCTACAAAAAACCGCCAGTGGTCGCGGCCTACCTCAGGGTCATATGCTATATCTAGCACCAGGGGTTGTATGTCTAAGTGTGCTAATGGATTAAAATCCAGCATGGTGAAATCCGTAGGACCCAAACTTGCCTGGATACCGGGATCGGTCAGTTTGAAAGGCATGGAAAAACGGTAGAAAGCCATAGAAGTAGCACAAAGCGGCTCACAAAACTTGGAATCGCACATCATACCCTGCCCTCTTGCGGTCAGTAAGGGGTCCACCGCTTCTTTGTCTTTGGAGGCCCAATACCCTTCCTGATCTTTGCCGACCCACACTTCTTCTCCATCCCGGGTGGCTGATCTGACCTGAAGTTTCAACCCTTCGTCCGTCTTTTTGAAGTAAAAGGTTTCCCGGGTATTTTCTAACAATTCACCGCTTTGGCTATACAAATGATGGGTGCGGGTGAACTGCCCCTGCCGTATATTGTTCCAGGCGTCCATGTCTCCGGCAGCTTCCACCATTTCGTTCACCAGTTCTGTGCCTGTAGGCTGACGCAGAAAGTTTTGCCAGACGAAGTATCCCATGCCTGCCAGTGCTAACAGTAGCATACCGGCATACAGCAAATGCGTCCGGCGAAGGGTGATCGGATGCACTAGGTCTTTCACTTTCAAGCCCATCCACCAGGGGGTTTTCCGCGTTTTTCCGGGTTGGTTTTGGGGGCGGTTGGTAGGGTTGTGTTCTCGTTTCATAGCTAAAACATTTTGAGTAAATTTAAAAATTATCTATAGAATTCAAACCCGTTAAGCGGGGTTTTTCTCTTTCAAAAACATAAATTCTGTTCACTGTGTAAAAGCACATAAATCATAATGCCAACCACTCCTTCAGCTTTACTATAGCTTTAGGAATGGCCGCTTCTACCACCTCACTCATACCGATAGCAAAATCATCATGTTGGGCAGCTTCGCAGCCGAGTATGTATACTTTTTGGGGTAAAACTTTTAATGCCTTAGCCAACATCAGCGCCCGCATGGGATTGGTGTAGTGCATGTCTGCCAGAAAGGTTCTCTTTTCAAACACAGGCATTTCCTCAATATCGCTGATAGCTTCCACTTCCTTAAAATATAAATGCCCGGCTTCCTGCCCCCAATCCACGGCATCCGCCATGATCAAAATATCATAACCCTGATGCAACTCCTGCACTAAGTGAATGCCGCCAATGCCTACTTCCATGATTTTAATCCGGTCAGGAAACTGCTCCTGATGGGCCAATTGACGAACGAATTCAATCCCAAAGGCATCGTCCTGTTTCAGTTCATTGCCCACACCGGCGATGAGGATAGAAGGTTTCTGCATGATTCCAGATTAATTCGGCGGTTCAAACAGCGATTCTTCCAGTGTCACATCAAACTGTATATTCTCATTTTTATACACCGTCTCTACATATTTTAAATCTCTGTCAGCATTAGTGCTATAGCTTTTCCGTTCTTTGTTCAGTTTGATGCCCTGAATTTCTGCAAATGCCACATACTGTGTATAGCTAAAGCCGTCCTGGTAATCTAAAAAATTGGCAGCAAGGCTGTAATTATCCTTATCAAAATAATACCACCAGGTATGCTTTCCAGCCGCACTTCCAGCACCTTCCTGGTAGGTTGTTTTGATAGCATGAACCACTTGCCCGCCAGATAGCGTATCGAGTCCCTGGTAAGTCA
>JBBSNI010000120.1:0-13556 GCA_038232695.1 Cytophagales bacterium
CAAATTTAGCAGTAATAGGTTGAAATACTAAGCTATCATCGCTTGCGCTCAAAAGAAGGCGTCTGATGATGGTCTTCTTTTCGTCCGGCTACTCTGACTACGACAGGAGGCTCTATCAAATGCGCTTCTACCCTGGAGCCTTCAAAGGCAGGGTTATCGGCATCCTCCGACTTTAGTTTCCAGTCTTTTACCACACAGTCAATCTTTACCGGATAAATCGTCAGTGCGTCCCCCGTCAGATGGAAGCGGAGAAAGTTCTTATAGTCGGCACACCGGATGGAAGAGAAAGCCTCGTTGTCCTGGATGCCCAGCACCAGCGTACTGAACAAGAGGTATACACCCATCATGATACCGCCAGCCAGGCTGCCTACCAGCAGCATTTCTGCAATAAAAAGCGATACCTGGGAGACAGAGATCAGCGGCAGCGTTAAGCCCTTCAGGTTGATGACAGCAAACAGCCACATCAGCAGAAAGCCAATGAAAAGCTGTATCATGCCATGCAGGGTACCATTGATCCAGGTAAAACGGCTTTTGCCGGCATTAGAATCGGCAAACCAGGTAAGGCTAATGACCAAAAGTACACTCAGGATAAAAGCCGTCGGGCTATGGATCAGTACCCGCGAAAAAGCCAGCGCGACTTCTCCCAGCCCGGTCAGTTGGCTTAGCGTCACCATCAGGGAGCCCGGCCCGCTGCTGGTGTTGGTTTCCAGCACCCAGGCCATGAGCAGGTAAAAGGCGCCTAATGAAGCGGCAAAGCCGGCATTGAAAAAAGGGAACAGCAGCGTGCGGAATGCCAGCCTGCGGGAAGTTTCTTTGTCGGGGTACACCGCTTTAAGTACCAGGTGTTCTTCTTTTACTTTGCGCAACTCATCACCCAAATTGTGGGTAGGATGCAAAAAGGCGCCGCCACCCCCCGCCGTAATGCGCTGGAGGCGTTCTTCGCCATGAATGACATCAGCATACCGGGAGTAGTGGTGCAAATCGCCCGTCAGGGTAGCCACCAGCTCGAAGTGATAGCGATGGATGAACTTATTCTCAAAAAACCTAAGCCTGTCATAAGATTCGTTCATACGGTAGCGATCTTTGTAGACCCAACTGGGCTCGGCCGTACACAAGATGATCTTATCGCCGGGCTGCATGTCGTGCTGCGCTATGTCGTTGAAGTAATTTTTCTGCGGCTGGTCTATGTCCGAACTTAGTTGGATGTCGATCCCCCAGATCCAGTAGCGGTGGGGAAGTTTGATGGCAAAATAACTTCGTTTTTGCTGTGTCTTCCAGTGGCCAATATGCCTGCCCTGGCAAAAGACTTTCAGAAAGTTGGTCAGCCCGTCGTACCAGTCGTGGTTGCCGGGAATGGCAAAGAGGGCAGGCTGGTCTGTGCCTTCGCAGACCGGGTACGCCGCCTGGTAAGGACCGCGCAGGCGGTTGTCGTATTCCTGTATTTCAGGCGTAGGGTATACTTCGTCGCCGCCCATGATCAGCATATCGCCCCGGCTGGTGTCGTGCCCGTCTAGGGTAAGCCGGTCTTCCGCTAACAGGGTGGCTACCGAATAGGTGGAGTTGAACCCATCGCCTATGTCTGCCACATAATCGATCCAAAGTTCCTGCCGGTCGCTGAAATCATAGATTTCCGGTCCGCTGAGCGCCGCCTGTATCTCACGCCGGTCTGCATAGTTGCCAAACAGCGAGGAGACGATAGCTTTGATACCGGTAGCCGCTAATTGTTTCACCTGAAACCAGCCGACCATTTTCTTTCTTGTGAATTGCATGGATATAGAGATGATTAAAAAGCGGCAGTTCGATTTTGCTTAATATTAGTGCTATGTGCTTCTTTGCTCATACAAAAGTAGGAACTATAGGGTTAAGATTCATTTTTCGCAGAGGAAAATGCAACAGAGTTTATATTGACGGATTCGCTCAACCACCCACAGACTTGTGGGGGGTAACAAGCAGGATTGATTGATAGATGACAGGCAATCCGAAAAACAGTAGTACGGAAGTGCCTATATCAGGCTGGATGCTGAGAAGTGATCCAAAGGGCAGACCCGCGACCAGGGGAAAAGCAAACACGATGCTTGCCAGCATGGCTAAAGAAACCATCAGGCTGATCACTATCCTCTTTCGCGGCTTTTGATTTCTTTTCTTCCAGTAAGCTACTGTTTTGTAGACATAATAGAGTAAAAAGGAAAGCGTCAGCACGCCTAATCCCATACGGAATAGCTGTTCTTTGGAGGTCAGGGCAGGCTCATTGCCTGTGAGCAGATTGAGGATACCTTTGATCATATCTTCTGCAGCCCACAGCGTATTTGAGTTGGTGAGTACGATAAACCCCAGCTTATCCTCCGGGATCAAAAATAGTCCTGCATAAGAAGTAGCCGTTGAGCCCAGATGCTGAAACATTCTTTTGTTGTGCCAGGTGCCTGCTTTCCAACCCATGCCATAGCCCTGATCCTGTCCGTTCCAGGGAGTTTGCATCGTAGCGATCCACTGGCTGGACAGGAGGATATGGTCTTGAAAAATTCCTCCGTTGAGACTCAAGCGGATATAGTTTCCCATATCTTCGGCAGTGCTGATCATAAAGCCAGCCGGTATAGCGGCGTCAGCATAATCTACCTGGCTTGACTTTATGGGTATACCATAAAAGTACTGATACTGAGTAATAACCTTTTGGCTGGCGATCTCCTTTTTGCAGGCATAGGTGTGCTGCATTTTCAAAGGTTCAAACACATGCATGCGCATGTAGTTATCCAAGGATTGTCCGGCAATCTGCTCTAAAACCCAGCCGATCAGCACATAATTGAGGTTAGAATACTCACGTTTTAATCCGGGGCGTTCATTGATGGCGACGGTCCAGCCGGCGAGTTCGTTAAGCTTTGGAACCGGCTGGAAACCGTCCCGCTTGGCTATCCCGGAGGTATGATTGAGCAGCGTTCTGAGCGTGACTTCCTCTGCGTACTGCGTTAGTTTGATCTCAGGAAGAATATCTGTGAGCTTGTCATCAAGGCTTGCTTTTCCCAGGTCAATGAGTTTGAGCAAACCCAAAGCCGTCAAGGATTTGCTCACCGACCCCAGATAATAAGGCGTATGGGCACTTACATGTTCCCCAATAGACTGATGATAAAAAACGGTGTCGTCTTTGATGATCAATACCTCAACGTTGGGAATATCATATTTTTCCGAGGCTTGCCGTAGATGATACTCCATTTTTTGCCTGAGCGCAGCATCGAGGCTTTGAGCTTGTAGCGTACTGCTTCCCAGTAGCATGGTCAGACCTATCAGTTGTTTCATGGGCAGTAGTGGTTAGTTGCTTTCAGATAGTTGCTTTCAGATAGTTGCTTTCAGATAGTTGCTTTCAGATAGTTGCTTTCAGATAGTTGCTTTCAGAAGCATAAAAGTTGTTAGCATTTCTCTTTAAGGGCGGTGTTGCACAAAAGCCAAATCGGTTTTCAAATTTATTACTTTTAAAGAAGTGTACTATAGATTTATCAGATTCGGAGCGATCATCGTTCTATTCATAGTATAATTTTTGTTAACATTGCAGCCAGAACATTCCCCAAAACCTACAGCACGATCTCAAGGAGATGATGAACAACTTGCCCTGTGATAAGCCAACCCTAATGCTTTTTATCAGAATTTTATGGTGTGTTTGTATCACTGCTTTGCTGGTAGCCGCTGCCTGCGCGCCTGCCCGGCGGACCGTTTCCCCGCTGACGCCTACGCCTGCCCCCGACAGCGCTGCGCTGTTCACCTACGGCAAAGATACCGTCACGGCCGGCGAGTTTCGCTATGTATATGAGAAAAACAACGCCGACAGTATGCTCTCTCCTGCTGCCAGAGAAAAGGCACTCCGCGACTACCTGAACTTATATATTAACTTCCGGCTCAAAGTAAAAGCCGCCGAAGACGCCGGTATGGCCCGGCAGGAGAGCTTCCGCCAGGAGCTCGAGCAGTACCGCCAGCAGTTAGCCAAGCCGTACCTGGTAGAAAACCGGGTGACTGAACAACTCATACAGGAGGTCTACGACCGCCTGCAGCAGGAAGTACGCGCCGCCCACATCCTCATAGCTGTGGATGAAAACGCTACACCTGCCGACACCCTGGCCGCTTACCGGCAAGCCGACAGCCTGCGCCGGGCAGCGATCAGCGGTGCCTCCTTTGCCATGCTGGCAGAGCAATATTCGGATGATCCTTCGGCAGCCAGCAATGGGGGCGACCTGGGCTATTTCACTGCCCTGCAAATGGTGTATCCTTTTGAAGATGCAGCGTTTGAAACCGCCCCAGACAGCGTTTCCCGGCCGGTGCGGACAAGCTTTGGCTATCATATCATCAAGGTCAAGGACAAAAGACCCTCGCGGGGCAAGGTGAAGGTTGCCCATCTGCTGGTGCGCCCTGAGCCTGGTGAACAGGAAGGCGAAGCCTCTCCCGCTTACCGGAAAGCGATGGAAATCTACCAGGAACTGCAAAATGGTGCCGATTGGGGCGAGATGGTGTCGCGCTTTTCCGATGATGTGTCTACCCGCGCCTCTGCCGGAGAGCTTCCTTATTTTGGTACCGGGCAGATGATGGAAAGCTTTGAACAAGCCGCCTTTGCCCTGCAAAACCCCGGAGACCTCTCCCGGCCGGTCAAGACCCGCTTTGGCTGGCACCTGATCAAACTCACAGACCGGCAGCCCCTTCCCCCCCTGGAAGAGTTGCGCCCCACCCTGGAAAGAAGCATGGCGCGCAGCGACCGGTCCGCTATACTTATGGATGACATGATCGACAGGCTCAAGCAGGAGAATGGCTTTCAGCCGGACGAAAAAAATATGGCTGCCGCGGTAGGCTCTCTGTATCGTAAAAACCCTGAAATGCCCGCACCTCCACCCGGTGCTACCCTGTTTTCTATAAGAGGTAAACCCTTCAGGGCAGGCGACTTCTATGTCTTTGCCCGGCAACAGCAGAAACAGCAGGCAGATAGCACGGCTGCCTGGCAGTTGTACCGCCAGTATGAGACGCAGCAGATCATGCGCGACGAGGAAAACCACCTGGCTGATAAATATGAAGACTACCGCCGTTTGCTCAAAGAGTACCGCGACGGTATCCTGTTGTTTGATATTATGGAACAAAAGGTCTGGACGGAAGCCTCCGAAGATTCTGTAGGGCTGCGCCGCTTTTTTGAAGCGCACCGCAACGACTACCGCTGGGGCGAACGAGCGGAAGCTACTATATTGGATGCCCAGGATGAGGAAACGCTCAGCCGGGTGCAGAAAGAGATACAGCCGCTGACGCCCCCCCTGCCGGAAGAAAAGATAGCGTCGCTGGAAAAGAGGTTTAATACCGCCAACCCGCTGGCGTTGCAAATCCATCAGGGGATGTACGAGAAAGGCAGCGAGCGCACAGGTGCTGAGGCGGTGATGGATGAAGTTCCCTGGAAAAAAGGGACGCACCGGGCAAGCTATAACGGACGGGCATTTGCTGTGATCGTCCATGAAGTATTATCGCCAAGATTGAAGGATTTGAAAGAAGTAAAAGGCATTGTAATTGCTGACTACCAGACCGAGCTGGACAAGCAGTGGATCGCTTCGCTTCGCCAGCAATACCCGGTAGAAATCTATGAAAATGTCTTACAACAACTCGTTGGTGCTCCCGCAGCGCCTTAAAACGTTCATTCTTTTTGCTTTGTTAGCCGTGGCAGGCTGCCAGGAGCGTTACCTGCCCGATTTCCTCAAGTTCAAAAACCAGGAAGCCGGTGCCCAGGAAGCCCTGATCCCTATCGCGCGCGCTTACGACAACTATCTGTACCTTCAGGACCTGGAAGGCATTGTAGACCCCGGCACTTCACCCGCCGACAGTGCCAACACGGTACACCGCTATATAGATAGCTGGATCAAAAAGCAACTCATCATTGCGGAAGCAGCCTCTAAAGTAAAGTTTGATGAAGCCGCCCTGGAACGCAAGATGCTCGACTACCGTTATGCGCTCATGATCTATGAGTTTGAGAAGCGGTATGTCAACCAGGAAGTAGACACGGAAGTATCAGCAGAGGAAATCCAGGCGTATTATGACAGCCACAAAGCTAACTTTGAACTCAAACAGAACATTATAAAAGGTATCTTTGCCAAAGTGCCGCGGGAGGCGCCCCGGGTGGGCAGACTGAAAACTTTGTTTCAGGGCAAGCTGGACACAGAAGCCCGTGAAGAGATCAAATCTTATTGCCTGAGCTTTGCGGCCGCTTACTCGCTGGATGACTCTACCTGGTACAACTTTGAAGAAACGATCAAGAATACGCCGCTGGTCAGCATTCCCAACAAAGTACAGTTTTTAAAAGGAAATAAATTTGCGGAAACTTCTGACGACCTGTATGTGTACTTCTTAAAGATCACTGACTATAAAATCTCCGACCAGATCTCGCCTATAGAATTTGTAAGCGATGATATTGTCAAGATTATCAGAAACAAGCGCAAAGTAGCGTTAACACAGAAACTGGAAGAAGAAATTTATCAGGATGCACAGAAAAAGAAAGAATTTGAGATATTCAACACACCACTTAGTCGTCAGGATGTTACAGAAAACCATATTCCGTCAGGAGAAACTACTCCCTAGCCTCATCATATCCGCAGGTCTGCTGCTCAGCCTGCCCGCCTGGGCGCAATACAGCGGCGGCACGACTATCGACAAGATCGTTGCTAAAGTAGACAACTACATTGTCCTGAAATCTGACCTGGAAAATGCCTATCAGCAGGCGCTGGCTTCGCGCCAGGTCAACGGTACGCTTACCCGCTGCCAGGTGCTGGAGCAGCTTGTCGTAGAAAAACTCATGCTGGCTAAAGCCGATATTGACTCGGTGGTCGTGGAAGAAGAACGGGTGACCAGCGAACTGGACCGCCGCCTGCAATATATGGTCGATAGCTATGGAGAGGAAAATATAGTAGAGCAGTTTGGCAAAAGCATAGAAGAGTTCAGAGAAGACCTGCGCGATGATATCCGCAACCAATTGGTCGTACAGGAAATGCAGGGTAAGATCACCGAAAACGCCAAGGTGACGCCGGCTGCTGTCAAGCAATTTTTTGCAGCCATTCCGGCAGACAGTCTTCCATTCTACTCTACCGAAGTATCTGTCGGGCAGATCGTCAAAAAACCCACGGTCAGCAAAACACAGAAAGAAGCCACCCGCAAGAAGCTGCTGGAATTGCGCGAAAGAATTGTGAAAGGAGAAGATTTTGGCAAGTTAGCCAAAGAATATTCCCAGGACCCCGGCTCTGCCGCGCAGAACGGAAGCTTAGGCTTTGTCAGCCGCGGACAGTTCGTGCCTGAGTTTGAGGCGGCCGCCCTGAACATGAAGCCTGATGAACTCTCGCAGCCGATAGAATCCCAGTTTGGGTTTCACCTCATCCAATTGATAGAACGCCGGGGCAACCGCTACAACAGCCGCCATATCCTGCTCAAACCCAACTCTTCGGAACTGGACGTACAATCCGCCGAAGACTACCTGGATAGCCTGCGGACGCAGATCATTTCCGACAGCATCTCCTTTGCCAAAGCGGCCAAAGAGTATTCCGACGACAAAGAGAGCGCTGCCAGCGGAGGCTTTATCCTGTCAGCCGAAGGCTCCGACCGGGTGCCTACCGAAGAACTGGACCCTGTGATCTTCTTCACGCTGGACACCATGAAGGTAGGCGCTGTCACCCAGCCTATCACCTACCGCACCGATGCAGGCGAGCCTGCTGTCAGGATTCTGTACTACAAATCCAGGTCGAAGCCTCATCGCGCTAACCTGAGAGATGATTATCAGAAAATCTACAATGCGGCACTGAGTGAGAAAAAAAGGAAAGCCCTGAACGACTGGTTTGAAAACTCCCGCAAACAGGTATATATGGAGATAGACCCCGAATACAGCGGGTGCAGCATTGCCAGCACTCTATAAGACCGGGATAAACCTTTGCCAGGCACTGCCGTTTACATTTTTGTTCTTTTGTATTACCCTTAATGATCACACCGCATGAATGAGCAACCCTCGGAAGTAGCCATTGCCGATAGCCTGTACGAAGATTACAAAAAGCTTAAAGACGAGATCAGCAAAGTAGTCATCGGGCAGGACGAGGTCGTCAGGCTGCTGCTGACTTCTATCTTCTGCCAGGGGCACAGCCTGCTGATCGGCGTACCCGGCTTGGCCAAGACCCTGCTGATCCATACCATCGCCTCGGCGGTTAACCTGCGTTTCAACCGCATACAGTTTACCCCTGACCTGATGCCTTCGGACATTATTGGCGCAGAAACGATTGACAAAGACCGCAACTTCCGGTTTATTAAAGGGCCTATCTTTGCCAACATCATCCTGGCTGATGAGATCAACCGGACGCCTCCCAAGACGCAGGCGGCACTATTGGAAGCCATGCAGGAGTACAAAGTGACAGTAGGCGGTACCAACTATCCTTTGGATCGTCCGTTCTTTGTACTGGCTACGCAAAACCCTATTGAGCAGGAAGGCACCTACCCGCTGCCGGAAGCGCAGCTTGACCGCTTTATGTTTGATATACAGCTTACCTATCCTACCTATGCCTCGGAGGTAGACATTGTAAAAGCCACCACCACCGACCAAGAGGTACAAGTACAGGAAATACTGACCGGCGAGCAGATACTCCAATACCAACACCTGGTGCGCCGCGTGCCTATTGCCGACAACGTGGTAGAATACGCCGTGGGGCTGGTACACAAGACCCGTCCGCAAACCCTCAAAGCCAGCGATCTGTCGAATGATTTTCTGGAGTGGGGCGCCGGGCCACGCGCTTCTCAATACTTAGTGCTGGCTGCCAAGTGCAATGCCCTGCTGAACGCCAAATACTCTCCCGATATTGAAGATGTGCAGGCCGTGGCCAAGCCCATACTGCGCCATCGCATCGTCCGTAATTTTAAAGCAGAAGCCGAAGGGGTGACGGTAGATAATATTATTGAGCGGTTGTTGTAAGGGTTGAAGAGTTGAGGGACTGAGGAATGAATCGTATGTATACATAGAATCGCAAAAGCACATTTTAGGAATTTACTATTTGTGTATATACTCTATGTGAGACACAGACCTGAGAATTTGGAAGTTATTTATTTCGTTAGTCAACTCTTGAAATGTGGATTAACTAAGTATAATGAAATTAGCTAAATAAGCTAGACATACTAACCCCCAGCCATATTGGATAAGTAAAAAAATGGCACCGCTTCTATGTTGAAAGTTTATTTTATCTATATTTAGTCGCAACCCAAAGAAAATAAGTAAAGTATAAAAACTTGCATAAAGTAAATTATGCTTGTGAATGGGATTATAGTTAGGTACGATTTCAAAATCTTGGATAGCATAGGACACTGGCATATCATTTCTGGATTTCCAAGCTTCATAAATGTTATCTATTTTGTATACCTCTCCAATCATATAGGAAAAATTTCTGGCGTTGATGTAAGTAAATAATATCAACGAAAGCAGAACCCAGATTAAAATTCGGCTCTTGCTATACCCATAATCCCACCAATAATCTTGAATTTTACTACCAACTATTCCAAGAAACAAAGGAAGCCCGCTTTTTTCATATGTCAGAGCGAAATGTCTATATTCTTTATCAGCAACTTCATAACCGTCTATAAATCCTTTTTCCTTTTGCATTTTTAAAATCTGCTCATAAACATTGCTGAGTTGACGTCTTGAGTATAAATTGTCACCCTCTTGTATATTTCTGAAAACTTTAAATCTAGAATAATCAAATTTAAGTTTGTTAATATCTGTTCCATATAAATCTATTTCACATCTTTTTTCGGGAGGGATATTTAAAAAGTATTCTAGCAAGAAACTTAAAAATTCAAAATCACTATAAACACTATCTAGTAATGCATAAGAAACACTATATAGAGAAACACTATCTAGTAATGCATAAGTAAAGTCTATTTCTTCTTCTGTCTTTACTCCGCTAAAAAATAGTGTATTAGGCAAATAGCATGAATCTAATCTAACATTCCCTTTAAACTCAGCAGCTATAAAACTCGCTGTTCTACCAAGGTAGGTTTTCTTAAAATCAACCATCGAGCTAAACTTGGCGCTATTAAAGTCAACGGACGAACAGAATTGAGTATCACCAAATGTCGTCCCTGAATTAAAGCTTGCACCTCTGAAGTTACCCATTCCGATAAACTTAGCGTTTCGAAAGAAAAGCGTGGAATCGAACCTGGAATTTTGAAAGTTAGCCCACCCTCGAAATTCTGAATTATCAAAAAATATATCTGAATAAGACTTGATATGATTAAAATGAGCAACTGTATCAAACTCCGTATTTGAGAAATCAGTAGACGAGTGAAACTCTACATTAGGGAAGGATGCCAAAGAATTAAATGATGCTTCTCCAAAGCCAGCACACGTATGAAAATTTGCTGCATCAAAGTAAGTTGCGGAATTAAAATTTGCACCATAAAAACTAGCTACTGAATAAAATCTGGCATCTTTAAATTCCAATTCCGAATCAAAATTTACCTCCTTAAAGTTTGCTATCGAGTCAAACTCCGTTCTAAAAAAGGTTGTTATTCCATCACCAAAATATGCACCCGCAAAATCTGCCCATGAATCAAATTTTGTACGCAGAAAAAAAGCTCCTGACTCAAAATACGCATTTCTAAAAAGGGCGTTTGATCTAAAATGTAGAGCCCCAAAGTTAGCATTACCCGAAAAATAAGTACTGTGAAAATCTGCTGTAAGTACGAGGCTATCTTGGAAATCAACATGTCTGATTGTGTCTTTGTAAATAGGTAGTTCTATATCTTGAGCAAACACTTGAATACTTGATAAGAGCAATGTAAAATATAAGAATAGTAAATACCTGGTTTGAGAAAGCTGCATTATTCAATTGTTAACAAATAGCTGAAACAAAATTTGATTGATTTAAATTATCTTTCGGTTTAAGAATTATATTGATTAGGTCTTCCCTGATCAGCGTCGTTCTTGCCTTTGTTCCAGGCTTCTACGTGTTGCTGAGAAGCGAACAGGGTATAATGGCAATTCGTAAGCGAATCTCCATAATAACCAAATTCATAGAAGGTAGCTGAATTGCTGGTCAAGCATAAAGACGATATACGATCCCTGTTCAACACGAAAGAATATGGTGTTTTGCAGCTCTATTAAGCATCAAGGCTGGTTGAAGATATGTAGGTAATTACCGTCCAGTTGTGTGACGTATTGGCGTAGTGGGATTTGAGCTAAGCCGCCGATGGGAATCCCATCAAAGTCAAAGATAGAGTTGTCGCAGAGTTCGCGCATAAACAGCCCGTCGGGGTCTACGATGACTTCGGCGCAGGCTTCGTCTACCCGGTGGGGGCTTGCTTTTTCAAAGGCTTTATAGGTGGTGGCATCTTCCCGGTAGATAATGATACCTTTCCAGCCGCCTTGTATCTCCACATAGCCCCGGTCTATACGCAGGGCATTATATTCTATGTTGCTCAGGTTGATGGTCGTATCTACCAGCACGTAAGGAATAGGGTCCAGGTAATTGTCATTACCGCATCCGATCAGCAGTACTGCCGACAGACAAGTTCCTATACCGAAAAGAGTGATTTGTTTCATGCATAAAAACTTTACCGGCAGCGCAGCAGCACCAACCATCAAACGCCGGAATTTGCGATTAATTGCGTAGCGTCAAGTGGCAGACCATACTGCTGATTGCGGCCTTCGTTGTTGGTATATCCGGCAGGCGGATAACTGATGGTCTGCCAGGTGGTTGCCCGTCATGATGAATCCTTTCTGGTCGAGTACCACTAATTGACTGATCCACTCCGTACAAGGTTTTGCCCCGATGAAGGAGAAAAGATTGGTAATGCCTAGGGTTACATTACCCTCCGTACCTGTCACCGTAATTTCTTCCAGGTGATGCTCTCCACTTAATGCGCTGACTTCGGTGTTAAGATGAATATGGATATTGGAGGTAGCTTCAAGTCGTTTTACCAAATAATCACTCATTTTTGAGTGTAGGCTACTGCCCCTGACAATGATATGGACTTCATGGGCATATTCAGAGAGAAACAAAGCAGCTTGGCCGGCACTGTTCCCCGCCCCTACTACGCCAGTTATTTCATTCTTACAGGAACTTGCATGCATGGCTGTCGCGGAATAATAAATACCGCTACCTTCATATTTTTTAAGGTTAGCCAGAGGAAGTCTGAGATAGTTTGCTCCGGTTGCAGCGATGATAGCGATAGATTTTATCATCTTTTCATAATACAAATAACGTCCCCATAGTCCTTCAGCACGTTCATCTGACGTTGGGTAAGTTCGGGAAGTTGGTATATATTCATCGTTCCAAATGGCATATAGCTGCTTTTTAGTCTGCTTGTTTTGAAAACCGTATACCGAAATACTTCTGTCTGTACTTTTAGAATATTTTACCTCATCGTGATCTTTTAATGTAACGTTGATATTGTGTGTTTGACTAACTTCTTTCATTCTTTCAAGTGAGTTATCAAAAATGGAGGTGATATTCTGAACGGCATAATAAGCCATCTTCGGGCGGATTACTTTTTTGGTGGAATCGGATTTGATAATGCCTTTGTAATTGAGCCTGTTGATGGGTCCATTGGTATACGCCATTTCTATGATGCCAAAAATACTGCATTCAATATCATGGCCCAGGTTGCCCAACATGCGCCTGGTATCCCATTTGGCCTGGGACAATTCGCTCCACGCATAATCGCCGAGAGCGCCCCTGCCCCATCCACTGGCAGAAGGCGCCCCGTTTTCTCCCTGTCTTAGTTTTATGTCAGGTGCGTATTGGTCCAACGCCATCCTTAACAAGGCTACCTGCAGGTAGTTTGCATCAGGATTGTATACATAATCATGATAGGTCATGTTGTCAAAAAGATGCAGCTTCTTTTTGTCGTGCAGTTCTTTAAAAAATGCTGCGGCATACGCAAGCCCGATATGCCCTAAAGCCAACCCTGATATTTTTGCATCCGGTTGTATTTTTTTTATGATCTCAGCAGTGCGGATACTGAATGCTGCAAATTGTTCAGGCGCGTTTTCGTTATTGTCGCCAAAGTTTGGCTCGTTCCAGACTTCCCAATCGGTCACTTTATCCCTATACCTTTCTACCAATGCGGTTACCCATTGGTCCCAGGCTTGTAAAGCTACTGCTGAATGCGGCACGCCAGCCCCTAAGTTGGAGCCGCCGCCACCTTCATAATTGTGGTTGCCATAAGAAGTTTGCAACCAGGGTTTGAGACCTCTGCCAACGGCATCATGGATGATATGATCCAGCCATGCCCAGTCATAGATACCCTTTACCTGTTCTGTTTTGTCCCAACCTGCCTGCATCCTTAGGCGCTTGATACCCAGCGGAACAAGGTATTCCTTATATAGGGTTTCCGCACCAAAATAGGGATATATGGTTAAGGTAGTTAATTTTGTGAATGCAAATACTAACTTACTTTTCGGAAGTCCAAGATTTCCGGGTTCAAGGACGTTGCCACCATCAGTTAGGCGACATTTTAGGGCTGATCCTATGCGGTACACTCGCTGATTGTGATGATTTTTCTGAAATGGAAGACTACGGCAATGACAA
>JBBSNI010000121.1:0-13527 GCA_038232695.1 Cytophagales bacterium
ATTTCAATGAACAGATGTTGAATTTGTTTTTAGTTAACTTTCAGCTTGATGCAGACTTACAAGAAAATAAAGCAGCCATACAGCAGATTTTAAACTATGGCAGATTGGCTGCTTAAGTATTTACCGGACTATTGTCACCTAAACACGACTACTATGAGCAGCTTGCTTTATATCATTGCCATCATTCTTATTATTGGTTGGCTTTTAGGATTTTTCTACTTCGATACGGGCGGATTGATCCATATCCTGCTGGTCATTGCCGTGGTAGCCATACTGCTACGGCTGATTCGGGGGCGGGGGATTTGAGTTTGCGATGTGGTTAATTTTTAAACACAACGCACACAAGGGTATACACGAAGGGCACAAAGGTTTGCGTGTCATCTTTGTATGCTTTGTGATTAAATTATGTGCTTAGCTTGAGCATGATCTCTTTAAGATAGTCTATCTTTTCTTTCAACAGCATTTTGTTTTCTTGGGCAGTCTGTTCATATTGCTGCTGCAAGTGCTGTACGGTACCTTGCAGATGAAAAGTCAGCTCTTTAATATCACCCATGGTCAGGTGAATGGTTCGTTTAGCATCCATTTCGTTCATGATAATCTATAGTTAGCGTTCTTTACTTTCAAATTTCAATTACCATGCAAAAAACAATAGGGATCATATTGATCGTCATAGGAGGAATTGCTTCGCTCATGACGGGGATACAGGCCGCACAGGATTCGGATAGCTTTTCTATATTCGGTGTAGATGTCGCTGTGAGCAAGGCAGACTGGACGCCGCTCATCATCAGCGTAGCCGTTTTGGTGATAGGCATCGTGATGTATACTTCTGCCAGAAGGACAAGATAAACTTTTTTTCCAGCCTGAGCGGGTCGTTTGCGTTGTGTAAGCGGGGGCAATTTTTACTACAGGTTGTAGAAGTTTTCTACCCCAGCCATATTTTCCAAAGAATCTGACGGAACACTAAGTTCACATCAGAGTTTTTCTATCTGTTCCTTGGTCAGGTTGGTATACCTGGAAATCATCTCTATCGGATGCCCATCCTTCTTCATCTCTCTTGCAATTTCTACCCTTTCTTCTTTTTTACCTTCCTGCCTGCCTTCTTTTTTACCTTCCTGCCTGCCTTCTTGTTTACCTTCTTTTTTACCTTCTTGTCTTCCTTCATTTTTAGCAGTCTCAATGATACTATAGTTGTCCCAGTAGACTTTTTGACTTTCTTCGTATGCTCTCATCTCTTCTTTCGTTAATTTGGCAATCTCTGCCTGTTCAAATACTTTATGAAGTTAACTTCTGGCTTCTTCCGATGATCAAATAAAGGATAGAGCCAATCACGGGGAGGAAGATGATCAGCAATACCCAGACAATCCGGAGGGTGTTGTCAGAAAATCTTCCTTGCATCAAATCAACGATTGCCCAAATCCATAGTAGGAAAGGAAGTACGGCGAGCAGCAGCATTTCCCATCCGCCAAGTCCGCCTATAAATAGTATTATACTGTTGATGATGGGTTGCATAGGGTCATACGTTTAGTTAGGTTGTAGAATATGGTTTTTTTACCAACAGCACATTCGTATTAATGACAACGCTTTCCATAAGAGGCTATTCTTGCTGCTTATTACCTTCGGAGCGCCGGCCACTTCTCATTTTGGTGTTCAGCATTTCCTGAAGTCTTTCTTCATTCCACGATTGATCTTCCCAGACCTTATCGGCCTCGTCCATGAGTATTTCGGCAAAAAAGTTAGCTATACTTTTGCGAAACTTTTTCAGATCTTCTTCAGTCAATTGATGCCGAAAAGCTTTAACGATTTCTATCTGTGTGTTGCTTAATTTTTGAGATTTTGGTTCCATATCTTCTTTTTTAGCTTACTGCCAACGTTTAGTGTAAAATGCGTTTTAATGCATTTTTACATGGTGTTATCTGTTTTTCTTTTACTAGTGAATACATCCTAAATACATATCTCCAAATCTATCCATCCCCTTTTTCTTAATTACATCATTACAAGAGTCAGAAATAAATAATCCTTTGCCGTCCACTTTGGCAACACAATCTAATTGACTTTCCCATTCGTCTGGATGGGGAGGAGGTGTTGAAAAGAAATTGTATCTTATATCAGCCCACATTTCAAAACCAATTTTAATGTCAGTATCGGGATCATAGCCAGAATTACTTCTTGCTTTAATAGTTTTATTTATGAGCCCCAGAGATTCCTTCATCATAATAGAACAAGTATGTGCAACCAGGTCTGCTAATTGAATTCCTTTTATCCTTTTAGAGTCTTGTTCAATTCGTAAATCAATAAAATTGGGGTTCAATTCAGATACCAGTGATTTATAATCTTCATCATTTGAGCTTTGATATATACCCTCATCTAAAAAAATATTCAAGGGAATGCCTAGTTCATCCTGGTTGTTCTCGATAAGTTGGACGATTGCTTTACTTGTTGATATTTTAAAATCCTCCTCATTTGGAGCGGTTAAGACAATTCCAATTTTGCCATTTCTAATAAGTCGTTTTAAGTAACTTCTAAGTTCTTTTTGCTCAGGATGCTTATCCATCCTCAGCCCACTTTTGAATTCGTCTTTTTCTGGATCCAAACTACAAAAAGAGATGCATTTACTTATTTCTTCATTTAAATCTCTTTCTGAAAATACGAAAGCACCTAAATAGAATTCTGCTTCAGGGTGTTTGGAATCATCATAATATAGAAATCCAGTTTTTTTCATTTAGCTAATTACAGATAACATCCCTATATACGCAATACGGCTATTTCCACTATATCCGCTAAAAATAAACATAATTGGCCATACCCCAATAGCCTGCCGTTGCCTTTTTGTCAATAGAAAACGCCTTTACAAATTGCCTTCTTCATGACTTCCAAGCCTGCTTTGTTGCCGTAAGCAGTATTGTAAGCAGAGAAGAGGTGTGCTTCCAGCCCGGACACCACTTATTTACTTACTAAAACGTGCACTTTCAGCCTTACCAGTAGGCTTTAAAGTAGCTTTATATGCCAGGATGGCAGGATAAGGGTATTTTTAGTTGCTTTTGCGCCTGCCGGTGGGCTGAGAACGGACTTTTTCGTTGCAAAATGAGCAGTGTATGTAAGGTTAATTCAAATTGAGTTACTCAAATGCGTAGTGTATGTAAGAACATCGTTTTTTGAGTAAAAATAAAAAGCGTTTCTGCTGACAAGCTGGCAGAAAAACGCCCTTTTTTGCACTCCTGCGCCTGATCTTACAGGCGTAAGAATGAAGGTGAGTATCATAAGCATCCCTTCTGGTTTCGTGCTTACTTGCTGCCTCAACCAAAACGTATGCTCATGGCAAATAACTATTATCATTCTATCCCCAAACTGTTGGCGACCGTGCAACTGTATATTTACAACGCGACGGAGCAGCCCGAAATTCAGAAGAAAATGAACCTGCTGGGCTTTACCCAGAAACGCCTGCTGGAAGGCAAAGCGCTGCTGGATACCTGCAAGATGCTGCATAGCCAGCAAAACGAAAAGTACGACGAAAAGGAGGCACTGGACCATCAGCTACAGGCAGACGAGCCGCTGACGCGCCAGACTTTTGCTGACCATGCGGCTATCATGCAGTTTGTCTTCCGCAAAGAGCCCGCTACGCTGGCTAAGTTCAGGGTAGAAAAGATTTCTAAGAAGGTAGAGGAGTGGACGCTGCAAGCCGGCTTCTTTTACAGCAGAGTAAAAGAACATGCCGCCCTGCTCTCCGACCACGGACTCACTCCCGAAGAATGCGCACAGGCCACCGCGATGGTAGAGGCTGTGATGACCATGCGCCACCGGCGTATGCAGCGCAAAGGCGAAGCCCAGCAAGCCACCCACACCCGCGATGTATCCCTGAAAGCCCTGAGAGCCTGGATGAAAGACTTCCGCACCACCGCCCGCATGGCCCTCAAAGACCAGCCCCAACTGCTGGAAGCCTTAGGCATCGTGGTGAAGACACAGAAGGTTTAGATATGAAAAACTATTTGCTACCCTAAGGGCTGTCTACACTGGCGCGTGTTTGAGTGCAACGGAAACGCATGCCTACCGTCGGGGGGCACGCGTTACACTGCGTTAAACGCGCGCCAGCCTGAGGGGCTGTTCGGGTTTACCTTATGCCTAGGGGCTGTTCGGGATTTGCAATCCCGAACTTGTTCTTTTAGACGACATATGCTGTTGAGAGTCGGATTATAAATCCTTATAGTAGGTGCTTTCGGATTACAAATCCGAAAGAGCGGTGCGGTAAAAAGGGGGATGAAGGCATCCTAACACAAGCGTATTATTTTGTTGTTATCCCAGGTATTTTATCTTTGCATAAAAAGATTGATGCTATGTCTACTTCTGTCGAGACGCTTTCTGACTACGAAATTGAACGCGGTAAGCCTATGCCAAGTACTGTACACGCTTTTATACAGGGGAACCTGATCTTTTTCTTAAAGTCGGGCTATCGGGATACGTACCACATTTTGCCTGAGCTAAGCCTTGACATTCCCGGTATGGATGTACCAGGAAAGCCTGCGGTACCAGATATTGCCATTTACCCCAAATTTGAGATCGACGTATTGCACGACACCATCAAGCGAAGCGATGCGCCTTTGGCGACCGTCGAGATTCTGTCTCCTACGCAAAGTCTGGACGAATTAGTGGAAAAAACATACCGCTACTTTCAGATGGGTGTGCAGTCGTGCTGGATTATTTTGCCCAGTATGAAGGCCGTGGCGGTCTATCATAAGCCTGGTAGCTACACATTTTTTACGGAAACTGATACGCTGCAAGACGATCATCTTAACATCCGGCTGCCGCTGGAAGGTATTTTCAAAGGCTAAAAGGTTTACTTACTTTTTCCTGATATAAATATCACCGTTGTGGTTTTTAAAATACATTTCCGGTCCGCCTCCATTCACGGTGCCATTAATTTGATTGTCCAGCTTTACTTTGTACATACCGCCGCTCCTGGATGTTTCCCGGTTGCCGGTGGTGGTTACATTCATCTCAAAGTCTGTGTAGATTTCGCCATTGAGCGTCTTGATTCTGGCTGACATTTTAGTAGCTGCCGGGAAGGTCACGTCAATATCGCCGTTGAGGCTGGTAAACGACATGGGCGTATCGGGCGTGACCTGTCTGAACACGGCGACCAGCTTGCCGTTGACGGTATTGGCCACAGCTGAGCCGGAAATGTCTGTCAGGTAAATGCTGCCATTGACATTATTGGCTTCTACCTCTCCCTGCACATTCTCAATGCGTACCGTACCGTTGTTGACCGTCCGGGCTTTGACGGAAAAGTTTATAGGCACCTGTATTTCCAGGTCGGAAGGTCTGTTGGGGCGGCGGGTTTTGATGTATACGCTGTTGTTTTCTTCTATGGCTTCCAGTTCAAAGCCGTTGTTGGTGATCCGGCGCAGTCCGTCTTTGGTGCGGGGTTTGTCGTCTTCATCTTCATCAGTACCGGACGTGCGTACGATGACTTCTTTTCCCTCATAACCTTGCACCGTGATAGAGCCGCTTACCAGTTCTACGGTCAGCGTACCAGGCTGGCCGGGTTTGCTCAAAGGGATGGTCACCGGCTCCGACTGGGCGTTAGCCAGACCGAAAGCCAGCAGGTATACGACAATAATGATCAGGATGATATGGATCAGTTTGAGGGTGGCACTGCCTTGTCTTCGCAAAACTTTCATAGGTTGAGGGTTAATCATGTTTCAGGTATACTTCACCGTTAAGCGTCTCTGTTTGCAGCAGCGGACCGCCTTTGCCGACGCGCAGCTTCGTCGTTCGGTTGATCCTGTAAGTTGTTCGTTTGCCGGAGTCTTTCTCACCGGTGCTCACCTCGGCAGGGAGGTAGTCCAAGGTTTCGTAGTTGGTATAAAAGTCGCCATTCATGGTTTTAAAGGACACATCGACCGACAGGTCTTCCGGCGCCAGCAGGGTAATGTCGCCGTTTATGGTCTTAAACTGGCTGTCTTCTGTGGGCGACTGAGCAAATTGCACGTCTACATCGCCGTTGACCGTCACGGCTTCGGTTTGCCCGCTAACACCCGTACAGCGGACGCTGCCGTTGACGTTTTGTGCTTTAATCTGCCTGCTGCGTACGCCCTCGATCTCTACCAGGTCGCCATTGACGGTAGAAACGTTCAGGTTGAGGTTTCGCGGCACCTGCACGGTAAAGTCCATACGGTATGCGTAGTCGTCGTCATTGTAGCGTTTGACCTGGTAACGGGTATGGTCTTTGGTCCACTCGTAGGTGACAAAGGGCGCGTCCATATACACCAGCATCGTTTGTCCCTCCAGGCGGGCTTCCAACTGGATTTCTTTAATGCCGCGCTGCAAATCCTCCTGATTGTCGGCTTCAATGGTTTTTTCGGCAACGATTTTTACTTCCTTACCATCGTATCCTACGACCCGGACATTACCAGTGACATTTTTAAGCAGCAGTTGCTGGTTATCAGACGGGCTGGCAAAGGATAAGGTGCGCGAAATCGTCTCCTGGTGGCTAAGACGCGGTTTGTCTGATGCGGTGAACAACAGTAAAAATGCAAAGATCAGGTTCATGAGCGTAGAGGTTTAGAAGTTGAGGGACTGAGGGATTGAAGGACTGAGGGATTGAATTTGATATTGACAAAATTAGAGACAGATGATAAGATATTGTGTTCGAGAAGAAGCTTATGCTCCATCTAATGCCGCTACAAATCAAGTGATTCATTCAGCTATTCAATCCCTCAATCCTTCAATCCCTCAGCAATTTAGTTCATATCAATATTTGAAGGCTTTGTTCAATAGCTTGCTTTGCCGTATCGTTGAGGTCTTCTTTTTTGAGCAGGGTTTTGAGCGGCGCTACCGCCTGGGCTTCCTGCAGGGCGACCATCGCTTCTGCCAGTGCGATCTGTACCAGCGGCGAGTCTTGTTGCGGGATAGACTGCACCAGTCCTTGCCGTACCCGCGGCTCCTGTCCGTAGCGCAGCAGGGCTTCCAGCGCGGCAAGCCGCACATTGACCTGCGTATCTTCGTTGAGCGTCCGGAGCAATGCCTGGTAAATCTTTTCGTCAGCCCGGGATAAGTCCGTGCTGATGCTGACGGCTTTCAGACGCTGTGTAGCGGAAGGCTGGTCTAACAGGGTCAGCACCATTGCCTGCCGCATCTGCTGTACTTCGCTTGTCAGTCCTGCAATCTGGGTTTCATAGCCATGCGTAGGTTTAAGCCAGTAACCGGCTGCTATACCCAGCAACAACAAGGCAAGCGCAGCGGCTACCTGTGAAAGCCGTACCGATGGGTTTTGATGCAACCATTGTAATGACCGCTGCCAAAGGCTCACAGCAGGCTGCCTGTCTGTTGTACTGAGCATGGCGTAGAAATTCTGGCGAAGCCTGCCGGAAGGTACCGGCTCGGGCAACTGCCCTGTCTGCGCATAGATTTGCTGCATGGCTTGCAGTTCCTGCGGATCAAGCGCACCCGACGCTATACGTTGCTGTAGCCGGGCTTCTTTCTGCGCGTCCCAATAGCCATTCAGGTAATCCATCAGTAGGGGTATATCGGTATCTGTCATAAGTTTTGTTTCTCTAATTGTCTGAATATCTTTCGCAAATCCTGTATCGCCCGGAAAACTTTTATCTTGACGTTGGCTTCCGAACAATGCAGCAGGGCAGCGATTTCGCGGTAGCGCAAACCCTGGTAACGGCTCAGCAGCAGCACCTCTTTGCGCTCGGGACTGAGCAGGTTCATAGCCTGGCGCAGGAGCGAAAGATGGTCTTCGGCAGGCGTATCTTCTGCTTTGTCTATGTGGTAGGTGGTGAGTTCTTCTTCGGGCATCTTCTTTTGTTTTTTGTAATGATCAGCCCACACGTTACGCGCCAGGTGAAACATCCAGATGGTAAACTCACCGTCGCCTTTGAAGGTATGCGGGTATTTGAGCATCCGGTAAAACACGGTCTGCACCAGGTCTTCGCTCACCTCAGCCTGCCCCGACGACAGGTGGTAGAAAAAGCCGAACAGCCTGCGGTGATAGCGTTCGAAGAGCAAGCCCATCGCCTCCCGGTGGCCTTGCTTTACCTTGAGCATAAGGGCATTGTCTGAGTAAGCATCCAAGCGTGTGTAGGCTTTTTTGAACGGGGAAACTTGACAAAAACAGAAAGGTTACACCCTACGCAATTATATTTTTTACTACATGGCCGTGTACATCGGTAAGGCGGTAGCGGCGTCCCTGGTGCTTATAGATCAGACGTTCATGATCGATGCCGAGCAGATGGAGCAGGGTAGCCTGGAAATCGTGTACGTGGACACCGTCTTTTTCGATGTTATAACTAAAATCGTCGGTCTGCCCGTATACCGTGCCCGGCTTGATGCCCCCGCCTGCCATCCACATACTAAAACAGCGGGGATGATGGTCACGACCGTAATTATCTTTGGTAAGTTTGCCCTGGGAGAAACTGGTACGACCAAACTCACCGCCCCATACCACCAGTGTATCTTCCAGCAAGCCCCTTTGTTTGAGGTCTGTCACCAGCGCGGCGGAAGCCTGATCGCTGGACTTGGCCAACTGTTGTATATCGTGGGGAAGATTGCCGTGCTGATCCCAGCCCATATGGTAGAGTTGAATGAAGGGTACATTCCGCTCGGCCAGACGACGCGCCAGCAGACAGTTGGCGGCATAGGTGCCTGGCTTACGCGAATCGGGGCCGTACATATCGAAAATGTAATCCGGCTCGCCAGACAGATCCGTCACATCGGGTACGCTGGTTTGCATACGATACGCCATCTCGTACTGGCTGATTTTTGAGTCGATTTCGGGATCGCCCCACATCGCTTTTTGTTCGTGTTCGAGTTGTTCCAGGTAGTTTAGTTCGCGGCGGCGGCTCTGGTGGTCAATGCCATCAGGGTTTGACAGGTACAAGACGGGGTCGTTGCCTGAGCGGAACTGTACGCCCTGATGGTGGGAGGGAAGAAAACCACTGCTCCATGCCTGCATATTGAGGTTCTGGGTGTCGGCTTTGCCGCGGGAAAGCAGCACAATAAAGGCCGGCAGGTTTTGGTTAGGACTTCCCAACCCGTAGCTCATCCACGAACCCATACTGGGGCGGCCTACCTGCTGGGAACCGGTTTGAAAAAATACGATGGCAGGTTCGTGGTTGATCGCTTCGGTGTACATAGCATTGACCATGCAAATATCCTCTGCGATCTGAGCAGTATAGGGAACCAGGTTGCTGAAATACCCTCCTGTTTTGGGATGTTGGGTAAACTCAAAAGTAGAGCCGACCAGTGGAAAGCTGGATTGCGCAGCCAGCATACCGGTGACCCTTTGGTTGCCCCGGACACTATCAGGAATTTCTTCCCCTGATCGCTTATTCAGCAGAGGCTTGTAGTCGAAGAGCTCTATCTGGCTTGGGCCGCCGCTTTGAAACAGGTAAATGACGCGCTTGGCTTTAGGAACGTGGTGTAAAGCTTTCAGAATACCCCCTTGCCCCGGAACATCTGTTCCTGTAGCCCCTGCATGGGACAAGGAAGGTTGACCGGAAAGCGAGTTGGGAAATAGCAGAGAGCCCATCGCCATAGCACCTAACCCTTTGGAGGTAGAGCGAAGAAATTCACGCCGGGTTTTTTGATATAGTGCCTGTTCTATGTCTTTGTTCAATGCCATGATGATTCAAACGTTTAGTTTTTGTAATAGGCTTCCGTCGTATTCATAATTGTATTAGTCACACGGGTCAAGGCAGCCACTTCAGGTGCAGGTAAACCGTCCGCTCTTTTTTGATGCCCCACACGCAGGTACGCCAGCGCCCGCTCATGATTTTCTTTAAAATAGGCTAATTCTTCGGCATACTGCCGGGTCAACAGTTGTTGCTCCCGGTCGGTCGGTACGCGCCCGGTCAGCAGGCGGAAAGCTTGGGAGGTCGCTTCGCTGATGTTGCCTTGTGTCATTTGCCACATGCGCTCGGCCAGCACCCGGCAGCCTTCGATCATCTGCTGGTCATTGAGCAATACCAAGGCCTGCAAGGGCGAGCTGCTACGCTGGCGGCGCACCTGGCACTCACCACGGTTGGCGGCATCGAGCACCAACATGGTGGGAGGTGGAATGTTGCGCTTCCAGAAGGTATATATACTACGCCTGTAAAGTCCCTGATCGTAATCTACCTGGTAGCCGGGGAAAAAAGCATGGGAAGTAGTCTCATTCCAAAGTCCGGGAGGCTGGTACGGGAAGGTAGAAGGACCGCCGATGGTTGGATCGAGCAAGCCACTGGCGGCCAGTATATTATCCCGTATCATCTCGGCGGAGCGGCGGTAGCGGGGTCCCCTGGCCAGGAGGTAATTGCCGGGATCGGTTTCCTGTAACTCGGGCCGGATACGAGACGACTGCCGGTAGGTAGCCGATAGCACCATTTGCCGGATGAGTCGCTTCACATCCCATCCATGCTCTCGGAAATCGAGGGCCAGCCAATCCAGCAGTTTGGGGTGGGAGGGAAGTGCCCCCTGGTTACCAAAATCTTCTACGGTCTCGACGATACCCCGCCCAAACATGAGGTACCACATTTGGTTGACTGCCACCCGTGCGGTGAGGGGATGGTCGGGGTGGATGAGCCACTGTCCTAATCCGAGCCGGTTGCGGGGGAGTTCTTCCGGCCAGGGCAGCAAAGACTCAGGTACATCCTGGCTTACCGGCTGACCGTGTGCGTCATACACGCCGCGCTCCAGAAGGTAGGTAGTCCGTTGGTTTTCAAGGTCTCCCATTACCATCACTTCCTGTACGGTATCGATGGTCATAATTTCCCGGGCTTGCACTTTCCGGAGGGCTAAACGTGCAGATTCCAGTTGAGGATCGATGAACAGATCATAAAAAGAATTGAGATCTTCTCCGTTTCCGGCAAGGGCTTTTTTGAAAGCCACTTCTCCCTGGGCATTATCGTAAAGGTAAGCTGCTACCAGAGCATCCGCTTCCCGGTTGAGAATACGTATTTCGTCGAGCAAGCCGCCGGTGAAGTCCTGGTCGTAGTGGCGGTTGCCAATGATGAGTCCTTTGTAGGGCATGTAGACCGTAGCCCGGGTATCCAGGTAAGGTTTGGTAGAACGATAAAGATAATTGCGCTGTATGTCTGCCTGGATGGGCTGACCGTTGCGGTAAAGATGCATTCCTTCGGCGTTGGAAGAGCCGTCGTAAGTCCAGACATAGTGTACCCACTGGTTGAGGGGAAGTGGATCTGCGTCCCGAATATCCAATGATTGATAAGGATGAGCGTGATTGAGACGGAAGTGAACCCGCGTACTGTCCAGGACAATATCCCAGCCGCGGTAACCCTGTATGCGGTTGTTGCCATTATACATCACATGGGCTTCCGGGAATTCTTTGGGGGTATTGATCCAGAAGCTGATAGTAAAAGGCTCATGTCGCTCAAAGGAAGAACGGCTGCCGTCGGCGATAAGCTGACCTGAGGCATCGCTGCGCACGGCTTGCCCCTGGAAGCCGGGCACGGGGGAGATGCTTCCATTATACTGAGCCGGGGTAGCGATAGATGCTAAGTCAGCGGTCTTTCCATCTGCCATGTCGTCGAAGGTCAGGTGGGTTACCGTCGCTTTTTTCACGGCTTTCAGGAGCGGGGTAGCATCCGTTTGGTGTGCCTGCCAATGATGAAAGGAGTTCGTGTTGTTGTGGGCACTTTGTTGAAGGCTATCCTGTTTACCCTCAATTTGCCTGAGCAAAAATTTGCGAATGGCAGCGGTCTCCTCGCTGGGCATGGCAAGCACCGGCCCGGCATTCATAGAGAGCGCGTTGGATACTTTTTGACCATTTTCTACCGCATTGAAAGCAAAAATGCCGTCGCCGCGCTCTATCGTAGCATTAAAAAAACTAAAAAGCTGATAGTAGTTTTTCTGACTGATAGGATCGTACTTATGATCGTGGCAACGGGCACAGCCCACCGTGAGACCCATAAAGGCAGTTCCTAACGTATTGGTCCGGTCGACAACGTATTCTACCCGAAACTCTTCCGGAATGATACCCCCTTCGGAGTTCTGTTTGTGGTTGCGGTTGAAAGCCGTCGCCAGTTTCTGTTCGGTGGTTGCCTCGGGCAGTTGATCTCCGCCTACCTGCCAGAGGATAAACTGATCGTATGGCAGGTTTTTGTTATAGGCTTCAATGATCCAATCCCGGTAGGGCCAAAAGGTATGGTGAAAATCATCTAAGTATCCTTCCGAATCGGCAAAACGGGCTACATCGAGCCAATGGGAAGCCATTCGCTCCCCGTAGGCAGGCAAGGACAAGAGGCTATCGACCAGCCGTTCATAATAATCAGGCCGCTTATCTGCCATCAGGCGGTTCAGGTCGGGCAGAGAAGGAGGTAAGCCGGTAAGGTCGAAAAACAAACGGCGGATAAGATGTTCCCTTTGGGCCTCGGGGGCGGGTTGTATGTCTTGCTGCTCGAGCTTTTCGGCAATGAAATGGTCAATTTCGTTGTGAGCCCAACCTGCCCCTGCCGCAGGTACCGCAGGACGTTCGGGCTTGGTGAAAGCCCAGTGGGGCTTGTATTCGGCGCCCTGCGCTATCCATTTGATCAGAACGGCCTTTTCCCGGGCGGTCAGGGTGAGGTTAGAAGCTGACGGGGGCATCACTTCCTCCGGATCGTCAGACAAAATCCTGCTGACTAACTGGCTGCGGTTAGTGTTTTTCGGGACAATAGCATGTCCGGCGCCACTGCTAAGGGCGCTATATGCCCCATCGTTTGTATCCAGGCGCAGATCGCCTTCGCGCTTTTGGGCATCCGGGCCGTGGCAGGCAAAGCAGCGGTCAGATAAGATAGGTTTGACATGGAAGTTGTAATCAACCCGGTCGGGCAGGCGTGCCATTTCCTGCTGGACCACTTCGGGGACGTCGGTGTGGCAGGCTCCTGCAAAAATGGTCACGATCAGGAGTATCTGATAGGCGAAAGGGTAGTGTTTCATATAAAAAACGACCAGGTTCGAAGGCCCGCCTAATGTAGCAATATTCTCAGGATATATCAACCAAGCAGGCGTGCCCTCATCGTGTGAAGCAGTTGGCTTTCCGGGGAAGGGCTATGTATTTCTTTACCCAGGATAATGCCAGGGGCGAAACCAAAGGACAGTCCGTCGACAACCGGACAGTTTCACAGCTTACCGGCAACACACCGGGTAGTGATGAGGATGGCTATTAATCATGAAAAAAAATAGGTATTGTTTGCATGTTGCTGGTTGCCGGGGCATTGTCTCAAGCTCAGGATCAGTATATGACCAAAGAAGGTTATACCAAGTTCTTTTCCAGCGCACCGTTGGAAGACATAGAGGCGCACAACCAACAGGTGCAAAGCCTGATGGACCTGACCAAACAAGAAGTGGTCGTCAGCATTCCCATGCAGGCGTTTGAGTTTAAAAAATCGCTGATGCGGGAGCACTTCAACGAAAACTATGTGGAGTCGGAAAAATACCCTAAACCTGCTTTTAGTGCCTTCATGGCACAAATACCGGAGATCACCTTGTGTGGTCCGGTGGGGAGATGAAGGGAGTTGGAAGCAGGGGAGTTAGCATCTTGTTAAATGG
>JBBSNI010000122.1:0-13507 GCA_038232695.1 Cytophagales bacterium
CATAGCAAATTGCAAGCAGATTTAGGGCTGACAGATACCTATCAAAGCGTTGATGATCTCTTCAATGAACTGCTAAATGAGGAAGATTGAAATCACCAAAGAGGATAAAATCATTATTATTTCTTGTGTGGGACATTACAACGAGTAAACTCTTCATAATGAAGAAGACAGTATTTTTAGTTTTAATTGTCTGTGCGGTAGGATGTGGCGATAAAGAAAACAGCCAAACATCAGAAGTTGGTGCAGAAAAAAAGCCGCTACCCTATGAAGTGAGAATGACATTAGCGCATGACCCGAATGCATTTACGCAAGGATTGGTATATTACAAAGACAAAATCATAGAAAGCACAGGTGGCGATGATTCCTGGATTGCTACCTATGATGTGACAGCAGGCGATTATGAAAAGAAGGTTACCCTGGATCAAACGTATTTCGGGGAAGGCGTGACCGTTTTGAACGACAAACTGTTTCAATTGACCTGGAAGAGCAAAAAAGGGTTTGTCTATGATGCCAACACTTTTAAAAAGATCGGTGAGTTTACCTATGATTTTGAGGGATGGGGCATCACGCACGACGGTCAGCATCTTATCATCAGCGATGGCACAGACAAGCTTCATTATTTCGATACGTTGCGTTTAGCAGAAGCTTTTACAAAATCAATCAAAAACAACCACCGTAAAACTTCCAATCTGAACGAGTTGGAGTTTATCGATGGATTTATTTATGCTAATCAATGGCAAACCAACTATATTCTAAAAATAGATACCAGCTCTTCGGAAGTTATCAAAGAGCTTGATTTAGGATATGTAGCCAGAGAAATCAAAAGAAAAAACCCGGCAGCCGATGTACTCAACGGCATAGCATATGATCCAACCACCAAAGATGTTTTTGTTACCGGCAAATTGTGGCCACGATTATATATTCTCAGGTTAAAAGAATAAGAATATTGACTCCTATGGCAATGAATGCTTGTGTTCACAACAAAACCTGTATACCTTGGAAGGTTGTAACACAAATACCTGAACACATAAACACCTGAACACCCCGTCAATGGAGCAGGAAACTTCGGAGATAGTACTTTTTTTCGGCAGGTTTCACCCGCTGATGCTGCATTTGCCCATTGGGTTTCTGGTCATCGCCTTTACGCTGGAAGTGCTTTCCCGTTTCGACAAGTTCAGGAAGTACAAACCTGCCGTAGGTTTTGTGCTGTTGCTGGGCGCTGCCTCAGCCGTGGTAGCGGCCACACTGGGCTATATGCTGGCGCAGGGCGGCGGGTACAACGAACAATTGCTCAGCATCCATCAATGGTCGGGCATAGGCGTCGCCGTTGCGTCCGTAGTGGCTTTTCTTTTGTACAGGCAGGCACAAAAAAAGTCTTCAGTAGTACTCGACAGGGCGTATGTGTCCGTCATGTCGGTGATGGTACTTAGTCTGACCGTAGCCGGGCACTTTGGCGGCTCGCTCACGCATGGGTCTGACTACCTCACGCAGTATATGCCCAACCCCCTGCGGGCGGTAGCAGGTTTGCCGCCGAAAGAAAAAAAGATCGTAAGAAAGATCACCGACCTGAACGCTGCCGTCGTCTATACCGACATTATCTATCCTATCCTGGATGCCCGCTGCACCTCCTGCCATAGTGAGGACAAAAGCAAAGGCGACTTACAGATGCACACCGTAGAAGCCCTGCTGAAAGGTGGAGAAGACGGGCCGGTCTTCGTCGCAGGCAACGCCCCGGAAAGCCACATGATCCAGCGTATCAACCTGCCCGAAAACGATGAAGACCATATGCCGCCGGAAGGAAAAAGCCAGTTGACCGACGAGCAGGTCCGCCTGCTCACCTGGTGGGTCGAGGAAGGCGCACCCTTTGATAAAACTGTCGCGCAGGTAGAGGCCGACGAAGAAGTACAGGCGATCTTACAGACATTGGCTGACCCTGACGCCAACAAAAGTGTAGTAGAAAAGCTATTAGCCACAGATATAGCACCGGCTGCCGAACAAACGCTCCGGCAACTCAAAGACGAAGGCATACAGGTCATGCCGTTGGCCGCCGATATTCACTGGCTGCAAGTCAGCGTACCTCCCAGCTATTCCAACGACTCCCTGATGAACGATCTGGGTCAAGTGTCCGGACAACTCACCTGGCTCGATCTGGGCGGTACGCCCGTTACCGACGCAGCCCTGGCTTCTCTTGATCAGTTTAAAAACCTGACCCGCCTTCACCTGGAAAATACGCAGGTGACCGATGCCGGCCTGCTGCATCTGAAAGACCTGCCCTACCTGGAATATCTGAACCTGTATGGCACAGCGGTAAGCGACGAAGGCATACAGCAGTTGAGCAGCCTGAAAAATCTCAAAAAACTCTACCTCTGGCAAACGCAGGTCACCCCGGCGGGAGCCGCGCAGTTGAAGGAAGCTTTACCCGGCCTGGAGATCAACCTGGGCATAGAAGAAACCAAAGATTCAGTGAAGACAGCCGGTAATGCTGCGGCGCAAAAAGAGCCATCAGCAGGGTGACGCGCTGATAAGAAGTATTCACCATATGATTATTAAATTTGTGTAAAAAGCTAAAACAGCGAATAAATAAACGGAGCCAGCGCCGACCCGCCCACCAGGAAGCTAAGCAGCCCTAATAGTAGCAGGATGGCGATCAGCGGCAGCAGCCAGAATTTTTTCCTTGTTTTCAAGAATGCCCAGAGTTCTCTTAAAAATTCCATCTTCAGTAAGGTTTGTCTATATCGGCAGCCGTAAACCGGTGGTTGCGCTCCTTCATTACCGACTGGTTTCCCCGCTTAAAATCTTTACGTTGCAAAGGGTCTTTCCCCATCGCCCGCCGTACCAAACCGACCGGCACGATCAGCAGGAAAAACACCAGGGTGAGAATTACACGCGAAGAAACCCAACTCAATGCCTGGGCTAATCCAAACCAGACAATGGCTGCCGGATAATAGAGCTTAGGAAAGATCATGGTAAGGAGCAACACCCAAAAGGCAATGATAAAATAAAAATCCCGGTTAGTGAAAATACCCAGCAGCAAAGCGAGCAACGTCAACGCCATGCCTGTATCGCTGCATTGTTGGTTAGTTACCTTTTTAGAAAAGATTTTCATCCGTTTGATCAGTGAATTTATAGTTTGCCCACCAGCACCTGGAAGGGTTTAAGCGTGAGCCGCATCTCTTTGCCCTTAACAACTTCTCCGCTGATCGGGTCTTCCAACGTCATTTCTCCGGGCTTTTGTACCTGCTCCGTATCAAAAGTAATTTTCGTTTCCTGTATCGTGTCTTGCATAGAAACAACGATCAAGTACGTATTTTCTTTGGAACGGCGCAATGCCGTAAATACATTGGGGTGGTCGGCTTCTACGGCTTCCAACAGCAGATCGCCGGTAGAAAGCTCCGGGATGCGCTTCTTCATGGCAAACAGTTTACGGTAATGCGCAAATACCGCCGGGTCGTCTTCCGGGTTCGGTTCTTTTCTTTTTCTGCCCCGGTCGCCGGTGAATACCTCAGGAATGGTGCAGAAAGCATGGATCGCTTCCAGTGCCATAAACTGCGGCGTATATCCGTTGAAGTGATAAAACCAGGAAGTGTCGTGGTTTCTGGCAAAAAACACCCGGTTAGCGCCCGGCGGCAACATGCGGAAGACACGCACCATATGCTTTTTATAATCCTGGGACGTGGCATCACCTGCTTCCCATTTTTCCAGAAACTGCTGCGGGGCTTCGGTATTGTTGTCGTGCGAGAGGTTGCTTACCGTATAAAATACCGGACCGAAAACTTCATTGAGCAGCATGGCGTCGGGTTTTTGTTCACGCAACGCCTGTAGCATCTTTTCCATCAGCGCAGGCGCATCCGTACCACTGCGATACGCCGGATACGGCACGTTGACGCCCCAGCCGGGACCTTTAAAGCTGGCAGCATCTACCCGGTAACCATCAATGTCGTACTCTCTCAGGTCGTGCCTGACCAGATCAACCATGAACTGTATATACGCCGGGCTGCCCCAGTCGGTAGACATGCTCTTCCAGGTACGGTGCCGGGTGATGCGGCCCGCTTCGTCGTGTACAAAATACTCAGGATGCTGCCCCATCATGGGCGACTTTTCGTTGAAGCCGTGGATGACCATATCAAAGAAGACTTTCATGCCCAGCTTATGCGCGGTTCGGGTCAGTGCTTTCAGGTCTTCGGCGGTGCCATATTCGGGATTGACTTTGAACAGATCAATGGGCGAATAGCCGCCTTGCCAGTGAGGCATCAGGTAAATTGCATTGAAGCCTATATTTTGATAAAAAGGTAGCTTTTGTGTAATTTCTTTAAAGCCTCCCTCGAAATAATGCGGATAAACTTCCAGCAAGATCATCTTCCGCACCCAGACGGGCGTCGCCGTATCCAGCGGCATATCCTGTAGGCACATCTGCCGGTAGCTTTCCAGCGTGCTGAGCAGCGACCCTTCTGCAATTTCTATCCGCTGCACGTCGGAGGCTACCTGGAAGTTGGCAGGCATACGGTAGGCTCTATGGTCCTGAAAGATAAAATCCAGGCGGTTGCCCCGCGATTGTATCTTTGGATGGTAGTTAACCTCACCACCTGTCTGCATCCAGGTTGTCAGGGTCAGGTTTTCCTCCGGGTTAGTGATAGACAGTACGCCGAAGCCTGCGTCCGGGGCGCTGTGGAAGCCGGGGATGTCTCTTTCGAGCAGGTCAGCATACGGCGTATTAGGCAACACCAGCGAGGCCGGAAACCAGGGACCCGGCACATTGACCACACAGCGGGCAGCATCGCCCAGCACGACACCCGGCAGCACAAAACGGAAATCTTCCATCTTTACTTCTGTTATGTCTGCTTCCGGGGAAGCCGGCCGCGTCAGCGTAGCGTAGCGTTCCAGCCAGCTTTTGCCAGCGGGCAAGGCAAAAGATTGGGTAAACATAAAAGTATCGTGGGCGGCGGTATCCGGCGGCTGTATGCCGAAGTGCAGATGCAGGGTAGCCGTTTGCCCGTCGCGGGCGATAGCGGTTTCATAGCCCAGGAAACGGCTGCCGTGTTGGGCTACCATCCAGGTACTGTCTATGCTAAAGTCCAGCGTAGTTAGCGAGCGGTCGGCATCGATGAGGTTGCCGGGATGATTTTGCCGCCTTAGCGATTGCCAGCGTCCTGTGTTTTTGTCAAAAGTCAGGGTAAGGTATTGATTGCACCAGCGGAGTTGCCTGCCGTCCTGCGCCAGGTAAATGTCTTGCAGCAAAGACAGCGTATCTTGTTGTGCGCAAAGCGGATAGAACGCCAACAACAGCAGCAAGAGACATGGACCTTTCTTTTTGCATTTCATAGGATGAAATTCTGTAATAACTGTAGCAATTTATCACGAATATTGTAAACTGCTTTCTTTTTTAGTATTATAGTGCGTTTTTTTGATGGAACGCTAAATTTTTTTAAGCATAAAGTCTGTTCGTTTTGGATCACCCTCTTGTTTTTCAGCATCCCTTATGAAACCAAAGTTTAATCATGTATTGTTGGTAGATGACGACGAGATCACAAATTTTTTGAACCAGAACCTGTTACAGGAACTACAGGTAGCCAACCATATCCATGTAACCCAGGATGGTTTGGAAGCGCTGGATTTTATTCAGCAACATTGGATGGAAAATACAGAGCATATTGTGGCGCCGGAAGATAAACTCATATTGCTGGATATTAATATGTCGCTGGTAGACGGCTTCGGATTTTTGGATGCTTTCAGAGAAATAAAGCACAGCCACCAGGTAGCTATTGCCTTACTCACCACCTCTATCAATGAGCGGGACCTGGAAAAAGCCAAAGTGTATCAGATACAAAGCTACATAGAAAAACCGCTGAACCGGCAGAAAGTACAGGAGTTGTGGGAGAAGCTACAGCAAGATAGCGAAGAAGAATAGTATGATCTTAGAAGCGATAAAAGCACAAACCTCCGCAAGCCATCAGCAGTTGGAAGCAGTAGACTTTTTAAGTCCGCTTACGCACCCCGGCGTGACGCTGTCGCACTATGGAAAAGTCCTCCGGGTCTTCTACGGCTACTTCTATCCGCTGGAGCAGGTCATAGACCGCTTCGGCCTTGTCCGAGAGTACTTGCCCGACTATGACACGCGCCGCAAAGCCGCCGCCCTGCGGGCAGATCTCCACCGGCTGGAGGAAGATACGGCTGCCATCAGGCTGTACGATGACCTGCCAACAATCAATACTCCGGCGCAGGCGTTCGGTAGCCTGTACGTGATGGAAGGCTCTACCCTGGGCGGCAGGTTGATCGCCAAAAACCTGGCGCAAGCCCTGGGGCTGGACGCTTCCGGCGGTGCGGCTTTCTTCAACGGGTACGGACCGCAGACCGGCAGCCGGTGGAAAGCATTTCAGCAGGCGATGCTACGCTTTAGTGCCGACTTCCATCAGGATGAAGAAATGATTGACACGGCCAACGAGACTTTTCAAAAACTGGAACAATGGATCAGAAGAAACCAAACATGGCATTGAAGCAAAAGAATTACGACTCGGAGTTTTGCGGCAGTATTCCCGTCAACTTTATCAACGCCATACAGCCGCACGGTGTGCTGATGGTGCTGGAAAAAGATACGTTCAACATCATCCAAACCAGCGAAAATGCAGCCGACCGCCTTGGAAGGCCTAGAAAATATCCTGAACCATTCGCTGGCAACGCTGATAGGAGATGAGCAGACCGCTGCCCTCAAAGCGCAGTTTGACAACTGGCCGGTCAAGGAAAGGATTCCGGTGTATCTGCATTTTCAGGCAGGAGAAAAAAAGCTGCATTTTTCTGCCATCCTCCACAGCCAGGAGAAAAACTTTATCATAGAACTGAAAGAGATCCGGGAGCAGGAACTCTCTATCTCTTTTATGGACATCTACGACAAGATCAAATATGTGATGCTGACGCTGAAAAAAGCACAAGACGTACGCTCTATCGGACAGATCGCCGTAGATGAACTCAAAGACCTGACAGGCTTCGACAAGGTGATGTGCTACAAGTTTGACGAAAACTGGAACGGGACGGTCATTGCCGAAGCCAAAGAAGAAGATATGGTGCCTTACCTTGATCTGCGCTTTCCGGCTTCGGATGTACCCCGGCAAAGCAGGAACCCGTATCTGACTAATCCGTACCGCCTGATCCCGGACACCAACTTTACGCCTGCCAAACTGGTGCCCGTACTCAACCCGGCTACCTACAGCTTCACCGACCTTTCGGCCTGCAACCTGTGGGCGGTGCCGAAGGTACATATTGAGTATCTGAACAATATGGAGGTGCAGGCTTCCATGTCGGTTCCTATCATTGTGCATGAGCAGCTTTGGGGGCTGATCTCCTGTCACCACAAGACGCCCAAATACCCTGACCTGCAAATCCGCTCCGCTTTTGAGTTGCTCTCTACCATTATTTCTACCCAGGTAGCCGCCAAAGAAAGAGAAGACAAACTACAATATAAGACCAAAGTAGATGAGCTAAAGCTGAAAATCCTGGAGCAACTCTATACCGACAAAGATGTAGCGGCCAGCTTTCAAGCCAACGCTCAGGATATGATGAAACTGTTTGGCATCGGCGGGGCTTCCCTGGTCGTCAACAACGAGGTGATCAGCAAGGGCAAGACGCCCGCCGAAGACCACGTGAAAAAATTGGTACGCTGGGTACGCCGCTATCACCACGAAAAGATATGTGCTACCCAGGCGCTGTCTGCCGAGTACGAACATGCCGCTGATTTCAAAGACCTGGGCAGCGGTCTGCTGGCCCTGCACATTTCGCACAACGGCGACTACCTGTTAGGCTATCGCTCGGAAGTGATTCAGACGGTAAGCTGGGGCGGCAATCCTAACGAAGCGATCAATTTTGAGAAAGATGGCAAAGTCTATCACCCGCGCAACTCTTTCAATGTGTGGAAAGAAACCGTCAGCGACATATCGCCTCCCTGGCGGGAAGAAGAACTGGAAGCAGCCGAAAAGCTTCGGGTAGCCTTGCTGGAGAAGATGTTTATGGTATAAAACGGTGTTCAGGTGTAACTCAGGCTTCAAAGATAGGATTACCTACTTTCTCTCTTTTTTAGTTGAAAAATTTTTAAACACTCAATATTCAACAATCAACACTCAATGTTCAAGGAAAAAAGTAACCAGCAATACCTCAGCACCGGAACACCTGAACACCCACGCACTTTAACACCATGTTTGTATGCAGGAAAATGCTGAACCAATTCAGAGTACAAAGAAAAAAATCCTTAGCCTGCCGGATCATTTCGTGGTAGGGATTGGCGCTTCGGCCGAAAGCCTGATGGACGAGCTGTTGGCCAAGCACACCAAAATGGAGATATTCGTGGCAGAAGAAGGCATGAGGGTGAAGCCCAACTGCGTCTATCTCATCCCCAACAAGCAAAACCTGACCATCAAAAATAACAAGCTGCGCCTGACGAACAAAGATAAAAGCAATGTACCCAACTACGCTATTGATACTTTTCTTACTTCGCTGGCACAAGATAAAGGTCATCGCGCCGTTGCCGTCATACTGTCGGGTACCGGCACCGATGGCACCAAAGGCATTGCCGCTATCAAGGACAATGCCGGGCTGGTCATTGCACAAGACCCGCTTACCGCCAAGTTTGATGGTATGCCCAATAGTGCCATCATTTCAGGGTATACGGATTATATTCTGCCTCCTGAGATGATGGCGGAAAAGATACTGCAATACCCCAGAAAGGGTGAGCCTGTAGAACCTGCCCACTTGCCCGCCTTCGTTGATAAAGATGAACTGCTGAAAAAGATTCTCAACCTGGTCAAAGAAAATACGCCCAATGACTTTACCGCTTACAAAAGGCAGACGCTGGAGCGCAGGATCACCAAAAAGATGGCGCAACACAAAATAGACCAGCCGGAAGAATACCTGCATTACCTGGAGAACAACCCTGACGAGATCAAGGCGCTGGGCGACAATTTTCTGATCGGCGTCACCAAATTCTTTAGAGATTCCATTCCCTTCCAGGTCATACAGGAAAGGGTAATTCCTGCGATACTGTCTGAAAAGACAGAAAAAGATCAAACAAAGATATGGATCACGGCGTGCAGCACAGGCGAAGAAGTCTATTCTATGGCGATCCTGTTCAGCGAATATATGGAAAAACATGGCGGCCATCCCGACATCAAAATATTTGCTACCGACATAGACCCCAGGGCTATAGAGGTAGCTGCCAAAGGATTGTACCCGGCCGCTATAGAGAAGGATTTGAGCGAGGAGCGTTTGGCTAAGTATTTCACCAAAGAAGGCAAAAAATACTGCATTGCCAGTCATATCCGCAAGATGGTGATCTTTGCACAGCACAATCTTTTGAAAGACCCTCCTTTCAGCAAGATAGACCTGGCCAGTTGCCGCAATATGCTCATCTACATGCAGCCGGAGCTACAGAAAAGAGTCCTTTCCGCCTTACATTTTTCTCTTAACCTGGGAGGCTACCTCTTTTTAGGTTCCAGCGAAAGTTCCGGTATACTCAAAGATGCCTTAGAGCCCATCAGCAAGAAATGGAATATTTATAAGACCACCTCGCTCAATAAGAGCTTTGTCCTGACCAATGCCAGTACCCATGCGCCCCTGCCAAAAAAAGAAGATTCAAAGTCTTCGCTCAACGTCAAACCTTCAGTCAAAGGTTTCCAGAAGAACATGAGCGAGGTTTTCAACGAGGCGATCCTGGAAGAATTTGGCTATGCCGCCCTCTTTGTCGACGAAAACTACGAGTTCCGGCAGGCATTGGGAGACTACAAACGGTTCCTGACGCTGCCCGACAAGAAGCTGGAACTGAACCTGCTCAAGATGGTGCCGCGCCAATTATCGGTTGCCCTGGGCATAGCTCTGCGTAAAGCCAGCCGCTGCCGCGAAAAGGTAGTCAGCAAAAGCATCGAAGCAGACTATGGCGACACGATCAAAACCCTGAGCCTGGTGGTGAAACCCTACCTGGACGCCGACCAGTTCAATGAAAAGTTTCTCTTTGTCCTGATCAAAGAAGAACAATATTATACCAAAAAAGGAGAGGAAAGTGAGTTGTTTGAAAACCAGGTCAGCATCAACCGCCTGACAGAGATAGAAGCAGAACTCAGAGATACCAAGCAAAGCCTGCAAACAACGGTAGAAGAACTGGAAACTTCTAATGAAGAACTGCAAAGTACCAACGAAGAACTGCAATCGCTCAACGAAGAACTGCACACTGTCAATACCGAGCACCAACTCAAGATCAGGGAGCTTTCGGAACTCAACGACGACATGAACAACTATTTCAGGAGTACGGAAATAGGGAAGCTCTTTGTAGACAAAAACCTGCTGATCAGGAAATACAGCCCTGCTGTTGCCCGGCAGATCAATATCATAGAAGCTGACATAGGCCGACCTATCAGCCATTTCTCTTTTAATACCAAAGACGTTAACCTGATAGAAACGATCAGGCAGGTGATAAAGACCCGGGAAATTCAGGAGCAGGAAATCCAGTTAGAAGATGGCCGTTATTACCAGATGAGGATACTGCCCTACATCCGGCAAGACAAAACCGTTGATGGTGCCGTCGTTACCTTTGTCAATATCACCACGCTCAAAACCCTGAACAATATGCTCACCGGGGTGCTTGATAGCTCACTCAATGGCATTATGGCTTTTGACAGCATAAAAGATGAACAAGGCCGTATCGTTGATTTCGAATGGGTGCTTGCCAACAGCGCGGTGGAGCATATTATGGGTAAAAACCGGGAAGAACTTATAGGACACCGGCTGCTGGACGTGCTGCCCGGTATCAAAAAAGAAGGTTTTTTTGAAAAATATGTACAGGTAATGGAAACCGGCCGCCTGTATCATGCAGAAAATCAATACCGGCAGGACGGGCTTGACCTCTGGCTGGAGACCGTTGCGATCAGGACAGGTGCCAGGCTTACAGTAACTTTTGCTGATATCGGCGACAAGAAAAGAGCCGAAGAAGAAATTATGTCGGCTTACCAGGAGGTCAAAGCGACCAAAGAAAGGCTTGCCCAACTCAACAACGAACTGGAAGTACGGGTAGAAGACCGCACCCGCGAGCTTTCCGACAGCGAAGAACGCTTCCGGCTGGTCTCTCTGGCGAGCAACGACGCTATTTGGGACTGGAACCTGGTGACCAACGAACTCTGGTGGAACGAGGCTTTTAAAGAAATATTCGGCTATGAAGAAGAAAGCCAGCAGGGCATACAATCCTGGTTTGGCAGCATCCACCCCGACGACCGCGAGCGGGTGGTTCAGGGCGTCTACCAGGCCATCAACCAGGGAGAGAAAAAGTGGTCGGATGAGTACCGCTTTATGAAAGCCGACGGAAGTTCTGCTTTTGTATACAACCGCGCTTATGTGCTCAAAGATGAAAACGACGTACCTTACCGTATGCTGGGCTCACTCATAGACCTGACAGACCTCAAAAAAGCGCAGGATGAACTCAAGGTGAGCAACGAAAACCTGAAAAGAATCAACACGGATCTTGATAACTTTGTATACACCGCCTCTCACGATCTTAAATCGCCCATTGCCAACCTGGAAAGCCTGCTCAAGCCTACCATCCAAGGTAAAGCCGATGCGCAGGAGTGGAAAGTCATCGAGCTCATAGACATCTCCGTGGGCAAGCTCAGAAATACCGTCAAAGCGCTGGCGGATATCGCCAAAGTGCAGAAAGACCTGGATACCACCACCGAGTTGCTTTCTTTCTCCGAAACTGTAAAAGATGTAAAAGAAGACATACACAGCCTGATAGAAGCGTCCGGTGCCCTGATCCATACTGACTTTACCATAGACCATAGACCAGGTACAGTATACCCGCATCAACCTGAGAAGCATTTTTTACAACCTGATCAGCAACGGCATCAAATACCGCTACCCGGAGCGAACGCCGGAAATACATATCCGCTCGGAAGTGCAGGACGACTATATTTTGCTTACCTTCACCGATAACGGTCTGGGTATGACCGAGCAGCAGCTTGACAAGTTGTTTATGATGTTCAAACGCTTCCACAAACACGTAGAAGGCACCGGCATCGGTCTGTATATGGTCAAAAGGATCATTGAGAACCGGGGCGGCAAAATTGAGGTAAGCAGCGAAAAAGACAAAGGCACTACTTTTAAAATATTCTTGAAGCAATGAGAAGACACTGGTTAAACGCATCAAAAGGTGCGCTGGAGGGGGCAAAATCGCGGAGGGTGCGTTAGGTTTTGCGGGTGGCGTAATATTTTGCCCAAGACTTTTGACGGTCCGCCGCAGCGGTTACTTTTGACGGTCCGCCGCTGCGGCCGATTGCAAAAGTAACAAAGCGAACAAAGGACATGATAGGATAAGTTGCAATTAAAAACAATAAATTAAGGTTATCAATAGCATTTTCCAACGATTTAGCTTGCATTTTTAAATGTGTTCAACCTGAAGAAGACATTAATCTATGAAAACTACACTCCTTTTTCTGACCTTCATCGTAGCAGCGATGTTTCTTAGCTGCCAGCCCGAAAGAAGCAGCACCGCTACCACAGAAGCTGCCGACTCCCTCTCTGACGATTCTTTGCTGACGCTGGTACAACGGCAAACCCTCCGCTACTTCTGGGAGGGCGCCGAGCCGGTCTCCGGCCTGGCAAGAGAAAGATTCCATGCAGACGGCAACTACCCGCAGAACGACAAGAACGTAGTTACTACCGGCGGGTCGGGCTTCGGCATCATGGCGATCCTGGTGGGCATAGAGCGCGGCTTTATCACCCGCCAGGAAGGCGTCGCCCGGCTGGGCAAGATCGCTGCCTACCTGAAACGGGCCGACCGGTTTCATGGCGTTTGGCCGCACTGGCTGTATGGAGAGACCGGCAAGGTAAAACCCTTTAGCCCCAAAGACGATGGGGGTGACCTGGTAGAAACCGCCTACCTGGTGCAGGGCTTGCTATGCGCCAGGCAATACCTGGCAGACGGTGATGACAACGAAAAGAAGATCGCCGCCAAGATAGATACCCTATGGAAAGAGGTAGAGTGGGACTGGTACCGGCAGGGCGGGCAAAACGTACTGTACTGGCACTGGTCGCCGCAGCACGCCTGGGCGATGAATTTTGCTATAGCAGGCTACAACGAATGCCTTATTACTTATGTGCTGGCGGCGGCATCTCCCACGCACGGGGTTCCGTCAGCCGTCTACCACGAAGGCTGGGCGCGCAGCGGCGGCATCAAAACGGATGTTACGACCTACGGTTATCACCTGTCTTTGAGACACAACGGTGATGAAAAATACGGAGGACCGCTGTTCTGGGCGCATTACTCTTACTTAGGGCTTAACCCGCGCGGGCTGAGCGATGCCTATGCCAACTATTGGGAAGAAAACACCAGCCATACGCTCATCAATCGGCAATACTGTGTAGAAAATCCTAAAAAATACAAAGGCTACGGTAAAGACTGCTGGGGTCTTACCGCCAGCTATTCGCCCGATGGCTATGCCGGACACAGCCCTACAAAAGACTTAGGCGTGATCACACCGACAGC
>JBBSNI010000123.1:0-13296 GCA_038232695.1 Cytophagales bacterium
GCTACCCGGGCGTAGCCATAGACAGTACGCGCCGTCCTAAAGCCCGGTCAGGCGCTAAGATCATCGATGCCGAAGGCATGTACCTGCTGCCGGGCTTCATCGATATGCACGGACATATCGGCGGAATGGGACAAGGCACCACCGCCGAATATGTCTTCAAGCTATGGATGGCGCACGGCATCACCACCATCCGCGAGCCTTCCTGCGGCAACGGGCTTGACTGGACACTTGACCACAAAAAAAGAAGCCAGCAGAATACCATTACCGCTCCGCGCATTGAAGCCTACTCTGTATTTGGACAAGGGCTGGAAGATGACATCAACAGCCCGGAAGAAGCGCGGCGCTGGGTGCAAAGCATTGCCAAAGCAGGTGCCGACGGCATCAAATTTTTCGGGGCGCGTCCCGACATTATGGAAGCTGCGCTGGACGAGGCCAAAAAGCAGGGCTTGCGTTCTGCCTGCCACCATGCCCAGTTGGATGTAGCCTGGCTGAATGTACTGCAAACGGCCCGCATGGGACTCACCTCTATGGAACACTGGTACGGGCTGCCCGAGGCTTTGTTTACCGACCGTACCATTCAGAACTATCCGCCCGGCTACAACTACCAGAACGAGCAGCACCGCTTCGGGGAAGCAGGTACGCTATGGGCACAGGCCGCGCCTCCTTATTCGGCTCA
Organism: Cytophagales bacterium; assembly: GCA_038232695.1. GTDB lineage: Bacteria > Bacteroidota > Bacteroidia > Cytophagales > Cyclobacteriaceae > JAJNNC01. The sequence continues at coordinate 677 of JBBSNI010000123.1, forward strand.
CTGGAATGCCGTGATGGATACGCTCATCGCGCTGGACTTTACCATTGACCCTACGTTCAACATCTACGAGGCCAACCGCGACCTGATGCGCGCCCGCACCGCCGAGTGGCACCAGGATTATACCCTGCCTTCGCTGTGGGATTTTTACAAACCCAGCCGTGTCTCCCACGGTTCGCACTGGCACTATTGGGGCACCGAGGAAGAAGTCAACTGGAAGCATAATTATCAGCTTTGGATGACCTTTGTGAACGAGTACAAAAACCGGGGCGGGCGCGTCACCACCGGCTCCGACTCGGGCTTTATCTACCAGCTTTATGGCTTTGCCTATATCCGGGAACTGGAACTGCTGCGGGAGGCAGGTTTTCATCCGCTGGAAGTGATCCGCGCTGCTACGCTGAAAGGCGCCGAAGCACTGGGCAGAAGCCAGGAGGTTGGCTCCATAGAAGTGGGTAAGCTGGCCGATATGATCCTGGTAGAAGAAAACCCGCTGGCTAACCTGAAAGCCCTCTACGGCACAGGCGCGATCAAGCTCAACGAAAACAACAAGGTAACGCGCGTAGGCGGCGTACGCTACACCATCAAAGACGGCATCGTGTATGATGCCAAACAACTCCTGGCCGATGTTAAAGTCATGGTAGACCAGGCCAAACAAAACGCCGGTATCAAAACGCTCCCTCAGCCGGGGGTGGGAGAGTAGCTTTAAAGAGTATCCTCTGCCTTTAGTGTACGAAGAGGTAAAGCTCGAATGTGGTTATCGAGCAGACTTGTACGTAGAACGGAAAGTCATAGTGGAGGTGAAGTCTGTGGAAGCACTCAGCGACCTGCATCTGGCGCAGGTACTCACTTACATGAAATTAGCTAATTGCAAAATTGGCTTGCTCATCAACTTCAATGTGCTACGGTTGAAGGATGGATTGAAACGGGTGATCAATAAGTATTATGTGGAGTGATTGATTTAAGTTTTTTACCACAGAGGAAACAGAGGTCAACCGCAGAGTTCCACAGAGCCCCTCCGTGTTCCTCTGTGTCAAAAACTCTGTGGAACTCTGCGGTAAAAAGACCATGCTTATCTTTCCTGGCGCATTTCTGTTTTCAAGCTCAAAATCTCCGACAGGTTTTCCATTTCTCTCCGGATTCCTTTTCGGATCTGCCAGATAAGAATGACGGCACCAACCACGTAGGAGCTATCGATCAAAACCATCCACCCCAACGCCAGATGCTTGCTGAACTCAGGTGTGAGCAGGTAAAACCCCAAAGTATACATGCCTACAATGGCAATGGTAACAGGACCATGAATATTCTTTCTGAACCGATAAAATGCCAGGGTATCATCCGTGTTCTTCAACGCATGGTCGCTCAAATCTATTTTTAAAGACGTAGCCACGCTAAACACTTCAATCGCTATTCTCAAGACAAGACCGCCCAGCATCAAGGCAATCCCTATCTTGCTGAGCATCTCCTGTAAATAAATCAGGTGGTAGAAGAAGAAATAAAGGGCGATCAGCGTGATGGTAAGGATAGCAATGTTCCCATAATGGAAATAGAGCGTACTTCTCATATTACGTTTTGCTAAGGCTATGATCTGCTCTGTAGACTGTGTTTGGCTTTCCATATCCTGTTTGGCTTGCTGCCAGGTTTTTTTCAAATCATCCAGGTCGTCGTTCATGGTCTATTAATTTTTTAAGTCTTTTTTTGATGCGGTGAATTTTTACGCGAAGGTTAAAAGCAGTGATACCGACTACCTGGGCTATCTCTTCATAGTCCAGTTCCTCGAGTACCATCATGATGATCAGCCGGTCGAGCTCCTTCAAATTTCCGATGGCATGGTATAAAACCTGATACTCAGATGCCGAAGTGTGATCAGGCTCGCTGGCCTGTTGATCATCCAAAGCGTTGAGGGGCAGCCGTTGCCTGTTCTTCTCTTTCCTGATGTACTGCAAACAGGTGTTGACCGTGATCCTGTAAATCCATGTTTTATAGGAAGCATTCCCCTTGAATTTGTCCAGCGCATTCCAGACATTGATAAAAACTTCCTGCGAAATGATCGTGCGCCAATGCCTTATCGCCCTGCATAAAACCTACGCACAGATGCAGCACCATCGGGTGGTATTGCGTGTACAAAGATTCAAACAGGGCGTGGGGTTTTTTACTCATTTTGACAGAAAAGCATTGATGTTCTCATACAACCAGGCAGGCTGATCAAACATGATAAAGTGTCGGCTCTCAGGCGCCATCTCAATGGTTTTGTTGCCTAAGTTAGCATACTGATCTTTGAAATTAGCCAATACCACTTCCTTGTCAGGATAAGAAGCGCCCAGGATCAAAGTTTCTGCGGTCACCTGATCGAGCACGGTTCTCAGGTCCAGTTTGAGCAGATCGGTGTAGCCGTGGACGTATGTATTACGGTCGGCTTCCAGCATCCAGTGCGTCAGCGTATCCATTTTGGCCTTGTCGAAAGTCATGTAGGCTGCCATCTTGCTTACGGTTTGCCGGAAAGTATCTGCGGGCATGGCCAGCATCTGCTTGCTGTAAGGGTTATCATACTGGATCTGGCTTGCCGGCACGCCAGGCATCATCAAAGCCCGCATACAGGGAATAGCATCTACCAGGACAAGTTTAGTGACTTTATCAGGCAGTGCGGCAGCGAGATCTACCGCCAGGTTGCCTCCCATACTATGCCCTATGATGGTGATATCAGATAATTTCTGTTCAAGGACATAATCAAGCAGTTCTTCTTTGATCGTTTCATACCACGGCATCTCAATAGGCGCTATCCCGTTGAAGCCTGCATAAGAAATAATGTGGTATTCGTGCTTGCCTTTCAGGTTTGCAATCGTTTGATCCCAAACCGAACCCGGAGAAGCAAACCCTGGTAAAAACAAAATGGGATTTCCGGCACCTCTTTTAGTAACCTGGAAAGCAGCATGTTGGGCAATAGCTCCCTGAGCCATCAGCCACACGGTAAATACAATTGTTAGTCTTTTCATCTTTTCTGTTTTTACAGCTTTGATGCAAAGACTTGATGATTGTTACACTTTGGGTCTGATTTTTTTAGTTTGATAAGAGGGAAGACTGAAGTGGGAAGTAAGAAGAATGAACAAGACGGATGGAACATGAGAGACAACCACTGTCTTCCCTCTTCGGTTGGGCTAGCCTCAGGCCGGGAATGTTTGCGTTTTCTGTTCGAGTTTAATTATTAATACTTGGAGCGAGAAGCTACCAAATTGCTTTTCCACCAAGGCTTGAGGATAGCTAGTGTTGTGTGTTGTTTTCTTTTTCAAGTATATCTATTCTAGCCCTTTCCAGTATTATTATTTTTTGTCCAAACGACAGGTTGTTGAAATCTGTCAACTGCGAACTATATCCTAATTCCTTCAGATCGTCTAAACTTTTAGAATAGTTTTCCTGCGATGAGGCTTTAATTCTAATATCCTCGGTCAAATCTAGTACGAGATTTCTATTATCAATCATTTCTCGAGATTTATGTGAAAGCTCTTTTTCATTCAAGATGCTTTTAACTCCTGCCTTTCCATTAATGGCCATCAGTGAATCTGACATGAAAGATAGTCTCTTGATTTGTAAATATTCTTCATCAGTTATTTGAGCTCTTTGAGACAAACTCGACACTCTGCCTTTGCTGTCATTAAGAATTCTGTATTCAAGAAATAAATCTTTCTTTTTTATGCTATCTCCATTCAAATGCCTGTGGTAAAGGATGCCCATCAAACTGGATCGTTGCATTTTATCGATGTTCTGTTGTTCAAATAATTGCCCCAATTGGGTTGTATTGTTATACAACTGAAAATTATTGTGAATCCACATCCACAGACCCGGTAAAACTCGTTGTTTCTTAATATCGTATTCGTCAGAACACTTTATTACCTTTCTAATATCTTCCGCTAGCAAAGAGTCTAAAAAAATGAAGCTTTGTTCAATTGTCGTAGGAAAAGCACCCCTAAATTCAGGTAATCTTTTAGTTGTAATTTCAGATTCATCAATACAATCTTTGGTAGTACAGCCAAGTATGAATATAATTAGTATAAGTAATCTCCTCATAAATTTCTTCCTAATAACACACAACTACACTATATCCGCCATCACGCGCTCTACTCTTTTGAAATAAAACAGGCTGGAAAAGAAAAGAATAAAGATCAATCCGAAAGAAAGGTAGGCAAAAGCACTGGGAGGATCGCCGCCCAAAAGGGTCCAGCGGAAACCTTCAATAATACCCGCCATCGGGTTGAGATAATACAGCGTCACCAACCACTCGGGCAGACTTTGCAGCACGGCTTTGGCAGGATACGCCGCCGGGGTAGCATACAATCCAAACTGAACCAGAAACGGTACGATATGTTGAAAGTCGCGGTAACGGATCGTAAGCGCACTAAGCCAGATACCTGCTCCCAACGCCGCCAGCACGACCAGTACAATAAAGACAGGCAAAAAGATAATATTTGACGAAGGGGTGTAGCCGTAGTAAGCCATCAGCACCGCCATAAAAAACAAAGCAATACCAAAATCTACGAAACCTACCAGGGCTTTGGAGAGCGGAACCACGAGGCGGGGAAAATAGATTTTCTTGACCATCTGCTGGGCAGCAATGACCGAGTTGCCCGCTTCTTTCATTACAAAAGCAAAATACGTCCAGGCAGCTACGCCTGTCACGGCAAACAAAGGGTAAGGAATATCACCGGTATCTACCTTGACGGCTCTGCCGAATACAATGGTGAAAATAGTGAGCGTGGCCAGCGGTTGCAGCAAAGCCCAGAGCAATCCTAACAGGGTTTGGGCATAACGGATGCGCAGGTCACGGTACGCCAGAATGTAGAGTAAATCTTTGTACTGGCGAAGCTCGCCAAGGTTGAGCAGGGAGGTTCTTTTGTGGGCGTCTACGACAAGATGCATCATGGGTAAGAAGAGTAAAATACAATACCTGTAAAAGCCCCAATATTAGATAAAAACAATTTCAGGGAGGCATTAAAAACCCTGTGTTTTAATACACAAACTTACATCGTATAGAAATATGCTGATTGAGTAAGAATCTTTGAGCATTGAGTGTTGATTATTGAATGTTGAGTGTTTGTCCGTCCCTGACATAGGTTGATCGCTTCAATCAGGACAGAGATGGCAAAAGCAACAGGTAGTATGATAAAACAAAACTAATATCTATCGCCCCGCTCCTATCCACCGGGCGGGAATGCCTATGTACGTTCCCGGCTCGTCCAGGTCGCTCACGACGACAGCACCCGCGCCAACTACCACATGCGGTGCAATATAAATTCCCTGACGGACTACCGCACCGCTTCCAATCAGCGTATGGTCGCCAACCTGGCAGCCGCCGTTGACAATCGCGCCGGTAGCCATGTGGCAATGGTCGCCTATGCGGGCATGATGTTCTATCAAAGCTTTGGAATTGATAATAGTATTACACCCTACTGTTGCGCCAGCGTTGACCATCGCCTGGTGCATCACGACCGTTCCTTCCTGGATGGCAGCATGTCTGGAAACGTAGGATAAAGGAGAAATCAGGGTAACGAACTGTCCGCCCGCCTGCTTTACGCGCTCATAAAAACCTGCCCGTACGCTGCTGTCTTTGGTGTGACCGATGGTGATCAGGTAGTTAGGACAGAGCCGCATCATGGCAGGTATATCTTCGTCAGCCGCAATGATTTGGTAGCCCAGGACGTGTTGGTCTATCTTTTCTTTTTTGTCCAGTATGCCTTTGACAAGAAAGGTGTTGTTTCTTTCCAACACATCCAGCACCGCCGTACAATGACCGCCGCCTCCTATCAATATAACGGGTTGTTTTTCAGACATTTTTCTCACTTATGTTTCTGTACTTTCAATGTACTATTCTTGGTATTCTTTGTGGTTCATTAAACGGCTGGAAGCCGTTGAATAACTCGCGCGAGCCTCCGGGCTCGTGTGAGTTATTAACAGACCTCTGGTCTGTCTGACGCTGCAAAGTTTGTCACATAGTATAAACATAATCCTCATTCAACGATAAATGCTACTAGGAAGACAAGCCACCTGTTTTTCTATAAACACAGCCTCCGTCAGACTGCCCGCCTCATAGGTAGAGAACATAGGAAACCGGTGCAGCAACCGCCAGGCCGGGCGGGTGTGAATACCCCGCTCGTTGGTAAACTGTACAAAGTCGTCGCGCTGCTTTTCACTTTCCAGGATTACTGCCTGCATCCAGTAATTGGATGCTGCCTGGAGGGGTGCCTGAAAGAAAGTGACATCATAAGTGGCGAAGAAACGGCGGTAGGCTGCTGCCAGCGCTTTTCTTTGCTCCAGGCGGTACTCTATACTTTCCATTTGGGCACAGCCCAGAGCGGCATTCAGGTTGGGCATCCGGTAATTGTACCCTACCTGGTCGTGGTAGTAGCTGTACTTTTCTCTGACCTTGGCTTGTGTAGTCAAGTGTCGGGCTTTGGCTGCCAGCTTGCGGTCATGGGTCACGACCATACCGCCGCCGCCGCAGGTAACAATTTTATTGCCATTGAAGCTAAACACCCCCGCGCTGCCCCAGGTGCCGGTATGCCGCTCCTTGTAATAGCTCCCCAATGACTCCGCCGCATCTTCTATCACCGGGATGCCATAATGAGTACAAATAGCAACAATCTCATCAATAGCCGCCGGATGCCCAAAGGCATGTACCGGCAGGCAAGCGGCAATACGTCGCCCGGAACCTCTATGATAGGAGCCATCAGGCTTTCGTACCGCTTGCTTTTCCAGAAAATCAGCCAGATGTTGTGGCGACAAGCCCAAGGTATGCCGGTCAATATCCAGGAAAACAGGCTCAGCACCTGTATACCGGATGGCATTGCCCGTCGCTACATAACTAAAAGGAGACGTAATGACCAAATCTCCGGCTTGTACGCCTGTAATGAGCAGGGCTATGTGCAGTCCGCTGGTACCATTGACAACCGCCGTGGCGTACCGTGCGCCTGTCAGGCGGCAGATACGCTGTTCCAGGACTTCTACATAAGAACCTACCGAAGAAACGGTGCGCGAATCCAGACAATCTTTTATAATATTGTACTCATGGTCAGCCACGTAGGTCTCATGCAGCGGAATAGCTGCCTGTGGACGCTGCGCATACTGACGTATCCAGCCGACAAATGCTTCAAACATGACCAAAGATACAAGAATTAAAAAATTCATCGCCATTTTTTGCCCTTATCCTGAGGCGGGAGCGCCCAGCCAGCGTTTTCGCTATGAGCAGTACCTGGACTTGTTGCAACAACACGGGATGGCGTACCGCATCTTTCCTTTTATAGATGCCACGACCAACGCTGTGCTGTATCAGCAAGGGCATCTCTTCAAAAAAGGGTGGGGCGTAGTTAAGGGATTTCTGCGCCGGGGGCTGCATATCTGGCAGGCGAGGCGGGCCAGCTATATCCTGTTGCACCGGGAAGCGACGCCTTTGGGGCCACCCCTGATAGAGTGGCTGCTGGCAAAAGTATTAAGGAAAAAAATCATCTACGACTTCGACGATGCCATCTGGCTGCCCAACACTTCCGGAGCCAACCGCATGATCGCCCGCCTGAAGTGGCACGGTAAAGTAGCGCGTATCTGCCGTTGGAGCTACAAGGTCAGCGGCGGCAATACTTACCTGTGCCGGTATGCCGCTCAATACAACCATTGTGTGGTGCTGAACCCAACAACCATTGATACCGTCCACCGGCACAACCGCTGCAAAGACCAGCAAGCGGACATACCTGTGATCGGCTGGACAGGCTCTCATTCTACCCTGCCCTTTCTGGAACCGCTCTGGCCGGTGCTGCAAAAGCTGGCAGCCCATCATGTTTTTCGGGTAGTCGTCATTGCGGACCGCCCACCTGCTTTTCATCTGGACAACCTTGCGTTTGTACCCTGGCGCGAAGCGTCGGAAATTGAAGACCTGCTGCAAATTAATATCGGGCTGATGCCCCTGACAGACGACGCCTGGGCAGAAGGCAAATGCGGTTTCAAAGCCCTGCAATACCTGGGACTGGGCATTCCGGCGGTCATCTCCCCGGTGGGCGTCAATAGGCAGATCGTAGAAACGGGCGTGAACGGCTACCTCTGCACTACCGGACAGGAATGGTACGAAGCCCTGGCAATGCTGATCGCTGATCCTGCTTTAAGAGCGAACATGGGAGCAGCCGGACGCCGGAAGGTAGAAGCGCATTTTTCCGTAAATGCTAACCAGGATAACTTTCTGAGCCTGTTCCGGTAATATAATCCTGGAAATGACCAAACCAATACTGTAAGTAATCTGGCAGAAGTTTTAGGCGGGAAGAAGTGAATTAAATATCCTGAGGAGACGTTTAAGACTTAGCTGGTAAGATTAAACAGTTTTTATGCTACTGCTTCCAACCTTACGCACCAAACGATGTTAATCAATTTTAAAAAATACAATGGCAAAAAGTAATAAAGATAAAGCCACAGTGATAGAAGACAAAGCGGCAATCATTAAGGAAGCTTACATCGATCATTTGTTAGAGCATGGCAGGCAACCACCCTCGGTGTATCAGTTTGTCAAGCGGCTGAACATGAAAGAAAGCGTTTTTTATGAATACTACAATTCATTCAACGCGATTGAGAAAGGGATATGGAAAGACTTTTTTGAGAAAACCATAAATAAGATTCAGAGCGAAACAGTTTACAATGAATATAGCGTCCGGGAGAAACTGCTGGCTTTCTATTATACCTGGATCGAGGTACTCAAAGAAAACCGCAGCTATGTTACTTTTATCCTGAAACGAGCCGGCACGGCACCCTCTATGATGCGGGCAGGCGCCCTGGACGGGTTCAAGCAGGAATTTTACGCTTTTATCAATGAACTGCTCAGCGAAGGCAAAGAAACCAACGAAATTGCAGACCGCCCCCTGATCAGCAATAACTACGACGATGGACTGTGGCGGCAGTTGCTTTTTGTGCTGAACTTCTGGGTCAAAGACGACAGCAAAAATTTTGAGCAGACAGACATAGCCATTGAGAAAGCCGTCAACCTTTCGTTCGATATCATGGGCAGGGGCGCTTTAGATGGTGCTGTTGACCTGGCCCGTTTCCTTTTCCAAAGAAGACAGCGTTAACCTTATCTCATCCATTCCCTTTTTATGAAAGAACAATCCAAAATCCCTACTTCGAAAGTGCAGCGGGCTGCCCGTTTTGTGAGAACCGGCGCGAAGGTAGGTGGCAATTATGTAAAGTATTACACCAAAAAAGCTTTTAACAAAGAGTTAAGCCGTGAAACCCTTCACAGCGATAACGCAGAAGATATTTACGAGTCGCTCAGCGAACTGAAGGGAAGCGCCCTGAAAGTGCTTCAGATGATGAGCATGGACAAAAACCTGCTGCCTACCGCCTACTCCGACCGTTTTCAGATGGCGCAGTACAGCGCACCGCCTTTGTCATACCCGCTGGTGGTCAAAACTTTCCAGCAATATTTTGGCAAAGGCCCTTTCCAGCTTTACGATACATTTACTAAAAATGCGCGCAATGCGGCTTCTATGGGGCAGGTACATGAAGCTTCTTTGCAGGGCAAAAAGCTGGCGGTCAAGATACAGTATCCCGGCGTAGCCGACAGCATCAGTTCTGATTTGAAGATTGTCCGCCCGTTTGCCATCCGGCTTTTTAATATCAATGAAAAAGACTTGGATCATTATATGGAAGAAGTAGAATCCAAACTGCTCGAAGAGACCGACTATGCGCTGGAACTACGGCGGTCTGTAGACATCTCCGGGCAGTGCGGACATATAGAAAACCTGTTTTTCCCTACGTATTACCCAGAAATGTCCTGCGATAAAATCATCACTATGGACTGGATAGATGGCGAGCATCTCAGAGAATTTTTATTGCGAAATCCGTCACAGGAGGCCAGAGACAAGATCGGGCAGGCACTCTGGGATTTTTACGACCATCAGGTACATACCCTCAGGCAGGTTCATGCCGACCCGCACCCGGGCAATTTCCTCATGCAGGACGACGGTCAGTTAGGTATTATAGATTTTGGTTGTGTCAAAGTAATTCCTGATGATTTTTATGAAAAATATTTCAGGCTGATCAGAAAAGATATTTTAGGGAATGACGAAGCCTTAGACAGCGTTTTTTATGAATTAGGATTTTTTAATAAGGAAGACACGGCCCAGCAGAAAAAAGTATTCAGAGCTATCTTTATAGAAATGATTGAACTTTTAGGCAGACCTTTTCACCATGAAGCTTTTGACTTCTCAGACGATGCCTATTTCCGCCAGATATTTTCATTGAGCGAACGCATCTCCAACCAGAAAGAAGTAAAAGAATCCAAAGCAGCCCGCGGCCCCCGCGACGCGCTGTATATCAACAGAACTTATTTTGGGCTTTACAACCTGCTCAATGCTTTGCAGGCAAAAGTGATCACTCGCAAACCGGAGTGGCTGGCGGTAGAAAAAGTATAAATCAATAGGACGCTTGCGTTGTTTTTTTTACTTTTCCTGATTATTTGCAAACTTTTTTGATCATGTATCCAGACAGTTTTGATTACCGGTTAACGTTTTTTGCAGGATGTTTGACCGCCTTATTGCCCTTTTCCGCTTTTTCACAGGAGATGATCTACGTTTCTACGACCAGCGGAGAGGAAACTATACAAGAAATCAGCAGGGTGCTGAAAGGACCTTCTCAGATCATAGAGATTCAGGAACCGCATCAATACTCCAAGCATCTTTTTTGCCCCCGGGGCTCTACCGAAACCTGGATACACCGCAACGACAGGGAAAACACACAGTTCGTCGCCAAACGGCAGGACAATAGCATCCGCATTGAAGGAACGTTCAAAGGTGAGAAACTTCAGAAAACCGTTGCTATCGACGAAGACGCCTGGATCAATAAGATGGATTTTGGTTTGAGCCATTTTGCTATGTCAGAAGAAGAAACCATGACGTACTGGACTCTCAAATTAGCTGACCTGGAACCTCTCCATTTCAGGGCAGAAAAGTTAGGAGCGGAACGGCTACAGATCAACGGCCGGCAGGTAGAAGCCATCAAGATCAAAATCACTCTCAAAAACTTTTTACTATCCAAACTTTGGTCGGCGCACTTATGGTATCGTAGCTCCGACGGGCTGTTTCTGAAATATGAAGGAGCCAAAGGAAGACCCGGCACCCCCGTGACAACCATCGAGATCAGGGAAGGTATCTGAAGGCTTATTTTTTTGGATAGTAATATAAATGAGGCTGTGCCCCACCCTGTTTTTCACTGAGCGTGTAGTATCCGTTGCCATCTGTCTCAAAGCCAATGGCTTCGCCCTGGGGCTCTACATTATAAGGTAAAAGCAGAGGTTTTTCCTGCAACAATTCGGTGATAGAAACAGCATCGTTTTTTCTTTTCCAATAGAAAACCTGTACATAAGATTTGAGCAGTATTTGTTCACCATCGGCAGAAATATCACCTCCCACGATCTGCTCCAGCATACCTCCTATCCTGAAGGGGAGCGTACCTGTTTTCTCTAAAGTAATAGTAGATGAAGTAGTTTGGGGAAATGCCGCACGATAGATATTTTCGTATTCATCCCGTTTGGAGATAACGTATATGTCCTTTGTCAGAGGATCAATCATCAGCGTCTCCGCATCGCGTTTGCCATCCGGGTACACAAATGCAATAGCCTCGGTTTGCCGCAGGGTATCTACCTGGGTTTTGTTGCGCTCTGTTACTACCGGCTCCGGTATTCTGTAAATTGTGTAAGAAGGATAAACAGCCTGGTTGTCGCCTATCTCTCCCACATACAGATAGCTTTCGCCCTCTGCCGGCCCGGGTCCTACCGCTATATCTTCCCAGTCGCGGTTGGTAGCGCCGGCGACATAAAAAGTAGCGATGGTCTCCCCCTGGGTGTTGAGCAGGAACAGCAGGGGCTTTGAGCCGCTGTCGTTGTGTACCCACAAGCCTTCCGGGTTTTTGTGGCTGGCCGCAAGCCCGGAAGCCTCATTGATAGCCAGGTTCGTAATAGCCCCCTGATCAATAGGTTCTGAAAACAGAGGAGCAGGATTTCCGGGTTTGGGGTTAGCTTGCTGACCTTTGCCACAGGAAAACAAGGGAAGCAGCAAGAATACTAACAAAACAGGGTGTCCTATCATATTATATAGAGGTCAGTTCAAGCCGGGATTACGCAAACAGCATAGTTTAAAAATTTTGTAAAAAATTTTGCTCATAAAGAAAAAGAAAATAAATTTGCAATCCCAAAATAAGCGTACAAAGGCAAAGTAATTACATCAGAAGGATGTAAAAAATGTTGAAAAAAAGTACATGAAATATTTGTACGGCAATGATAAAAACAAGACCTTTGTCCTCCCAAACTATAAGAGAGGGGCAAGCCAGCAAAATTTATTTCCAGAAATAGTAATACACTGAACTATAAGGAAGTAAATCCGTGTTGGAAGTAGCAATTAAAATGATAGGATAGCAGATCCCGTCAGCAGTTATTTTTAGCGGAGTTTTAAGAGTTCGTTAAAGATTCAAAAGTTCATTGAGATATTGGATAAGACAGAAGCAAGAGAGAGGAGAGGGAGAAAGAGGAGAGAGGAAGAATGAAGAAGAAATAGGTAAGAGGTATATAAGTATAAACCAGAAGGTATATAGATTATATAATTTGTATA
>JBBSNI010000124.1:0-13215 GCA_038232695.1 Cytophagales bacterium
CAGCGCTTCTTCCCGGATCACCCTCTTTACCAGGCAGTAATGGTGCGATTTTCTGCCACTGATCCTGGCGTAATTCGTATCTGCGCATAGTTTTTTAAGTCAAAGTTCGTGACTTTCTCAATGTATGTCAACACGCCCTAATGACCAACCGCTTTTTTGCTCACTCTCTGGTGCTCCGCCAAAAAAGCTATTTATTCATCAGTGTACCCCCCAAAGCAGGGAAGTCCCGCGGTCGGATCACGCCTTTTACTACCCTGCTGAATGCTACTTCTTCCATGCTTGGCAACGTATTCAAGGAAATTCCCAAGACGCTCTATTTAGCCGAAGAAATCAGCAACAAGTTTATTAGCAATATAGATGGCTTTAACGGGGTGTCTTTCAAGCGTCTTGGGGAAGATGAGTTAAAAAGGCTCTATTCACAGTATTACAATCTTGACTTTAAAGATGAGCACCAGGAAGGTATGCTCTCCGAAATGCTCTCGGATTTCACCGGCATGCAACTCGGCCACCGCCAACTGCGCATTGTTTCTTTGTACGGACGGGGGCAAGAGATCGAGCATTCAGTGAATAACGCAGACAACGTATCGGATAGCTACACCCACCGTTTGGGACTTAAACTCAACATACCCCATGTGACCACAACGGTACTCAGGCTGGAAAACACCGAAAAGCAGCTTGATTATTTAGATCGGCAAAAGTTCTGGAACCGTTCGTTTAGCTTGGGAATTCTTTCCTCTCAGAGCAACAAGGTTGCCGAGGAAAACATTGATGAGTTTACCTCGGAGATTCGCAACAGCGATTCAGCTATTGTAAGTTTAGCCATCAACGTGATGGTCTATGAGTTTCAGCAGGAAGTGTTGCGCTATTATATCGATCAAACCGAGTCCTCTTTCTCTACCATATCCGGTTCTAAATCAGCTGTAGAAAGTTGTGATACCACTGCATTGTTTTTTGCCAATGTACCGGGTAACGGCTTCAACAACTACCGTATGCTGATGATGGATACCGAACGCGCCACTGCCTATTTGCAATATACCGGTGCTACCCGTTCTCATCAGCGCGGGGACTTATTGTGCGACCGTTCCCGCAACCCGGTACGGGTCAACTTCTCGGACCGTTCTCACCTGACCAATCAAAATGCAATGGTGGTGGGCCCGACCGGTTCGGGTAAGTCCTTTACGGTAGGAGAATTCATTCTTCAGAGAAAAGAGCGTCGATGCCGACAGGTCATCATCGATGTGGGGGGCACCTACCGGAACACCATGACCCTGCTGAATGGCGCCGAGTTTGAGCAGACCTACTTTGAGTATAAGGGAGATCAGGCTATGAGTTTTGCGCCCTTTATGGTTCCTCGTAATCAGCAAGGAGCGTATCTTTTGGACGGTGACCGCCGGGATTTCCTGCTAAGCCTGCTCTCTACCATTTGGAAGGGCGCTGATTTGGTGCAAACGATCAAACAGGTTGAAAAAACCGTATTGCTCGATTTGATTGACTCTTATTATTATCATGTTAACCAGCACCTGGAACCTGCCTCTTTTTCAGGATTCTACGAGTTTTGTAAGGCTTGCCATCAGCAGTCGGAGGAACAAGAAGACATCAAGGAATCGCTGCAGTATTTTGATATCAGGGAGTTTTTATTGGTATTGAAGCCCTTTCACCAGGGAGCCTATAAAAATCTGCTTAATGGCAAAGAGGCCAAAGACATTTCCGAATACGACCTGGTCTGCTTTGACATGCATGGTATCCAGTCTAACAAAATGCTCTATCCCATCGTCTCCCAGCTTATCATCCAGTTAGTACTTGACCAACTGGCAAAATTTCCTGACGACGAGAAGTTCCTTTACATCGATGAAGCATGGTCTATGTTAGAGGGTACGCTGGGCAACTTTATGCAGGCGATGTTTCGAACCATCCGCAAGGTAAAGGGTAGCATCTGGATTATCACCCAGAACATCAACGACATTACCAGGTCCACGCACCACAAGGCCATTTTTGCCAATACGGACATCAAGATAATTTTACGTCATACCGATGCTGGGCTACGTGAGGAGACCGCCCAGATGCTGGGTTTGACTCCGCACGGTGGAGACCTGCTCGCTTCTCTAAGAAAAGGAGATACCTTCCGTGATATGCTCATCAAGACCATGGACGAGGTAAGGGTATACACCATGGAAGTGGCTCCCGAACACGCCGCAGTGCTTTCCTCGAACCCGGAAGAAAGAAACGCCTTTTTGCTTTTGTTAAGCAAACATAAAGGGAATCACAAGATGGCTTTGGAAGAGTTCATCGCACACAGACGATCAGCAGCATGAAAGTATTAGAAGGTTGGGAATTGAACACCATGATTGATTCAATTCTCGAGGTGATCATCAATACATCCTTGGGTCTGCTCTCAGCAGTGCTCTTGATTCGCATTTTATCGGAGACCAGTCGGGGATGGTTTGCCAATCAGTACCGCTATCATATCCCAAGTTTCCTGGGAATATTAATTACGCTGGCCGGTATTCTCTGCTACCAGGAGGTTACCTATCTGATCAGTGATGCTTTTTATGACATTGCTACCGCCCTGCGCGGCTCCTCGGAGCAGGAGTTTAAAAGTACTAAAATCTGGGATGCGATTCAGGAGAAGTACGGCACACCGGAGGAAGATGCCTCTATTTTTGATATTGCGCAAAACTACCTCAAGGACGCCGTGCTCAATCCCGTTGGATTCGGATGGGATATGTTGCAAAACTGGTGGGGATTAGCGACGATCATGACCTGGCAAGGCCTGGGTTTGCTCTTTAGGGCGGGCATGATCATCTTCAAAAACATCATGTTGGTATTCATGATATTTGCAGGTCCGATTCCCCTAGTGATGAGTTTGTTTCCTTCTTTATCCGGTTTTGCGGCGCACTGGCTGAAAAATTTTATTGTAGTCTGTTACTGGAATATTACCATTGCTATTTTAGACGTCATTATCAGTGGTATCAACTACCAAATGTTATCAGACTTTGCCTTCGGCGGAGACGAGGAAATGACTCTGGGGATGTTGACCATGTTCACTGCCATTTGCTACCTTTTTGTTCCTTATATGACTAGTCTGGCCATTGGACAGACCATTGTTGCCATGGCAGGCAGTAAGCTGGTTATGACGCCACTGGCAACGATGGCAGCGGCGGGTCGACTGGGGGCAGGGGCAGGCGCCTCCCCGGTCAAACCATCAATACCTAAGCCAGCCCAAGAGAAACCATCCTCTGCTCCAGTAGCCACCAAATCACCTCCCAATGCTACTGACGTACGAACGATCTATTCGGCTACCCCTGTTCCCCGCCGATCACCGGGCATAGGCACCTCTCAGGCTTCTGTCCAAAGAGGACTCTCTTCGGGAGGTTCTCATCAAACGCATTACGGTTCGGTTCATCATCAGAGCAGTGGACAACGAACGTATCATCAGTCCTCCCACCAGAGCCCGACACCAAAAAGCTTACCACCCAAAGGCAATCCTTCTTTGCCTGAACGGCCGCAACCCAAATTTTTGCTTCAACAAAATAATTGAGCTATGAATAGTATACAGCAAGATTACGCACGAACCTACCGAACCATGCAGGTGATTTCTATTGTCTCTATCGTCGCTTTGGTAGCCATTTCCATCTCGTTTTTCTACATATATACCAGGGACAATGCTGAGAAAGCCCGCAGCATTTACGTAGTCACTGACAAGGGTACGATGAGTGCCTACCTCACCGAGGAAGCTACCATCACCTCTTTTGAATGTGATGTACACTCCCGGGCGTTTGTCAACGCCATGTTTGCTCACGACAAGAATTCTTACGAGCAGCATCTCAAAGATGCGCTTAATCTCATTGATGAGGCTTCCGGATTATCAGTAGTAGAGCAGTTTGAACAAGGCAATGTTTTAAAAAACTACATCAAATGGGGCTCTCGTACCGAGGTGTCTATCGATTCGATTCCATTGGTAGAAAACGGGGCTATACCCCGGTATCAGTGCTACTTCAAACAAAGGCATTATATAGGATCAGACCTCAAACAGGAGCTAGCCATTGCCATTGAGTACGATATGCTTCGTTCTTATCGCCACGCCAAAAACCCCCATGGTCTGCTAATTTCTAACTTAAACTTCATTTCTTACCATAAAACCACTGACTCATGAGTTCATTACACTTTATGCTATCCTCTATTCTGTTAATAGGGTGGGGGGCTACTGGGGCTATCGCCACGCCTTCTCCGCACGCTACGACCATGATCGCCGATACGGTGTACGTAAGTCAGGATCAGAACACGTATTTGGTCTTCGATGAACCGGTAGAAGACTTTGACCTGGGCGGGGAGATTAATTTTGCACAGCAGCTTGAGGACCAAAACGTAGTCTATACCAAATCTTTCGCTGCGAAAGCTGATTTGAATACTGTCTACGTAAAAGCACTCACGGATAGTTGCCGTGAGACTACGCTCTACATTCAGGCGGGCAACACCGTTTTTGTAGGCATCTTGTGTTACAAACCTCGCATCGATCGGATACTCTATGATCTGAGAGAAAAAACACTGCATAAAGCCGCTTCCTATAACCGGGAAAACTATGTTCCTGAAGTAGGAATAGAATTGATGGAAGAGCGTCTCTATACCCTGGAAGATGTTAAAAGAGAGGTCTACGATATTGCCCGGACCGAAAACCAAATGACTTTCTCCTTGGTCAATGTACGAGCGGATGCTTCGGCTATCTATCTGAGATTTCGTCTGGAGAACCACTCAGGATTGGTGTATCGGGTGGAAAGCCTGTCGGCTGAAAACGTAGAATTTTACCGTAAAGGTTTCCTTTCCAAACGCAAAACCAACCGTATCCCGATCAAGCCCCTCATTGATGGCAATATGGTCGATGTGCCCGCCTATGCACAACAGGATTACTACATCGCTTTGCCTACTTATGCAGTTGGTGAAAAGGGTTCTGTTCTGGTAACCGTACGCGAAACTTCCGGCATCAGGGCAATCCAGTTAGAAATTCCCGGAGAAATGTTTCTACGTAGTCTTTTATTCTAGCCACTATGATTGAACGAATTACCGACGAATCAAAATACCAGAAGCAAATAACCTGGAAGACCAAGGTTACTACGTTTTTGGTGCGTAACGCGCTCTACATTCCCTTTATAGCGTTTTTTTTGGGCTTGGGCTTTGTGCTATGGTATTTTAAGGATGAACTGCAAAAGCAATTTTCCCTGGAAGTTAAATACGAAGAAACCGTAGACATCAGTGATTACGTAATGAAAGCCAGGGATAACTTAGCGGTAGCCAAGGAGAAAATCAGTGAGCGTAAAAAAGACAAAAGCAAGGGTCGGTACACCCGTTTTATCTCGGGAAGTGAGGTGGTAGGCGTTGATTTCGGACAGGTCATCTACTCAGATGAAGAAGCAAAGCAAGCTGTTCCCAACACTACCGCAACCACTGACACTACGGTGTTCCAGCCTGTAGCCGCACCGGACACCGTAAAGATTATCCGAACGATCATCAAACATGTCCCGGTAGCGCAGGCTCCCCTTATCCCA
Organism: Cytophagales bacterium; assembly: GCA_038232695.1. Classification (GTDB taxonomy): domain Bacteria; phylum Bacteroidota; class Bacteroidia; order Cytophagales; family Cyclobacteriaceae; genus JAJNNC01. The sequence goes on from JBBSNI010000124.1 coordinate 5,541, forward strand.
GATACTTTATCTACAAAGGATACCACGCTGCTTGCCGTGGATACAAGTAAACAAGTACCGGTATTCTTCGCTTCCCAGCACTTGGGAAACAGCAGTGTAGTAGACTATACAGCCGCTTATGTATATGGCGACCAGGAGATTGTCAGTGGCTCTTTTGTCCGGTTTCGTCTTTCGGAAGACCTTAGTGTCAACAACCAAACGATTCCCCGGGGAACCGTCTTTCGAGGCGTAGCCAACCTTTCTCAAAACGTCATACAAATTACGATTGACCGAATAGATCGGTACGACGTTGATTTTGCGGTCTATGACCGTGACTACAGCTACGGCATCATTTTGGAGAAACCCCGTAACGAGGACATGAACGACGCGCTGCGGCAATCTGCCTATCGGAGCAGCAATCGTACGGTGGCCGACCTTCCTTACGAAATTGCCCAGGATGTAACCCGCAGTATCGTTCGAAACAAAAAACGAAAAGAGCGGGCGATCACATTGAATAATGGTGATCCGGTGTATATTGCTCTAAACCAACCCTAAAGCACTATGAGAGCCAAACACCATACCTACTTTGTACTACTTGGTCTGCTTATCAACGCCTGTAACAGCAACGAACCTACCCCGGTAACTGAAGCGGCTAAGGAAGTAGACCTAACCGCCCCCGAAGCTATTGAGAAGTTTTTAGAATCGATGGAGAACCAAGATTGGGTTCTAAGCCGCATGCGTTTCGATGATGCTGCATTTGTACCTGCATTATGTGCTTATTCACCCTTTCCGGATCGTTGTGATAGTGTCAAATTCATTGACTTGTATGAGCAGCTTCCTGATTGCCGAAAAGATGATAGTTATGAGTGGAAATTTGAATATAGCAACGGCAATATCATTAGCTACAACAACATGGATGAATGTGATGGCGATAAACTAAGTGAGTACCCTCGCCTTCTCAGTATACAACTTGATGATGAACGCGATGCTGGAGAGGTTACTTTTAAGGATGTTGCAGGCGTCAATCGCTTTTTTGGTTTTTATTTAGAGCCTTTTGGTTCCGGTTACACTTCCTATCAAATGCAGTGGCAGTTCACCTACCTAAGCAAAGATAGCATCAACATTCGCGTTGAATTTCCTAACAAACAAGCCTTTCCTGAAATGAATCTTCAATTTATTCCCCAAAAGTTATGAAAATCTTGTTGCTTATCTTCGTTCTGGTCATACGTATTTTTCATGCCCAAGCCCAGTTCGTGGTCATCGATCCAGGTGATATAGCGGCTACCATCGCCAACGGAGGTATCCTGGTAGCGACTAACGAAGTTATCAAAGACGCGAATGATATTGCCAGTAATATCTCTCAAACGGTTAACAATATTAGAGATTTGCAACAAAATATTGACCGTGCTCTCTACGAAGTCAAAGCGCTGATACGCGGGGATGAACTCGGCATTTCCAATATCGCTTTTGAAATAGACGCTACTGCCCGTATCAAGGTTGATTTGGCTCCCTACCTTGAGGGCATCCTGCCAGAAGATCATCCGCTGATTGTAGGCTACAGTAATGCGGATATATCTTTGGGAGCGCAGGCTTTGCAAGAAACTTTTGAATACGGTTTTCAAGACGTCTTACCTACCACCGCTGAACAGCTTTCCGCTCAACAGGGAGAAAAGGTTGCCAACCGTGAGATTTATGGCTACGCTGCCGCTCGCAAGAAAATTCAAATTGCGCTGACCTACAACCAACTGGCGGATGTTATGATTGCCAAAGCAGAGCAACTCAATAAGGTCCTTGGAAGAGGACTTGATGATTTGAGCTATGGTGAAGATGACGTACTCAAGATGAACGAAGCTGAACGCATCCAGTTGTTTGAGACATCTGCCTCTTACGTGCGCAAAGCCCTTGAACTCCGACTCGACTGTGACCAACTGATTCAACAGGAGGTGACGCGGGTACGCCCGGTCCAGGAAAAGTCACTACAACTCTACAGTCAATTCCTCCGCTTCCAACAATACTATGAGAAAGATAAAGATAAAAAAGAATAGGCATCAATATCACTTCTTTTTGTTTGCGGGAATTATGCTCTTTTTTCTCTCGGTGCCGGTCTTCTCCCAGGATGATCCTGAAGAGCCTGAGCAGCCCTTTGATTGGCAGCAAGAGATAGCGCAAGAAGAACAAGAAGAACAAGAAGAACAAGAAGCGGACGAGGAAGGTGGGATAGGGGACTTCGAATGGTCAAGCTGGGATGAAGACCAGTGGAAAGACAAGTTCAAAGAAAACAAAAAGCTTTATCAAGACAAGGAAGCATTAGAACAGAGACTTGCTGCTTACCGGCAAGCCCAGCAACAGGGAGTGAATATGCCCCAACGCTACGGACCTATTACTTACGATCCCGCCAAGGATGCTGCTTACTTCCAATCTGACCAGGAATACTACATTGAGCTAGCATCCTTTCTTAACGAATTTGAAGATGAAATCACCGACAAAGCCAAGGACCTTGCCTTGGATGCGCTTTATAAACTGCTAGAACCCAAACTAAAAGTCCTGCAAGACAAGTACGCTAAGGTTTTGGATAAGGTGCTACCCGAATCCAAAGGGGTTCCTACTTATGATCCGCTGGAGGAAGTTTCTAAAAAGAAATCAGAAGGAAATAAGAACTTCAAATACTGGGTCAAACTGGGCGCTGAAAATATCTTTCAGCATATTTTTAAAAAGAACGCCGAGGGCAAATGGGAGTTACAACGAGAGCAACTCGCCTTGTTGCAACAGGTAGGCGTAGTTAAATATCTAAAAATGACACTGATGGACTGGGAGCTGGCCCAGTCCTTTGCCCTGGCATTTCCCGATGAGGTGCTTTCCTATGCCGAGGCGTTACAGGACGTTTATCACGCAAGCGAGGCTACCTTCACGGCGGGCAAAGCTCTTTACCAACAGATTACGCAGCTGGATTCCGAGTGGGGATTGCCTACCTCGCTGACCGAACTCAAGGATAACGCTCTGCAAACCGGTCTTAACCAGCTTACCACCGCTGAAATGGTCAACACGCGCCGCAGGTATCTGTCCAAAACGTATCGACAGCTCGCTCAGCGCTATGAGCAGTATGCGCAAGACCTTCAGGAAAAACTTGATAAAGAAGATTACTTCAAAATGACCGAAGGGGAGCGCATTCAGGCTCATGGGATTGCCAGTGAATACTTAGCCGAAAGTTTGCGTCTCTATCAGCACGCCGAAGACTTGCTCAGTGACAACCTGAAATCTTCCTCATTACTGGGTAAGGATGCCCTGCTCAATGAGCATGCCCGCTTTCAAAAACTCAAATCTTACTATGAATAAAAAGACGACCCTTCGAAGATGTTTGAGTTACCTGCTGATCGCCCTCCTAACAACGAGTAATACGTGCGTGGTGGTGAAAGACGAAAAAAATCGAGATGAAGAGATTGATAACACCGCCTCTTCGTTAGGCGAGCACTTGTTGTGGAGAAAAATCAGAAAAACCAAGGAGGTCATTGACAGCACTTATCATCTCATTCATGCGCTTCAGGACAGCCTGGATCGTGCCAAGCAGCTTGTCCATACGGTCACCCGCCTGGGCATGACTTCTCTTTCTGAGGAGCTCCTTGCACTCTATGACATGAAGTCCGACGTTGAAGCCTATGTCAATCTGCCCGCTCTTCATCCGTACGCAGCGACGCTGAATGGACTTTACCGTAATGATGCCACTATTGCCTCACAAGAGCTTGGCAACATGCTTTGCTTGACCGAACCGCTTCCCCATGATGTAGCAGGACTCAACGAGCTACTTACTGCACGTAGTAGCTTTCGCACTTACTACAGTGAGTTTTCCGACAAGCGTGCTTTGCAGGTAGCGCAATCGTACCGCAAATGGGCCAAAGTATACCGGCAAAAGGGTACAGAACTTTCCCGAAGTGTTCTCCGGGATAAAGAATTGACCATGACGGACCTGGAAAGGATTAAAGTACAACGGATTGCCCAGCAGTATGTGGTAATGAGTTATGAATTTCTTGAGAAAAGTGATAGTATTTTACTCTCTGTCCAAGAAAAGCCTGATCCTCTCAAGTATCAGGAACACCGTCTGCTAACTCAGTATCAACAATTAAACGACTACTTTGATGAGTAAGATACTACTATGTCTCTTTTTCAGTGTGGGCTTAACGGCTCCTGTCCTCGCGCAGTTTCATCACAGCGGGCAGCGAGGTATTTTTTTCTCGTACCTACCCGGTAAGCAACCGTCTCAAGGTACTAATTCACCGGGTTTTGGTACCGGCTATCAATTTTTTATCAACCGAAAGCTACAGATCGAGTTTATGGGAGCCTACCTGCCTCAGCAGCATGTGTATCGCTGGCAATCCGAGCAGTTTGACGTAAGCGTTGAGAGCCGCCAAACGGACCTAAGGCTTCATGAATCAGTGAATTACGCCGTGACTTCTCTTTTTCGGCATTTATACATTAATCTAGGGCTAGGTCTTAGCCAGCGCTATCGTTGGATAGAAGACCAGGCTTTTCACTACCAGGTGGATAGTACTCGTTTGCAATCTTTAATGGAGAATGAGCAAACCATCAATGATACGCTCAACACTGTGAAGTGGGAGCCCGAGCGGGGCATTAGGGTGGGGGGGCACGCCCAGATACTTCTCGAGTTGTATCTCTACCGGCGTCTGACGCTCCTGGCTCGTTACCGGGCCAGCTACTTTATCAAAACCAGACAGGATCCGGTTAGCCTTCAGGGTAGCGTGGGCTTGCGTTTTAATTTTTAGGTCAACCAGCCGCGCCCGGAAGTATACTCTTTATTTTACCGCGTTATCGTGAATAGCTCCCCACCGCCCCCGTACACTGAATTGATTTGGAAAGGAAGTCCATCGGCTGCTATCCATACCTGGCTTTACTTTTCCTGCATTTTGCTCTTTCCGCTACCCTGGGCACTTTTTCGCTGTTATCAAACCAGACATACGGACTATGAATTATATCCCGACAGGCTCTACGTTAAACGGCGCTATGGCCAGCAACTCACCCAGGGTGTGCTGCTCAAGCAGGTAGATACTATTACCGTATCCCAGCCCCGGACTTTAGGTTGGTTATCTTTAAGTGAGGTGGTACTCACCACCTGCGATGAGCGCTTACCAGCACTCCGATTGCGGGGAATAGTGGATGCTGATTTTCTCCAGGCACTACTATTAAGACAAAGGGGGAAGATGCTAAGTACTTAGGCATTAGGCTAGCGCTCCATAAACTCGTGAGCCTTGTCCAAAAACTAGCTTCCTTAAGGTTCACAACAGTTTTAAAACTAGTTCGTTGAATTTCTTTATCAACAAGTTGCAAATTGTAGTGGATTCTTTAGAAAATTTCAAGGCTGAGATACAATCTTTTTATCATCAGCATCAACATACCTACGTTCCTCCTTATCCTCAATACCGTCCGCTCTACCAGCAGACTACTTTTGTACGCAAGCACCCTGAGCAGCTCTCCAGGCAAACACGACGCTTTTTGGATCGCTTATCGTTTCCCTGGAATGCCACTCCCGAAGATTGCCGTTGGTACTATAATTTTTATCTGCTGCGGGCTTATTACCAACTCCACGGTCACAGCCGAGTATCGGCACAAGACCCGGTAGAACCCCGCCTGGTAAGTTGGGTCACGCGGCAACAAACTTTAGAGGAACAGCTTACCCCGGAGCAACGCGATTTGCTTAACTCGGTAGACTTTACTTGGAGACAATCCCGCCTACACCGCTGGAACGCTATGTTTGAGAAACTTGCCTCTTTTTTTCAGGAACACGGCCACACGATGGTTCCCAGCACCTATGCTGACCAGCGTTTGGCTACCTGGGTGGTACGTCAGAGAATGTATCCCGAACGGCTCGATCAGCCACAGTACGAGCAGCTACGCTCCCTGGGCTTTCAGTTTGACATGAAGCGACAAAAGCAGTTAGTATGGGAATATATGTTTCAACAATTGCTTTTGTACAAACGCCAACATGGCCATACCAACGTGCCCCAGGGGGATGCCAACAAGCGACTTGCCAACTGGGTACGTAGACATCGGCTGGCTGAGAACACGCTAAACCCTGATCGCCTGGATAAACTCCGATCAATAGGATTTGAATTTGCGGCGCAAAAACATTCCAAGCGCCAGACTCGCTGGATGCAACAGTACCAGGCTGTAAGCAAACATTTAAAGGAATACAACCGGCTTCCGGACGATGAACGGTTGCAGCAGTGGTACTATCGTCAGTTTCGCCGATCTCCGAAGACCGAACAAGAAGAAAAGTTGTTAAAAAAAATCGGTATCAACCATACTTGACGATCAAATATCGTTAGTACAAGTACCCATTATTTGTTATCTTGAACTCAATGACGCACCCATGACTTATTTGCTTTTGCCTTTGGCTATTATCATATTACTTATCGGTCAATACCTGCTCTCTTACTACTTGATGAACAGGTACTCGGCTTCCTCGGGTAAGGTATTATTCCTGTTGCTGCTAAGCAGTACCACCCTCTTACTGACCGAAACACAACTACTTTCACAAGCGTGGGCAGAGGTCATATCGCCCTGGGGTTCCTGGCTGGTTTATTTGTTTATCTTTTTACTCAGCGTGAGGGCATTCCGCAAAATCAAGCAAACCAAACCTGAAGTAGTCACCTGGAATAAGGCTACAAAATCTTCTGAATAGGGACATAAATAAACTCATAGCAATGAACAATTCTACCACCCATCACGCATCACCAGGAGAAATCCCTGCGGCCTTCGCTGAGGTGTTTGAAAAAATGGATGCTTACCGCTTAGGCAAAATATCTGCGCAAGAGTATCTGGCCATCCCGCGCGAATTATTGTTAGCAGCCCGTCAGTGGCGTATTGACCGGACCAACCGGTGGCTCGAAGAGCGTTATCCGGACCTGGATCTATGAGTAATTCCCAGGAAAAGTTTACCATTGATCCAGCTCTCAATCTCCCCTATGGTGGCGGTGCTGGCAGTAAACTAGACCGGGCAAGGCTCCGTTTATTAAAAAGAGAGTTAAAAGAGAACCCTGATGCGGAGTACATCAAATCAGCTACACGAGAGTTTATCCCCGCCATGCGACCTACTTTGTCTAAGATTCCTCCGGGCAGCAATTTGATTATCATGCCTTCCACTTCGGGTTTTAATTCCTTGCCCGCTGATTTGGCCGTTCATTTGAAAAAGGAACGGCCCGATCTACAGCTTATCAATGCCAAACATCAACTAATCAAAACCTCGCACGCGATAGAGTCCAAGATAAAGGGCGATTATAGCGCACGGGCAATGGATCCCCGTCAGTTTGAGTTTAACGAAAAAAAACTATCCAGGCTCGCTGCACAGAACCGTCCGTCCTATATCGTGGACGACTCAATTTCTACAGGGGAATCAGCCATTGTACTACAGCGACAACTCTCTAAACGAGGGATATACGCTCAGGGAGTTATTGCTGCGGTTTCAGGCGAACATTACCATACCCGTGTGTCCGATCTGGACCGCGTCTACGGCAAGCTCACTGAAAATTATCCCACAGACTATTCTGCTAAGTAATTGCGTCAAAATAACATTTCTATTTACATGTTTGGCTCAATGCAATAATTCCATTCCCCGTGAAATGAATCTGTGCTGATATTTACAGCAGCCAATTGTTCATTGGAAACGCTGATACCTTTATCGTATTGG
>JBBSNI010000125.1:0-13134 GCA_038232695.1 Cytophagales bacterium
ATATATCCTGGTTTGAAAGCAGGATTTTAGACGTAGGCGCCGACTTTTCTTTGTTTGGTGGCACACTCACCGGTAGCTTAGACTATTTCAACAGGCTGCGAACCGGGCTCAGAGGACGGAAATACGACATTGTGGTGCCAAGCGAATTAGGCTATACCTTACCGGATGAAAACGTAAACAGCGACCGGCAGTTTGGCGGGGAAGGGCTGCTCTCTTATACCGGCAATATGGGTAACTTCACTTACCGGGTGAGCGGCAACCTGTCTTACGCACGCAGTAAATTCGAGTCCACCTATAATCCCATATTCTTCAACTCCTGGGATCAATACCGCAACTCCATTGAAGACCGATACAGGGGCATCCAATGGGGCTACCAGGTTGTTGGGCAGTTTCAAAGCCAGGAGGAGATCAACAACTACCGGGTCAATGTAGATGGAGAAGGCAACAGAACCCTGCTACCCGGAGACCTGATCTATAAGGATATCAACGGAGACAATAAAATAGATGGGTATGATGAAAGACCCATTGGGTATAGTACCGACCTGCCCTTTATCAACGGGGGATTAAGTTTTGTGTTAGGCTGGAAAGGCTTTGATTTTGCCCTGGACTTTTCTCTTGCCTCGGGCTATTCCTTTACGGCAGAGAATGAGCTAAGCCGTGCCTTCCGCGCCAATGGCGGCAATATTGCCGAACACCTCAGAGACGCCTGGCACCGCGAAGACCCCTATGATCTGAACAGCGAGTGGATACCCGGCTACTTTCCGCCCAATAGGTTCAACCAGGGCGGGCTCAGCTCGGTGAACAGACGTTCTGACTTTTGGCTGACCAACGTGACGGCCTTTCGTGCCCGAACATTGCAGTTAGGATACACCTTACCCAATTCCATATTGGAAAAGATAAACATCCAACAGGCAAGGGTATATTTCAATGGGTATAACCTGTTCTCTCTGCATAATGTCAAGCGGTATAACATAGACCCTGAAATTGACAATACCAACGGTTTGCAGTACCCGCAGCACAGGGTGGTCAGCTTTGGGGTAAGTCTTTCTTTATAATATTTTAAAATAAAAGATATGAAAAAGATACATTTTATATGCTTCGCCCTACTGCTAAGTTTTGGCTGGGGCTGTGAGTCAGACAGTGAATTTTTAGACAGAAAACCCGCCGAGACGCTGACAACTGAACAGGCGTTCAGCGATCCTAACCAGGTATTGTCTATCCTGGCCAATCTCTATAACCGTCAGTTTTCTGTGTACAGACTCAACGATTGGCAGACCTTTGCTGATTTTAATGAAGTGCTGGTCACCGCCGATGATAACCTGACCAATAGATGGCATACCAACAGCACCTGGCCTTTTAATGGTATCAATGATTATTGGTTCACCTGGGATTATGCCTACATCAGAGAGCTCAATTTGTTTCTGGAAAGAATAGCAACATCAACCATCTCTGAAGATCTCAAAGCTACTTATGCGGCAGAAGCCAGGTTTTTACGGGCCAACTATTACTTTGAACTGGCCAAGTTGTATGGAGGCGTTCCCATTATCCTGGAGTCGCAGACGTATGATTTCAGTGGAGATCCTTCCTATTTGCAGGTACCCCGATCCACAGAAGCCGGAATCTATGATTTTATCATTAAGGAGGCGGAAGAACTCAAGTCGTTGCTCCCTGTGAATCCCGACGGTAAATCCAGGGCTTCCAAAGGTGCTGCCCTGGCCATGAAGGCGCAGGCCGCCGTGTTTGCCGGTTCGCTGGCAAAATATCGGGCGACGACCCCTTCGGTATCGCTTCCAGGCGGTGAAATAGGGATTCCTGTCGATAGAGCCACCGGGTATTATGAAACTGCCCTGGGGGCTGCCCAGGAGATCATCAGCGGATCGGCGGGGGCTTATAGCCTTTATCTGAAAATTCCTACCAACCTTTCAGAAAACTTTGCCGCGCTTTTTTATGATAAAAATGCCAACCCCGAAGTGATCTACGAGGAGGAATACCTGCTAAAATTCAAAACGCATGGCTATACCATTGTCAACCAGCCGCGTTTCGGGGCAGAGGAAGAAGAAGGCGGCGCGCTGAATCCTTCGCTAAACTTAGTGCAGGAATTCGAACTGCTGGATAACACTTTTGCCCCACTGCCTACGGTAGATGCCAATGGCAATCCCATTTATTACGAAAACCAAGGGGATATCTTTGCTGGCAGGGATGCCCGCCTGGGTGGAACCGTTATTTTACCGGGATCAATCTTTAAATCCAGACCGGTAGACATCTGGGCTGGGGTTCAGTTAGCCGATGGCGAGATCATATCAGGCAGCGAACGTGGGCAGTTGAGAGAATTGCCAGGCAATCCCACCCCACAACAGGTCGTTGGATTTGACGGGCCTATTGCCGCTACTAACCAGAATGCGTTAGCTGGTTTCTATATCCGCAAATACCTGGACCCGGCACCCGGCTCCGGGCGGCGGGGTACACAAAGTGATGTGTCCAGGATTCGTTATCGCTATGCTGAAATTTTGCTCATTGCCGCCGAAGCCGCTTTTGAGTTAGGTCAACCGGATGTAGCGGCAGGCTATATGAACGAGGTACGCGCCAGAGCAGGCTTCACCACTCCTTTGACCGGGGCAGACATCACCTTCGACCGGATCGTGCATGAACGCCGCGTAGAATTTGCCCTGGAAGGTCAGTATTTTATGGACCTGAAGCGTTTCAGGATTGCCCATAAGATTTTTGATGGCTCCTCTATGACCCTGGAAGGTTTGCGTTCCGGCATAGGCACGGCAACCAACAGAAGCACCCAGCCCTGGGCACTGTGGCCTTATAAAATTTATGAGCCCGGCTCTCCCAATGACGGCAAGTGGATATACAAAGAGGTGTTGCCAAGCCGGGTCACAGGCGCCGACAACTGGCAATTGGGTAATTATTACAGTAGTATCAATAACGATATACTCAATAATAACCCAAAACTGGTCCGGCAGCCTCTTCAATAAGTATTCAACCTAAAAACGAAAAGATCATGAAAATGAAATTTCATTATATTATATTATTAGCATTGGGTACTGCTTTGATGTCCTGCGAAAAGGATAACTATGAGCCACCCACCTCCCTGCTGAGCGGGCGCGTGGTATACCAGGGTACGCCCCTGAATTTTGAGTACGACAGGGTAAGCTACGACTTATACCAGGATGGCTTCGGCAAAACAGGTCCCCTGGGCAGCACCTTCACCTCTGAAGGCGCTTTCTCCCAGCTTCTCTTCGACGGAGCATACAAAATGGTTATTCCCGGCGGACAAGGCCCCTTTGTGCCCTTGCAGACTGATGCCGGCACCCCGGATACGATCCGGATCAGTGTCAACGGAAACACCACGATGGATATTGAGGTAACGCCCTATTGGATGGTCAGAAATACGCAGTTGAGTGCTGGTGGCGGGCAGGTGACAGGTACTTTCGCATTGGAGAAAATTATCACAAACGCCAATGCCAAGGACGTGGAAAGTGTAACGCTCTATGTCAGCAAAACGCTTTTTGCTAATTCTCAAACCAACGTTGCCACGGCTGTCATAGAGGGCGGCGCGATTACGGATGTCAACAACATAAGTCTTAGTGCTACAGTACCGGAGTTAGTGCCTGCGCAAAACTATGTCTTTGCCAGCATAGGCGTCAAGTTAGCCGGGGTAGATGATTATATCTTCTCCCCTACCCAAAAGATTAATTTATAACTAAAAACCAAAACCCCTGTTGGCGCGAAGCTCTGGCTTCGTGCCTTCTATTACAAGGCTTCCAGCCTTTTCGGCGCAGCCTGATACAGGCAAGATGCCTGCTTACAACAGGTGTACAAGTCAAAGCTGTCCATAGTTCAGGTCTGTGAGACACAGACCTGGGGGTGGGCGACGGGCACAGAGCTTCGCGCCAACATACATGGCTACACTTTCCTAAGCGAATACATATGAATAAAACAATTTTTCTACAACTTGCCACACTACTGCTCTTTAGCGGATTATTAAGCTGTACCGGCAAAGCGGCCACAAGCGGCATCGATACACCAGATACCAACCCCCCACCGGGCAGAAGGGCGGAAGTCTTATTTTTAGGACACGACAGCGAACACCATGATTCGGGGAAATATGCGCCCTGGCTGGCAACTGCCTTGTTTGACAATGGCATTAACCTGACGTATACGACCGATCTGGATGATCTCAATCCCGAAAACCTGGATAAATACGATGGGCTGATCATTTATGCCAATCATGATACCATCACATCTTCCCAGGAAAAAGCTTTACAGGATTTTGTAGAAAGCGGCAACGGTTTAGTACCCATTCATTCCGCCACAGGAAATTTCAAGAACTCCGACTGGTATATCAAAGCCATCGGCGGCCAGTTTAAATCCCACGGTACCGGCACTTTTGCAGCCAAAATCGTCAACAAAGACCATCCGGTAATGCAGGGTTTATCCGAATTTGAAACCTGGGACGAAACCTATGTACACCAGAGAATAAATCCTGACATGACGGTGCTCATGGAGCGGGTGGAAGGGAATAAACACGAACCCTATACCTGGGTGCGCAACCAAGGGAAAGGACGGGTTTTTTATACGGCTTACGGCCATAACGACAGTACCTGGACCAATCCAGGATTTCTGAAACTGCTGGAAAACGGCATCCTTTGGGCTATCGGAGATGATGTCAGGGAACAGATCGCTGCCTTGGATATTCCTGAGGTAACTATCTATGATACCGCCATATACGATTTTACTGAGCGTCATTTCGTCCCCAAAATGCAGGAAGCCCTGGCACCGGAACAATCACAGAAACTCATGCAGGTTCCGGTAGATTTTGAGATACAGCTTTTTGCCGCCGAGCCGGATATTCTTAATCCCATTGCCATGGCCTGGGATGAAAAAGGCCGCTTATGGATCGTAGAGTCTGTAGATTATCCCAACACCTTCCGGGAAACAGACGGTGCCGCCAACGACCGCATCAAGATCTGTGAGGATACCGATGGCGATGGAAAAGCAGACAAGTTTACCGTTTTTGCCGACAGCTTGAACATCGCTACCAGCATGGTATTTACCAACGGGGGCATCATTGTTTCGCAGCCTCCTTATTTCACCTTCATGAAAGATACGAACGGAGATGACAAGGCAGACGTGAAGGAAAATATCATCACCGGCTGGGGAAAGAACGATACCCACGCCGGCCCTTCCAATTTGCAATACGGCTTTGACAATAAAATATGGGGCGTATTAGGCTACTCAGGGTTTAATGGCACGGTAGGTGATCAGCACATGGAGTTTCCGCAGGGGATTTACCGTTTTACCCCGGATGGAAAAGAGTTGGAATACCTGGCTTCTTCCAGCAACAATACCTGGGGCTTAGGATTTTCAGAAGAGAATCATGTATTCATTTCTACGGCTAACAATACCCATAGCGCTTACTATTCCATGCCTGGCCGGTACATGCAACGAACACTTCCCGAACTCACTGCGCAAGTCTCCACGCAGGAACCATCGGAAACGCCCTCCGTACAGCCGATCCAAAAAATAGACGGGCATTATGAAGCGCACACCATGACGCCTAACCTCAGGCAGGTCGATGTGGTAGGCGGTTTTACGGCGGCTGCCGGGCATCACCTGTATACCGCCAGAAGTTTTCCCAAACCCTACTGGAACCGCATCGCTTTTGTGACGGAGCCTACCGTCAGGCTGGTACATCAGGCAGTCATAACACCTGACGGTGCAGGATTTGCCGAGCAAGATGACTGGAACCTGATGGCCAGCTCCGATGAATGGTTCGGTCCTGTTCATGCCGAAGTAGGACCCGATGGCGCCGTATGGGTAGCCGACTGGTACAACTTTATCATTCAGCACAATGTATTTGTAGAGCGGCAGGCGCCGTCCCGCATGGTGTTGCCTTTCACCGACCAGCCGCATGGGCAGGGCAATGCCTTTATCAGTCCGCTGCGGGATACCAATCATGGACGGGTGTACAGAATTGTCTATAAAAAAGCCGAACCCTATAAACCTGTTACATTGTCTAAAGATGATATACCAGGCTTGCTGGCTGCTTTAAAACACGATAATATGTTCTGGCGTATGACCGCCCAGCGGCTGCTGGTAGAATCCAAAAGTAAGGCGGCTATCCCCGGACTGTATAAGATCATTAACAATCAAAAAGTAGATGAAATCGGGTTGAACAGTCCTGCTGTCCATGCTTTGTGGACGCTGCATGGCTTAGGCGCTCTGAATGGCTCGAACGCCAGGGCATGGCAGGTAGCCACGAAAGCATTGTCGCACCCGGCGGCCGGGGTTAGGAAAGCGGCGGTAGACGTGCTGCCCAAAAACCAGCAGACGCTGGATGCCCTGCAAAAAAGCGACATCATCCGTGACGATGATTTAAATGTACGTATGACTGCCTTACTGGCTATGGCTGCTTTGCCTCCGTCAGAAGCGATAGGCAGGCGGGTATACGAGGCTACGCTTCATCCTGAAAATGCTGAAGACCCCTGGCTGGCGAAAGCCTTGCTGGCGGCAGCCATCGCCCACCAGGATGGTTTTCTGGCAGCCGCCGAAAAAAATCCAGCCGCAACAGTATCAAACAAATCCGGTTTGAGCGAACGTATCGTGCAGGCCGTCAGCCGGGAAGTATACGAACTGCCCAGAAGAGGCATCATGCCGTTCCCTGTAGATGTCAGTAAGAAAGAGATCGTGGTGAAAGCACTCCTGAACAAGAGGGAAGACAGAGAAGAAGCGTTGCAGGGCGTGATCATGGCGCAAGGCGGCAAAGAGAACGGATACGGACTGTATATTCAGGATGGAAAACTTAAGATGGTCGTCATACAGGACGGCAAAACCTACCAGGCTACCTCCACAGCGCCGCTGCCTGACGAATTTGAGGTGGTTGGGCGTTTAGCCAACAAGGGTGCGATGAGCCTTGAAGTAGACGGCAAACAGGTAGCCACCGCCAAAGCGGCTTCCTTATTTAGGGAGCCACTCACGGCTGCCATCCGCATGTCCCGTGATTTTGACAATGAGGATAAAATAGGCAACTATGAAGAAGACTCTCATCTGACCGCAGACCTGCAAGACCCTACGCTGGAACTGATGGAGCCTGGCGAAACAGAAAAACCGATGGCAGCACAAAGCCAACCGGCACCAGCCAAAAAGAAAAAATCTGTTACCCCCGCTGCAAAAGCTACTACCATCGAGATCAAGGTAGTACCGGATATGATGAAGTTTGACAAAGAAGCCATTACGGTAAAAGCCGGTCAGGAGATTGTCATTGAATTTGAGAACACAGGCAATATGCAACACAATTTGCTGATCATCAAACCCGAAACGCTGGAAACAGTAGGCGCCGCTGCCGATGCCTTAGCCAGAGACCCTAAGGGAGCGGAAAAAAATTACGTACCCCGCGTACCGGAAGTGCTACACGCGACCAAGCTGCTGAACCCGGGAGAAGTAGTCACCCTGACGTTTACGGCGCCTAAAGAACCGGGAGATTACCCCTTCGTGTGTACCTTCCCCGGCCACTGGCGGATGATGAACGGCATCATGAAAGTAGAAGAAAATAACGATCTTACAGGGAAATGATTTTTTTGTGTTAAGGTGTTAATGTGTTAAAGTTTCTGGTGCTTATGGTTGAAACGTCTATATTACACAAATGCATTGAAACACAATGGTCACGAAGTTTGGCACCGCAGCGGCGGCCGCAAAGGACACAAAGATAGCGGGCAATCCTTTGTGTCCTTTGCGTATTTCCCTTGTGTACTTTGTGGTTAAGAAAAACTATACTATACTATATATCATGCCTATAAATTGACTTGAACACCAGAACACCTTAACACATCCTACATCTATGAAACCTAATAACACAACCCATACACTACACAAAATAACCCTGCTGCTGCTCATGCTAACCGTCACCCATACTGTTTTAGCACAAGGAGCGTCTACCTCATCTGCAAAGAATCCGAAAAGTATACGCACGCTCGTCGTAGGCGGCGGCTCTTCCCACGACTTTGACCGCTGGTACAAACAAGCTGATGCCGAAACCCTGGAAAAAAAAGGACTGGCGACCGTCACCTACACAGACAATACGGATTCTATCGGATTCTATCTGCCGGAAACAGATGTGCTTTACCTGGCCAACAATCAGCCTATCAAAGACCCCAAAGTACGTCAGGCTATCTTTGATTTTGTAGAGTCCGGCAAAGGCCTGGTTCTGGGACATGCCGCTTTATGGTACAACTGGCAGGACTGGCCGGATTATAATCTTTTGCTGGTCAGCGGCGGTTCGCGCGGACACAATCCGTACGGTGAATTCCAGGTGAATGTCACAAAACCCAAACATCCCATTACCAAAAACGTGGATAAGCAGTTTACTTTGAAAGACGAGCTTTATTATTACAAACCTGATCCGGCCGGTCCTGGTATTGAGGTGCTTGCCACGGCAAGCGCCGAGGGTTCCGATGAAGTTTTTCCCTCCGTATTTGTGGTAAAACATCAAAAAGGAAGGATCGTAGGCCTGGCCTTAGGACATGATGCCGAGGCTCACAACCTGCCTGCGTATCAGACGCTGCTAAGGAATGCCGTACAATGGGCTGCCGGGAAATAAGATTTGCTTTTGACATGACTACAACCGCTTCACTTGCTGTTTAAAATAAAAAGGAGCAAATTAGAGAGAAAAAATAATGAACTATCAGAATTGATATAGTGATGAAAAGCAATTATGAGCTAACCGCGATCATAGAAAGAGAAGGAGATGGCTATGTATCCCTTTGCCCGGAAGTAGATATTGCAAGCCAGGGAGATACCATTGAAGAAGCAAGAAAAAATCTGATAGAAGCTTTAGAGCTATTCTTTGAGACAGCCTCAAAGGAAGAAATAGCAGAAAGACTGCATGAGGAAGTGCTTATCACAAGAGTGAGAATATCCGTATAGAGGCTTTGATGAAAACTTTGTCGGGTAAAGAAGTATGCAAAATTCTGGAGAAGCATGGATTTCAACACATGCGCCAGCGAGGGAGTCATATAGTGATGCAAAAAAAGGTAGGTAATTCAACCGTAACTGTTCCAGTACCCAATCACAAAGAAGTAAGAATAGGAACACTGAGATCCATTATACGTCAATCAGGGATCTCAAAGCAGGAATTTGAATAAAAAGCATAAGTAGCCCCGGGATTTACACAACAAAATATGGCAGGTCGCGCCAGTATATTTAATGACAACACAACCAAACTATACAAAAAAAACCATGAGTCAACAAAAAATCACCGTCGTTATTGTAGGTATGGGATTCGGAAAAGAATTTATTCCCATCTACCAAAAGCATCCTAACATCGAAAAAGTGGGTATCTGTACCCGCAACCCGAAAACCCTGGAGGAACTTTCTGCGAAATTCAATCTCGACAAAGACCTGTGTTTCACTAACTTTGAGGAGGTTCCTAAAAGAGATGATGTAGATGCCATCCACGTGGTCACGCCGGTACCTGAACATGCCAGGATGACGCTGGCCTCACTCAACGCCAACAAGCACACCGCCTGTACCATTCCGATGGCTATGACGGTGGAAGATTGTAAGGCCATCGTAGAAGCCAAAAGAAAAGCCAACAAAGTGTATATGATGATGGAGACGGCGATCTATACCCGGGAGTTTCTGTATGGACTGGAACTGGCAGAAAGTGGCAAACTGGGGCGCATTCAGTTTGTCAGGGGGTCGCATATACAGGATATGAGCATGGAAGGCTGGGCAGAATATTGGAAAGGCTTCCCTCCTATGCTCAATGGTACCCATGCCATTTCCCCCCTGCTGCGCATCAACAACACCAAAGCCGAAACCGTCGTCTGTCATGGCTCAGGCCGGCTCAGCGAAGACCTGTCCAAAAAATATAACGCACCCTTTGCCGTAGAAACTGCCACTTTTACTCTCAAGAACTCCGACGTAATCGCAGAGGCTACCCGCTCGCTCTATGATGTGGTGCGCCAGTACCGGGAAAGCTACGATGTGTACGGCACTAAGATGTCGTTTGAATGGGAGCAGTTACAGGACGAATCCCATGTGATCTTCGATGGTGGGGAAAATGCCCGGAGAATAGATGTGCCGGACACCGATCAGCTACTGATCAAGGAGATTGCTCATTTTACCAAAAGAGAAAAAATTGACGATCCGAACCATGTGTCTTTTCTGCAAGGGGCAGGTCATGGAGGTTCGCACCCCCACTTAGTGCAGGAGTTTGTAGCCGCCATCGTCGAAAACAGAAATTCTGCGGTAGATGCCGATGTCGCTGCCAACTATACCTGCGCCGGTATCTGCGCCCATGAATCTGCTATGAACAACGGCAAGCGCATCAGCATCCCGGATTTTGAGTAAGTTAGGACTTATTTCTTAACTCTAATCCCCGTTGGCGCGAAGCTCTAGCTTCGTGCCTGTTATAAGCAGGCATCTTGCCTGTATTGCGCCGCGCCGCATAGGCCGGAAGCCTTATAATAGAAGGCACGAATCGTTCCCCGCATGGAATGCCACGACGGGTACGGAGCTTCGCGCCAACTCATGAGAATAAATATAAAAAACACAACCATTTAACAATCAGCGATGCAATTTGGCGTAAGTACATTTTTATGGGTTTCTCCCTTTCGTACCGATTCTTTTGATCTAGTGCATAAGATCAAAGCTATGGGTTTTGACATTATTGAAGTGCCTGTAGAAAAGAAGGAACTTGTAGATTGGCCCAAGTTAAAAGAAACGGTGAGAGAAGCCGGACTCAACATCACCATCAGCGGTGCTTTTGGCGCTGACAGGGATATTTCCAGTGATGATCCGGCAGTGCGTAAGCAGGGATTTGATTATATCGTGGACTGTATCCACATTGCCCAAGCAATGGGCAGTCCTATCTTTGGCGGGCCCGTCTATTCTGCCGTTGGCAAAACCCGGTTTATTACGGAAGAACAGAAGAAGCGCGAAAGAGCCTGGTGCGTAGAAAACCTCACGAAGCTAAGCAAGATCGCACAAGACTGCGGTGTGGTCGTCGGCGTAGAGCCGTTAAACAGGTTTGAAAGCGACATGATCAATACGGCCGACCAGGCGCTTTCCCTGGTAAAAGAAGTGGACCATCCGAACATCAAAATACAACTGGATACCTTTCACAATAATATTGAAGAAAAAAACATTCCGGATACCATCAGGAAAGTAGGAAAAGAACTGCTTTGCCATATACAAGGCAACGAGAGCGACCGGGGCACACCCGGAACCGGCAACGTAGACTGGTCAGGCATCAAAGCGGCGCTGACAGACATTGGATATGAGGGCGCTATCGTGATCGAGACTTTCGGGGCCGTTTCAGAAGAAATTGCCAGGGCAACCTGCATCTGGCGACCCTTGGCCAATAGCTCCGACGAGCTGGCCAGCGAAGGACTGGCGTTTTACAAAAAGTTGTTTGCTTCTGTATCCTGATGTTCTTTCATCAGCACAGGGTCGGTTCGCCGATGCGATTAAAGCCCTGTGCTGATAAACAGCATTCATAACTAACCACCAACTACATGAATACAACAGAAGTTACTGCAAAAGTGAAAGAAGGTGATACGCTCGACATTGATAAAATTGCCAGGCAGAAGCTCTTTTGGGGGTGTTTTATGGCGTTGGTGGCTTCAGCCTTTGGCTTCGTATTCCGGGCTTTTATCATGGCCGACTGGGGGATTCAGTTTACGCTGAGCAAAACCCAGCAAGGTGAAATTTTCGGCGTAGGCTTCTGGCCGTTCGGTATCAGTATTGTTGTTTTCAGTCTTATTGTCGATAAAATAGGCTATAAGAAATCTATGATCTTCGGCTTTGCCTGTCACAGTATTTCAGCGATCATGACGATGATGGCCGATGGCTACTGGATGCTGTATTGGAGCACCTTCCTGTTTTCCCTGGGCAATGGTGCGGTAGAGGCCGTCATCAACCCAGTGGTAGCTACCATGTATCCCAAAGATAAGACCAAGTGGCTCAATATCCTTCATGCAGGCTGGCCTGCCGGGATGGTCATCGGCGGACTGCTTGGGATTTTTATGATCAACCAGTCGTTTAGCTGGGAGGTGATCATCGGCTTTATCCTGCTGCCTACCTTTATCTATGGCTGGTTGATCTTAAAACGTCAGTTTCCGGTAAATGAACGGGTAAAAGCCGGTGTAAGCTACCTCGATATGCTCAAAGAAGTCGGTGTGCTGGGCGTATTGATCATCGTAGCCCTGAGCATGTTCCAGGTAGGAAGCCTGTTTGATTGGTCTTATACCGTCAGTATTATCCTCACCCTGATCATCGTAGGCATCTTTGGATATTTTGTGCGATCATTAGGCCGGCCGCTTTTTGTCTTCCTGCTGCTGATCATGATCCCCTTAGCTACGACCGAACTGGGCACCGATAGCTGGATCACTGACCTGATGACGCCCGAAATGCAAGTGGTAGGCTTGCAGGGAGGATGGGTGTTGATCTATACTTCTGCGATCATGGCGGTACTCAGGTTTTATTCGGGTCCTATCGTACACAAACTTTCCCCCTTGGGTCTGCTGGCAGCCAGCGCCTTCATTGCAGTCATAGGGTTGGTTTTTCTTTCTTATTCCGCCGGGTTTACCATCATTTTGGCGGCTACTATTTACGCGCTGGGAAAAACCTTTTTCTGGCCCACCATGCTGGGCGTTGTTTCCGAACAATTTCCCAGAGGAGGCGCGCTTGCCATCAACTTCACAGGCGCAGTAGGTATGATGGGCGTAGGCGTCATCGGCGCGGTGATCCTAGGATTTGTGCAGGACAAGAAGCTGGATCAGAACCTGGCCGTGTACGACCAGCAGAACAACACGGCGCTTCACGAAACGTACGTGACCGAAGAAAAAGAAGGTTTATTCGGAGCATACAAAGCCCTGGATACCGACAAACTGCTCAACGCGCCGGAAGAAACCGTACAGACCATTGAAAATGTACAGAATGGCGCAAAGAAGAATGCCCTGAGAACCGTTGCCCTGTTTCCGGTAGGGATGCTGCTGTGTTATCTCGGTCTGATCTTTTATTTCAAATCCAAAGGCGGATACAAACCGGTGGTGCTTCCTGAGCGTGATGCTGTTCAATAAACAGGTATGTTCGTATTTTGGTGGTGTTTTACCAGAATGGTAC
>JBBSNI010000126.1:0-12998 GCA_038232695.1 Cytophagales bacterium
AGCGTCGGCTGCCGCAGCGTCGGCTGCCGCAGCGTCGGCTGCCGCAGCGTCGGCTGCCGCAGCGTCGGCTGCCGCAGCGTCGGCTGCCGCAGCATCCCCAACCTCTTTTCCGGGCGGTGGCGCCATCGCTGCCCTAAGGGCTTGTGCAAGCTGCTGACCTGTATACTGCCGCTGCATCCCGATCTCATACACGCCTGCATCCCTGCGGTGGTGGACCAGGAAATAGCAGACCTCTACCACGTCTTTGACATAGACCATCTGCCGGGGCAGTAAACTTTCTATCAGCAGCCGGAAGCTTTCTTCTCCCTGCTGCCATGCCTGGTAAGCGCGGTAAACCACAGAAGGGTGCTTCTGTTGTGGCTCGCCGGGCCCGTATACTTCGGGCAACACCAAGGCTGCCCAGAAAAAAGGCTGGCGGGATTGTGCTTGTGCCCACGCCAGGAAAGCGTTCTGCTGTGAGCTTTGCGCTTCTGCTGTCCCGGGAGTACAGGAAAGATAGAGCAAAGGAACCTGAAGGTCGGTACATGACTGCCAGATCTTTTGATTCAACTGAAGCTTGGACGGAAAATCAACCAACGGCTGATCATGATGTATATAACTGCTGTTGTCTATAAGGAAAACAAACTCCGTTTCCTGGTAATTTTGTGCCAGCCAGGCAGGCAGGTCTGTCTCCCGGATGTTGTCCGGCAGCTTGCTGTACCGAAGCGGTTCTTCGGTATAGCCCGCAGGGTTTGCAGCGATCATGTAATTAAAATTTTGCTGGTTGAGCTTACCCATCAGGCTGCTGCCCAGCAGGCTGGCGGCTGCCGTTACGACCATCATAAGACCTGGATTTTAACGTGTAAGGTACGCATAGAATTACTGGAAAAGACGTACAAGTTGTCAAATCATTCTGTTTATCCATCGCATTTACTATATATTTGCAAAAAATAGATAGCATAAGACGATGATATATGTAAGCCGCAAAGAGCACTTCAATGCCGCTCATAAACTCTATAACCCCCAATGGAGCCGGGAAAAAAACGAAGCGGTGTTCGGCCCCTGTGCCAACGAAAACTGGCATGGACACAACTTTGAGATGATCGTCACGGTCAAAGGCAAGCCCGACCCTGAAACCGGCTTTGTAGTAGACCTGAAAAAACTTAGCGCCTTGATCAACGAAAAGATCATTGACCAGGTAGACCACAAAAACCTGAATATGGATGTGGAATTTATGCGCGGCAAAATGGCTTCCTGCGAAATACTGGTGGAAGAATTCTGGAAAATACTGGCTCCGGCTATCGAAGACATGACGCCCAAAGGTAAACTCCATGCTATCCGGCTGTATGAAACACCCAACAATTTTGTAGAGTTTTTTGGAGAATGAAATACTACCTCATCGCCGGAGAGCGCTCGGGAGACCTACACGGGGCTAACCTGATGCAGGCGCTGAAAGAAAAAGACCCGCAGGCAGTAATGCGCTGCTGGGGAGGCGACGCCATGCAGCAAGCCGGCGGTACGCTGGTCAAACACTTCCGCGACCTGGCTTTTATGGGTTTTTGGGAAGTAGCCACCAACATACGCACCATTTTCAACCTTTTGAGATTTTGCCGGAAGGATGTGCTGGCTTTTCAGCCGGATGTACTCATCCTGATCGACTATCCGGGCTTTAATATGCGGATGGCTAAGTTTGCCCACCAGCAGGGCATCCGGGTTTTCTATTATATCTCTCCCAAGCTCTGGGCCTGGAACCAGTCCCGTGCCAAAAAGGTCAAAGCCTACGTAGACCGTATGTTTGTGATCCTGCCTTTTGAGCAAGCCTTTTACCAACAATTTGACTACCCGGTAGACTATGTGGGCAATCCCTTGCTGGACGCCATCCGCCACTTTGAGCCGGATGCTTCTTTTGCCGCCCAATATGCCGCTGCCCCGGTGGTTGCCGTGCTGCCCGGCAGTCGCCGCCAGGAGGTGCAGCACATTCTGACGGTCATGATGGCGGTGGCAGTCCACTTCCCGGCTTACCAGTTTCTGGTAGCAGCCGTAGACAACCTGCCTGATGAACTGTATGCACCTGCCCGGCAGATGGACAATGTGCATGTCATTACGCACAAAACTTACGACATTCTGCACCTGGCACAAGCTGCGATCGTTACCTCCGGCACAGCTACCCTGGAAACTGCCCTGTTTGAGGTGCCGCAGGTAGTCTGCTACAAGATGAGCCCGGTGACGTATCAGATTGCTAAGAGAGTGATACAGGTACCTTATATTTCCCTGGTCAACCTGATCGTGCAGGAAGCTGTCATACCGGAACTGATCCAATCCGCACTGAACCCGGAGCGGCTGGAAGAGGCGCTGGCGGCTATCCTAAAAGATTCTCCCCAAAGAAAACAACAGGTAGAAGGCTACCAACGATTGAAAGAATTAATAGGAACCTACCGCCCTTCCGAACAAGCCGCTACGCTGATGCTGGCGTATCTGAAAGAACAATAACAGCCTGATGCATAAGAATATGGGAGCAAATACCACTATGCGGGAATCAAAAGGCAGGCTTGTATGGTTATAGCATTTGACCACCTAAAACAACGAAAACTCATGAGAATACCTTCCAAAAAAATAATTTACGGAGCTTTGATCGGTATCTGCCTCAGTGCTTGTTCGGGTCCACAGCCTGCTAACGAAGAAGCCAGCACATCATCTACCATTAATAATCCGAAGGTAACCCCTGCCACCGAATACAAGACGGTCTCCGATGTGATAGAAGGCTACCTTAGGCTGAAAGATGCGTTGGTAGAGTCAGATGCCAAACGTGCCAAGGAACGGGCAGTGACTCTGCTGGCAGCGGTAGATGCTACCCAAACACCACGTATTCAGCAACATACCAAACAGATTGCTTCTGCCGGTGATGACCTGGATAAGCAACGGCTGTATTTTGACTCGCTCTCCGTAGACCTTTATGAAGAAATTAAAAAAAATCAGGGCAATGAACAGATGCTCTATAAACAATACTGTCCGATGGCTTTTAACAACCGGGGCGCCTACTGGCTGAGCAGCACCGAAGAAATCCGGAACCCCTACATGGGCAAACAAATGCTTACCTGCGGCAGCACCCAGGAAACGCTGAAACCTATAGTGCGTTAGTCTGTTATTCTATTTTGAGCATTGAATAATGAACTACCCCGACGGCTCTGCCTCGGGGTAGTTCATTTACTTAATAACTTTTGAAATTTCCCTGTTTCATTTTTGCTGAATTCAAGAAGTATTTTGTTTAATGATAATAACAAAATTGAGTGAAAATTCTTTCCCTCATATGTTCTTACTTTTTTCCAGATAGCACCATTAAATTCAACTTTTGCGATTTCTGACAGATAAATTTGATCAATCTGATTTGTCTTAAGAAAATCATCTATCTCTTTCGTCCCTTGTTCAACAAAATATAGTTTAATCAACGAAGATGTATCCAGATAAATATTCATACCTCTCTACGCCTTTCATCAATAACAGCATCGGATAAAGAAATTTTGTATTCTTTTAGTTTTTCTCTGGTTTCCCTAAAAGAAAAATCTTCAAAGGATAGCCTTTTTTTTCTTTCTTCTAATGGTGTTAGCTCATCTTTGTCGGCTACCACTTTGTTTCCGTTCATGTCTTCTATCAGTTGTGCCAGCTTTCGCTGTTGCTCTTCAGACAGTTTTCAACCTTATTTATTGCTTTTTTTAGTTCTTTTACCATAACTATTTATTTTTTAGTTTGTGATACGATTTCATTCAAGTGCTGTCAAAAACATATGTAAAAGATTTGCCATTCTGTAAAATAGATAATCAACATGCTTATTGTCGGTAATCTCTTTTTTGTTTGTCTCGAAATGCCTTATCTGAAAATTATTTCCAATCTCCCTTAGTGCTGTTGCTTCCTTTTTAAGCATTTCTTTGATCGCATCGTTATCTTTTGATACCAACTCAATTAATTGATCTGCCGAAGCCTTTTTATCGCCACTATAATATGTTTTTACTCTTTCAAAAACATCCCAAATTTTTTCAAGCGCGTGTATTCTATCCTCCAATTTTGGTAAGACAAATTTGTTATAAGCTATCTCGATTAATTCATTCAGACGAGTGTCAGAAGTATTGAAGACTCTATTGATTAAAGGTTGAAAAACAGTGGGTACTGCTCTATTTATTTGACCATGATCATTAAGAAAAAATACGATTCCATTTCTTTCAAAAATTAGGTTAATTTCCTTGATAAATTCTTTTTTCGATTCAGGGTCATCTTGGAAGCTCAAATGATGATGCCCAAAAAAGTCATGGTACTGTCCTTTGATTGGTTTTTTAATATGCTTATGGCAAAACATTAAGAAATCTAGAACTGCATATTTATTGATGACGGTTTCAGCAGCTTCACCTTTCCAATCATCAAGAATAGATATTCTCTCCTTTTTTCTAGCTATAGGTATGTCAATATTTGGTATTTCTGATTTAACCCTGTCCTCGAACGATTTATTGTCAAATCCCCAACAGATAGATTTATTGTCTGGACAAGTGCTAGGAAAGCTGGAAGCGAAATAATTTTCAGTTTTAAATCTTTCATAGACTGTAACAATGCCATTCCAAACAGGAACGGGTATTTCTTCTACAACTCTCTCTCCTTTTCCCGATTCAATATCGCTGAAATATTCTTTCACTTTAGTACTGTATGACATTCGTATGAATATAACAACATTCCAAAAACCTAAACATTACATAGCCACCTTCATCGCATCGTACAGCACCTGCTGGATTTTGGTGCGGGTGTTCAACTGGTACAGGCGGCTGTTTTCGCGGGTGGGCAACACGCGGTTGGAGAGAAAGATGTATAGCAAATGATATTGCGGGTCCATCCAGGCAAAGGTGCCTGTAAAGCCGGTGTGCCCGAAGCTGGCGGGGCTCGCATCTT
This sequence comes from Cytophagales bacterium, assembly GCA_038232695.1. Classification (GTDB taxonomy): domain Bacteria; phylum Bacteroidota; class Bacteroidia; order Cytophagales; family Cyclobacteriaceae; genus JAJNNC01. The sequence goes on from JBBSNI010000126.1 coordinate 4,909, forward strand.
TAGCCGTGTTGTTGTTTTCTCCTTTGTATTCCAGGTTGGGTTTGTCGAAGCCTAAGGCGCGGCGGTTGTCATTGTCCGGGAACTGGTAACGGCTGAACTCTGCCAGCGTAGCGGGTTGGAGATATTGCCTGCCGCCGTAGGAGCCGCTATCCAAGTACATCTGCATGAGCTTGGCCAGGTCGTTGGCGTTGGCAAACAAGCCGGCGTGGCCGGAGATGCCGCCCATCATGATGGCGCCTTCGTCATGTACCCGCCCGTGGATGGGCTGGTGGCGAAACTGGTAGTCATTTTCCGTAGGCACGATCCTGCTCTCAGCAAACTGCCGGAAAGGATTGTACGTCAGCGTGGTCGCACCCAGGGGTTTGTAAAAGTTTTCCTGCAAATAGGTAAAAAAATCCTGCCCCGTGATGCTTTCTACCACGCGCGGCGCCAAGTAAAAGAAGAAGTCAGAGTAGACATACTTTTTCTCTTCCAGCAGCGGCGACTTGCGGATGGCTTTGATGATCTTGTCAGGATACTTGCGGTGCAGATACATGTTTTCCGTAAGCCGGATAGGAAAGCGCCGGGAGGAGTCTTCTTTGATGGTAAACCACTTGTAGCTGCCGTTGCGGCGCAGCGTATTTTTCCAGAAAGGAATCCAGGGCGTCAGTCGCCCCTGGTGCGCCAGAATGTCCCGCAGCGGGATGTCTGCCTTGTTCGAGCGTTTGAACTTGGGCAGGTAGTCTGCCAGCGTCGCGTCCGGGTCGAACTTGCCTTCGTCGTAAAGCTTCATCAGGGCTGCCAGGCTGGAAGAGATCTTGGTGATAGAGGCCAGGTCGTAGAGGTCAGTGCGGCTTACCCGGATGGTGTCGCTGTACTCGTGCCAGCCGTAGGCTTTGTAGAACACCACTTTCTTGTCTTTGGCCACGAGTACCTGGCAACCCGGAATGGCTTTGGTGCGGATGGCTTCCACCACCAGCGAATCTACCCGGCTATAGAGGAATTGAGAATCCATGCCGGCATCTTCGGGCACGGTGTAGTTAAAACGGATGTTGCCCGTCACGTCCAGCCCGTCGCCGGAAGCATACAGCGTGCCAATGCTCACCGGCAGCCGCCCGCTGGCGCTCACGCCCCCGAAGATCAACTGCGCCGCTAACTCCTCGGCTTCTTCGGTATCTTGGTACGTAACGATCAAGCCGTCTGCCTGGTCAATGTTTTTCAGCTTGGACAAAACATAGGGGTTTTTGAATACGGCAATGATGGTATTTTTCCTGCCTGCCAGTTCGCCCAGCAGGTTTTGCACCGCGTTAGACAAGCTGACCTTGTTGCGCGGATACTTGCTTTCGTCGTGTACACCTGCAATGATGAGCTGATAACCTTTCAAAAGCCCTTTTAGCTGGTCTACCTGTGTCCGCGAAGCATTGTCAGGAAGCATAAAGTGTCTGACGCCGGTATACATATCCAGCATTTTCTGAAAAGCCGTTACCTTACTGGCGCCAAAAGACACAGAAGCGATGCGGAGCGTATCCAGCCTGCGGATAGGCATCAGGTTATTTTCGTTGTTTAGCACGGTCAGCGCCGCTTCCATCAGTTTGCGGTTCAGCAGGTTTGCGGTAGGGGTATTAAGTTCCGTCGTCAGGTTGCGAAGCTCGACAGGCTTGTAATGGTCCAGTCCGACCCATTGCTTGACGGCCAGCATTTTGCGGCATCGCTGGTCGATGTCTTCCTGCGTGATGAGCCCCTGCTTGATGGCTTTGCGGATCTCGGCGATGGCTTTGGGAACATTCTCGGTAAATTCCAGCATATCGTTACCGGCCAGGATAGCATCTTTATCTACCACGCCGGGCGGATTGCTGCCCGTCACGCCTTTCATATTCATCGCATCCGTCACGATAAGCCCCCGGAAGCCTAATTCGTCTTTGAGCAAATCAGTAATAATAGGTTTGGAGAGCGTAGAGGGCACTTTGGTGCTGTCCAATGCCGGGATGTTGAGGTGGGCTACCATGACGCCGCCCACACCGGCCTGTATCATTTCGCGGAAAGGATACATTTCCAGCGAGTCTAAGCGCTCACGCGGGTGGTTGATCTGCGGCAGCGACAGGTGCGAGTCGGTATCGGTGTCGCCATGACCGGGAAAATGCTTGGCAGTGGTCAGGATGCCGTGGTCCTGCATTCCCTTCATATAAGCAATGCCTTTGCGGGCAACATTGTATTTGTCTTCGCCAAAAGAGCGGTAGTTGATCACCGGATTACGCGGATTGTTGTTGACATCTACGACGGGTGCAAAGTTGAGGTGCATCCCGGTGCGCTGCATCTGCCGGGCTACTTCTGCGCCCATCTGGTAGATGAGGCGGTTATCGCGGACCGCGCCCAGCGTCATCTGAAAAGGGAAGCTCATGGTACTGTCCAGGCGCATTCCTATGCCCCACTCGGCATCCATAGCTACGAGCAGTGGTACTTCGGACGCTTGCTGGTATTCGTTGAGCAGCTTGCTCTGCCGTACGGGGCCGCCCTGGAAGAAGATCAGTCCTCCAATTTTCTGTTCTTTGATGAGTTTGAGGATTTCCTGCCGGTGTTCCGGGCCGCGGTTAGAGTAAGCCGCTACGGCGATCAGTTGAGCAATACGCTCGTCAGGGCTAAGGCTGTTAAACACCGAGTCTACCCAGGCGCTGTGCTGATAGGTCAGAAACGGTGCCGATGCGGCCGGAGGTGATGCGATCAGTGGAACGCTATCCTGCTGGGCATAGGTAAAAAAAGGCAAGAATAACAGCAGCGTGATCAAACAGGGAATGATTTTTAATTTCATAGGAGGGTTTTTTCATAATAACATATCATTCCCAAAAATAATATTTATCACGATACTTCATATTTTAATTTTTTGTGAATACGTAAAGCAGGGTTAAACCGCCGGTTTGGTCTGTGCCATATCTTCTACGGCGGCTTCTTCCTGGGATACCGTTTTGGAAGGTCTTTTTTCTTTGAAAAACAGCGTAAACAACACCAGCACCACCAGGGCCGCAATGGCAGGCACCAGCCAGATGTCTTTCCAGAAGTAGTTCACCGTCTGCCCGTCAGTAGTGGAATACAGGTCTACCACCACGCCCGACAGCCAGGTGCCGATGAACATACCCACGCCATAGGTAGCAAAGGTGATGAGCCCCTGCGCCGCGCTTTTTACATTTTTGGGCGCTTTCTCATCGACGTAGATCTGCCCCGTCACAAAGAAAAAGTCGTAGCAGATGCCATGCAGAATAATGCCTCCGTAGAGCATCCAGACCATGACATCGGGTGTACCAAACATAAACAGCACATAGCGCAGCGACCAGGCCGCCATGCCAATCATCAGCATGATCTTGTAGCCAAACCGCTTGAAAAAGAAGGGCATCAGCAATAGAAACAGGATTTCAGAACCTTGCCCAAAGGTCATCTTGCCGGCAGCATTTTCCAGCCCGATGTTATTCAAAAAGAGGTTGGCAAAGCTATAGTAAAACGACAGGGGAATACAGATCAGCATAGAAGCGATGAAGAGCACGGCAAAGGAGCGTACTTTAAGCAGCTTCAGCGCATCCAGCCCCAGCACATCGCTGACGGTGGCTTTCTGCCCTTTGTTTTTGGGCGGCGTATGCGGCAGGGTAAAGCAATACAGCCCCATCACCACAGAAGCGCCCGCAGCGATCAGTATGGGTGTAGACTGCGCCTCTATGTCCATGACACCCACGATCCATCCGACGATGATCCAACTGATGGTGCCCAGCACCCGGACGCTGGGAAACTGCTTACCGGGGTTTTGCATATGGTGGAACGACAAGGAGTTGGTCAGCGCAATGGTAGGCATAAAGCACAGCGTATAGGCGATGATACAAAGATAAAAAGGCTGGAAAGTATCAAGCCCTGTGAGCAGTACGAGCAGCCCGGCGCCCAGCAGGTGCAGCACGCCCAGCACACGCTCGGTCGGGAAGAAGCGGTCGGCGACCATGCCTACAAAAAAGGGCGAGATCATGGCGGCAATGGCAAAAGCCCCGTAGGCAAGCCCGATCTGGGAGCCGTCAAATTTAAGGGTAGTGCCTAAGTAAGTACTCAGCGTAACGTACCAGGCGCCCCAGACAAAATACTCCAGGAACATCATCCCGGACAGTTGCAGTCGGATTTTCGTCGTCATAGGTGTAGCAGGTTCTGTTTAGTGTAGAAAGCAGACAGGCGGGTAAGTTATGGAATTTGAAGAAGATGATCAACAGTAGACTTTGAAGCTCAGAAATTATCTTCTACCACACGGTGATACATCAGGGGCACTTCGTAAACGGATTGCTTCAAAGGCATTGGGGAAATTTCAATAGCTATAACGACTAAGTCTTTGGAGCCATCCGGCTTCCTTGATTCGTATTTGAGTGTGATACCGCCCAACGAGCCATCTTTGAGCAGCGTGTTTTGGTAACCAAAGATTTTGCCTAACAGGGGTAAGTTCATGATCCTTAAATCTTCTGCTACCCATAGATAACTTGTCATATCCTGCCCGGTTAAGAAAGTCTTTTTGAAGCACTTCGTATTTCTTACAGCGATACCCTAAAACAGAATCCTGATCGTGTACAAAATCTATTTTCTTAGGAACGAAGCCTTCAGGATCTGCCATACCCAAAGAGGTCACTACTTTGTTCATATGGTCAACATTAACCCTGGTGGTATCTTGCGTATTGACGATCACTTCTCCGAAATCTCTTCCTTCAATCACTTTGAATTTGTACAAAGATTCTTTGATAGCAATTTCCTGTTTGCCTATGCTTTCTGATGGAATGGCTACCCCCTTTTCATTCATTGTTACGGTTTCATAAGTTATTCTTTAATAACGAACTAAACAAGAATACCGTGTGCAGAACAGACCTGGCTGGTTTCATGTGTCTATCGTTTTTTCAAAAAATTTCGATCTTCCTGTTTTCCTAAAGCTAAAAGTTACACAGACTTTGTTAATGTACTCATTTTGAAGCAATTCATAAGCGAGTAATAAATTTGAAAAGTCAGGAACCTGAAGACAAGTGCTGCCAGCCTGAAAAATAATCTGCGCATTTTACGATTAATTTGATATTTTTGAGGTACCGGATGGATCAGTTTTTCTGACGTTCATATGCTACACTACCTCCTGTATTATCCGCTGCGTCTGCTGATGCATCTTTACTTCGGTAAGATGACCGCCTTTGGAACCGGGGTATTAAAAGCTGATCGTCCTAGGCTCTTTGCAGCCAACCATCCCAACTCCCTGCTGGACGCCCTGGCGCTTAGTGTGCTGATCCGCCAGCCTGTATATTTCCTGGTGCCTGGCGGCATGATGCGCCACCCGGTCGCCCGGTTTTTCCTGACGCTGCTTCATGCCTTACCTATCTACCCGCCAGAGAGCGGGCGGCAGGCGCTGCTAAAAAATAAAGCAACCTTTGAGCGATGCCGCGACTTGCTCATGGAACACAAGCCTATCATTATGTTCTGTGAAGCCTGGAGCCGGCATCCCACGCAGGCACCCCCGGTCAGCAAGGGCATTGCCAAGATCGCTTTTTCGGCAGAAGAGATCTTTGATTTCAAGCTGGACGTACAGGTCATTCCCCTGCGCCTGCATTACGCCGACCCGCAAAGGTTCCGTACCCGCCTGGCTGTATGGTTTGGGCAGCCCCTGAGGGTCAGGCACTTTGAGCAGATATACAAAGATTATCCTGCCCGCGCCGTTCGCCAGCTTACCGCGCATATCCGTGAGGGGTTTTCCGCCCTCTTTCCTGCTGCTACCGCCGCTGCGCCTTTGCTCGGGAGGCTGGTGCAGATGAAGGTAGCCGACATACCGGCAGCCGCAACCTATTCCGAACACCACGAACTGCTCCAAGGGCAACCCCTGCCTGATGACTGGCCGGTGCTGCAAAAGAAAGCCGGTAGATATTTTGCGTACCTGGATCATTTCCGCCTGTCTGACGCCTGCTTTTCCGACCGTTACTACTTTCCTACGCTATACTATCTGTCTTTATACCTGGTGCCGCTCTACCTGCCGGGGTATATTTTTAATGAATTGGCCGCTTTGCCCGCCCGGCTAATAGCCACTCACTTTTTTGCAAATACCCGCTTTTATGCTTCTGTCAAGATGATCGCCGGTATGGCTACGTACGCCTTGCTGTGGGGGGTGGCAGCGGCTTTCGCCTTCTCTCAGGGTGCGGACCGGGGTTTTGTCACACTCACCGGAATCCCTCTGCTTAGCTACCTGAGCCTGCGGCTGACCCCCATGATGGAGCGGACGGCAGATCATATTCGTTTTGTGCTTTTTGGCAGGAAACACGCCCACCTCCGGATAAAAATAGCAAAGCTTCGCAGGAAGTTACTTGCTTTGATGCAGGAGCAGGCTGAAGTAGTAGAAGTGTGAGGGGGAGTCAGAAGCAGGAAGTGGTGCCGTCTTCTTCACGCCAGCACTGCATTTTGATGGGTGACCAACTCGGCAGATTTGGGAACGCTAAAATAGAAGGTACTGCCCTTTCCTTTTTCGCTCTCTGCCCAGATACTGCCCCCGTTTTTCTCTACAAAGTCTTTACAGATCCAAAGTCCCAGCCCGGTGCCTTTTTCGTTGGAGGTTCCCAGCGTTGAGTTATTGCCGGGCTTGAACAAAGATTTTATTTTGTGCCTGGCAATGCCGCACCCCGTATCGCTGATCATGATCTGACAGCAGTTTTCCTCCACCAATGCTTTGATAGCGATCACATCTCCCTGGTTGGTAAACTTGATAGCGTTGGAGAGCAGGTTGCGGACCACCAGCTTGATCATCTCCGGGTCGGCATATACCAGCGCAGCCGGTGGGATCAGGTTGTGCAGCAGCACCCCTTTTTCGTGCGCCTGTAGCTTGAGCAGGTAGACCGTCTCTTCGGTCATGGCCTGTAGGTTGAAAAGCGCCGGGCGGGTCTTCATGCCCGACATTTGCGTACGCGCCCAGTTCAGCAGGTTGTCCAGCAACGAAACCGTATAATCTACCCTTCTGATAATATCTGGCAAAATACGTTTGATTTCTTCGTAAGAAATAGCTTCGACTTGCAGCAACGAGAGCGTCCCCTGCAGGGAGTTGAGCGGGCTTCTGAAGTCGTGGGCAATGATAGAAAAGAGGCGGTCTTTGATGCCGTTAAGCTCTTCAAGCGACATTTTCTGTTCCCTGATCTCTTCGTGCTTCATCTTCAGATTAAAGTGGTGGGTCTTGATCTCTTCATTTTTCTTGCAGAGCAGGGCATTGGCTTGCTTGTGCTGTTGGTTGTAGCTGATAAGAATGACTGCCAGCAGCACCAGCAGCACCGAACACGACACTACTGCAAACAAAAGCAGGTTTTTGCGGTCAGCCTCCGCATTGAGGCGTTCGGCTTCTGCCTTATGTAGTTTTTTATCCTTGCTGAGTAAGGCAATCTCTGTATCCCGCTTGCGGATCTCATAATCCGATTGCAGCATAGCTATTTCTCTCCGGTTGGCCTCGCTGTTCAGGCTATCAGTGTAGCGTCTGTATACCGACTGATAGGCAAAAGCTTGTTTGTATTGGTTCAAAGCCTCATAGGTCTGAAACAAAAGCCTGCTGGATTCTTTGATGTATGACTTCGCGTTGATCTCATGAGCTATTTGGTAACTTCGCTGGGCAAAGCTAAGGGCTTTCGGATAATTTTTTTGCTTATAATACACCGAAGCTATGTTTTGCAGGGAAAAGGCGCGTCCCTGCTTATCGCTCAGCGTCCGGTTGATCTTCAGCGCCCGGTGAAAACAGTCCAGGGCGGCTGCCATGTTTGCCTGCTCTGTGTAGATGCGTCCTATATTGTTAAGAGAATTGGCAATACCGCGCTGATAGCCTGTTGCCTCCCTGATCTGCAAGGCTCTTTGATGATAATCCAGCGCATTATCCTGCTCGCCCAGGGCTCCATAGACGATGCCCAGGTTGTTATAAGACAAAGCCATCCCTTCCTGGTCGCTGAGTTGTTCTTTGAGATGCAGCGACCGCTGATGGTACTGCAAGGCTTGCAGGTGCTCCCCCAACGACTCATACAACACCCCCATATTGTTGAGTACCTGGGCAGTCGTCTGCCTGTCGCCGGACTTTTCGCAGATTTTGAGCGTTTTCAGGAAAT
>JBBSNI010000127.1:0-12988 GCA_038232695.1 Cytophagales bacterium
AGTCAGGAAGGCTCTTTCTTTTTCTAAAAGCGAAGATAATCATTACGGAGCCATTAAATATTTTATAGCTCAATACAACTTAGCCTTACAAGCTAAAGGGACGACTTTATAACACTACCGAAATTTTAAGTGTTGTGATCATCTGGATAGCATTTCGTCCATTAAGGAATTTTTCTATTTTATTAACAAGGTTCAATCAGTCCTTCAATCCCTCAGTCCTTCAATCCCTCCAAAGGAGGTAAAACTTTCTCTATTTCCTTTCTTCTGGACTCGTACATCTTTGGCAGTTTCAGACTGGTGCCCAGGGCTTCCAGAGGTTCGTTGGCAGTGAATCCCGGCGGGTCGGTGGCGATCTCAAACAACACGCCGCCCGGCTCTCTGAAATATACCGACTTGAAATAGTCGCGGTCAATCTGCGGGGTAATGCTCATGCCCATAGCGTCCAGCTTTTCCCGGAAATAAAGCTGCGCTTCTTCGCTTTCCACCCGGAAGGCTACATGGTGTACCGAACCGCCCGCTACCACGCCGTTTCGCTCGTCGGGCAAATGTACCAAATCTACGGTCGCTGCCGTTGCGATAGCGTCCGTCTCATAGCGGTAGCGGTTGACTTGCTGCTCTGTTTGCCGGTAGCCAAACACTTCCGTCAGGATGCGGGCGGTAGGTTCCAGTTTGTTCAGCGATAAAGTGACGCCCTGGAAGCCTCTGATCGCGTTGGATTCCGCTATATCATTAGTCGTGTAAGGCTTGCGCGGATCTGTATTTTCAGGAATGACCAACTCCAGCTTTAATCCGTCGGGGTCCAGAAAGGTCAGATATTGTTCGTGAAATCGTTGGGCGGGCTTGTTGTAAATAATGTTTTCCTGCTCAAAACGATGCATCCAAAAGTCAAAGGAGCCATCGGGAACGGTAAAAGCGGTTTCGGTAGCTTGCCCGGTGCCTCGCCTGCCTTGCGTAATGCCTTCCCAGGGAAAGAAGGTCAGGATGGTGCCCGGCTCACCTGTCTCATTGGCAAAATAGAAGTGATACGTGCCCGGATCGTCAAAGTTGACCGTCTTCTTCACGAGACGAAGCCCCAAAGTGTGTGTATAAAAATGCAGGTTGCGTTGGGCATCACCCGCAATGGCTGTTACGTGGTGTATGCCCCGGATGTGTGGTTCCATCAGGTTAGCTTTTAACAGGTTGACCGTTCAGCATAGCAGTGGCTATCTTTATTTCATCGTCTATGATGGCATGACCCATGTTTGGGTAAATCTTTTGGGTGACTTGTGCGCCCATCGCTGTCAGCACTTTCTCACTTTCTGCGATCCTCTCTTCGGGCACATGAGGGTCGTGATTGCTGCTGCCTATGAAAACAGGCGTTCCTTCAAAGTTACCCTGATAATGAGATTTCTCAACACGATTTCCGATCAAGCCTCCGGTAAACGCAATGATACCGCCATAGCGTTGGGCGTTTCTGGCACAAAACTCCAAAGCCAAACAAGCCCCTTGCGAAAATCCCAGAAAGTAAATATTCTTTGCCGCAAAGCGAAGCCCTTCCAGATCGTCCAGCAGTTCCGACAGACCGGACAAGCTCATCGAGAGTTGCGGCTCATTTTTTTCTGCGGGCTCCAGGAAGCTGTAAGGATACCAAGTATGCTGGATAGCCTGGGGCGCCAAAAAAGCAAAATCCTCTACAGCTAATTGATCCGATAGCTGGATAAAATCTTCGGCACTGCCGCCCCGGCCGTGCAGCATGATGAGAACTTTTTTAGCATCGCTGAGCGACTTGCCCGCTTTCGCCACCGGCTCGTTGTGTATGATCATAGGAGTAAAAGTTAAGGTTTTATAGTGTTACGTATTTTCTGCCGGAACGTATCGAGACCCTTGCTTATACTGCCTGGCTCAAATGCTCGTCTACAGACACAAACGGCATGTCAAAGGCATCGGCGACACTTTGATAGGTAATATCTCCTTTCACCACGTTAAGCCCTAATTTGAGCGGCGCTAACAGGCTGCAAGCTTTTTCCCAGCCCATATTAGCCAACTGGAGGGTATACGGAAGCGTCGCATTGGTCAGCGCCAGGGTAGACGTATAGGGTACAGCGCCCGGCATATTGGCCACGCAATAGTGCACCACCTCATCAATGACATACGTAGGGTCTTCGTGGGTGGTAGGCTCGCAGGTTTCTATACAGCCGCCCTGGTCTACGGCTACGTCTACGAGCACCGTACCGGGCTGCATATCTTTGAGCATATCCCGTGTGATCAGCTTGGGCGCTTTGGCGCCCGGGATCAGTACCGCCCCTATGATCAGATCATGGGTAGGGATGAGCGAGCGGATGTTGTACTCATTGGACATAAAGGTGTTAACGTTGGCCGGCAAAATATCCGATAAATAGCGCAAACGGTTCAGGTTGGTATCCATGATGGTGACGTCAGCGCCCAGCCCGGCGGCCATCTTGGCGGCTTGTGTGCCTACTACACCTCCGCCCAGGATCAGCACTTTGGCAGGGCGCACCCCCGGTACGCCGCCCAGCAGAATACCGCGCCCCTGCATGGGCTTTTCCAGGTATTTGGCGCCTTCCTGCACCGCCATCCGGCCGGCTACTTCCGACATAGGGATGAGCAGAGGCAGGCTGCGGTCGGGCAGTTCTACCGTCTCATACGCCAGGCATACGGCACCGCTTTTGACCATCGCGCGGGTCAGGGTCTCGCTGGAGGCAAAGTGGAAGTAAGTAAACACCAACTGATCTTTCCGCACCAGCCCGTACTCTTCCTCTATAGGTTCTTTCACTTTGATGATCATTTCTGCCGACTCGTAGACGGCGCTAATGTCGGGCAGCATCGCAGCGCCGGCTTCCTGGTATCGCTGGTCGGTAAATCCGCTGCCGTCTCCGGCATGTTGCTGTACGTACACAGTATGACCTAACTTGGTCAGTTCTTTAACCCCGGCAGGCGTCAGTCCCACCCGGTTTTCATTGTTCTTGACTTCTTTGGGTACTCCGATAATCATGTTGATAGGTTAATTTAAAAAATATCAATATTTTACTAAACGCAATCCATAGGCAGATAAGTGGTCAAAATCATTGTAAGTCGTATGCAGTTCCAAGTCAAAATAAAGAGCAGTAGCAGCAATCCACAAATCATTTTTGCCCATATTTCGGGCTGATAAACCTATTGGTAACGGTTGGTTCCTTAGTTTACCTTGGCTATAAGCGTCTATATCAGCATATTTCTTTGTATTCTTTTTCCTCTTTAAGTAGTTCGTCCATCCGTCTATTTTCTTCTTCTGTAAAACCTAAATCAGGGATGGGTATGGAATCTTTTGGGGCTACCTCATCCAGGAATCGCTCTATACCCCAACGTTTGACATCTTCGGGCCGGTAGCTATTCCACTGATGCGCTTTCATAGGAGGAATTTGATCTTTTTGTTTAAATGTCTTCATTTTAAAACTATTATAACTTGTTTGGGAATTTAAATTTGGAAAAAAGGGCCATCGGTGTATCTTATTAGAAACCAAACTAAAAAGATCGGGGTCGCCCGGCGATGCAAGCACAATATGAACGGCTCACCGATAGCCCATGGGAAGTTATAAAACCTTTTGTAAACTGGCAAAGAAAACGTGAACTCTCTTTGCGTGATGTCTTTGATGGGATTCTTTGGATTACTAGAACCGGATCACAATGGCGAAACAGCGCGGCTGCCGCCTGGATAACCAGTTTCCAGACTGGTCAGCCGTATACTATTATTTTGACAAACTGGAGGACGCATGTCCATGCGGCCAACGGGCATGACAGTCCGGCAGGGGTAAATTTACTGAAAGAGATCAAGGGGATAATGCCCACCCTAAAAAAGATTATGGCTGACAAGTCCTACCGCGGTACCTTTGCTCAAGCAGTAGAAAAAAAGAAGCTTAGCTTTGAGGTGCCTGTGCGAGAGGAGGGACAGAAAGGATTTGTTGTAGAGGCTAAAAGATGGGTCGTGGAGAGGACATTTGCTTGGCTTAATCGCCGGGCGACCCGGTTCTTTCGCCGAACGGTAATAGACTACGAACGTACCACTGAAAGCGCACAACCGTTCTTACTACTAGCCAATATATCAAGAGTTATTTGGCGAATTGACTGCTAAACAATATATAATTTCCTAACACACTCTTAGTTCAGGACAAACTTAGGCAGGCAGGCGGCAGCATACTTGCCTGATCTATGTCCATTATTACCTGTATAGGTTTTCTATTCATATGGCATAAAAACGAGTGCTTTGCCTGTTTCTGCCTTATTTGCGGCTCTAAGGTTTGGGTACATGCTGCGCGGCAGTCTACTTACCTTACCTCGACCTTGCAGCTACAAGGTGAAGTAGTGAGCAATCATACACGTGAGCAAACTCCTTCGGGGTGAAGTATGTACTTGCACTACCGCAACATGACTACTTCGGGGTGAAGGAGTCTACTCACAGCACCGTAACGTGACTACTTCGGGGGGTAGCAGCCCGCTCACAGTAGTGTGACATAGCTACTTCGGGCTAAAACGCGATGGTAAGAATAGTCAGGATGTATCGCTACAATAAGAAGCGATCTATATATGGTATGCTTTTTGGGAAAATTATCCTAAATGATAGAAGGACTTGAGGCTTTGCGTTTGATATAATATAACTTAGTTTTGCCGTGAAATAACAGGCCTCCTGCCGCAAGTTTAAGTGATAGCGGTAACTTGTGGCTATCATACCGTAAGCTTTCAGCTTACATACCATATCCCGACACTATGAGCAGAAACTACAAGTTTCGTGATCAAGACAAACTATATTTTGTGTCTTTTGCCACAGTCAATTGGATTGATGCGGCCATGGGAATGGTTTTTACGAGAAATCTTTATAAGAATATTGTCGTAGATAGTTTGAGTTATTGCATTGCCCACAAAGGATTAGAACTCTATGCTTGGTGTATTATGACAAATCATGTACACTTAATCATCGGCAGCCAAAACTTGCCTATGCAAGATATTTTGCGGGATATGAAAAGACATACGGCCAAGGCTATTCTCAAAGCTATCGAGGAAAATATACAGGAAAGTAGAAAAGACTGGATGCTGTGGATGTTTAAAAGGGCTGGCAAATATTGATTATGTTGGAGGGAAAGGGATCATTGAGATAGTTCTTATTGAGTGAACTAAGCTGGAAGCTTACCCATGATAGCCACAAGTTACCGCTATCGCTCAAACTTGCGGCAGGGGATAAAATTCATTTATGAATCCAATTAAAAAATTAGCCGGGCAGACGGCGCTTTATGGCGTTAGCACTATCCTGGGGCGCATTCTTAACTACGCGCTGGTGCCGCTGCATACCGATGTGTTTGAAGACACTGCCCAGTATGGCGTGATTACCGAACTGTATGCGTATGTGGCCTTTCTGAATGTCATCTATACGTTTGGGATGGAGACGGCCTACTTTCGTTTTATCTCCCGCTCCAAAAACAATGGTCAGGCATTGCAGGATGTCTACAGTTCTGCGTTTACGGCGGTAGCGTCGGTGAGCCTGGTGGTTTCCGGGTTTATAGCGCTCAATGCGGAGAATATCGCCAGTATGCTAGGCTATGCCGGGCAGGGCAACATCATTCTGTGGCTGGCGGTGATCTTGTTTACCGATGCCATCGTGGCTATCCCGTATGCGCGGCTGCGCCATGAAAACAAGGCGATGAAGTTTACCATCACCAAGCTTTCAGCCATTGTGCTGACCGTGCTGCTCAACGTATTCTTCCTGCTGCTGCTGCCCCGCATCTACGAAAGTAGCCCGGTGCTGGCCTGGATGTACCGGCCCGGGATGGGCATAGGCTATGTGTTTCTGGCCAACCTGATCGGCAATGCGATCATCCCGCTGCTGCTGTGGCGTTACCTGCTCGATGTCAGGCTTACAATCGACTGGCAGGCTTTCAGGCCTATGCTCGTCTATGCTTTTCCTATCCTGATGATGGGGTTGGGCGGCATGGTCAACGAAAATATAGAGAAACTGCTGCTCAACGACTGGCTGCCTTTTGACTTTTACCCGGACAAAACGCCGCAGCAAGCCTTGGGCGCGTATGGGGCTTGTGCCAAGCTGAGTATCTTTATGATGCTGGCCATCCAGGCTTTCCGCTATGCGGGCGACCCTTTCTTTTTTTCCAGGGCAGAAGACAAGTCGGCACCTGCCCTGTTTGCCAAAGTGATGCATTATTTTACGGTGCTAAGCATCCTGATCCTGGTAGGCGTGAGCGTCAACCTGGAACTGTTAGGCACGATCTTCCTGAGAAGCCAGCAGTACCGCGATGCGCTGTATGTGGTACCCTTCCTGCTGCTGGCCAAACTGCTCTACGGTGTGTATATGAACCTTGCCGTCTGGTTTAAGCTGACAGACAAGACCTACTACGGCACCATCTTTAGCATTGCAGGGGCCATTATCACGGTGGCAGGCAACCTGCTGCTGATCCCTTACTTAGGCTACTTGGGCTGCGCAGTGGCCAGCATCGCCTGCTACCTGTTCATGACAATGGGCTGTTATTACTACGGACAAAAATATTATCCCATCCCTTACAACTTCAAGCCTACCTTTTTGTACCTGATAGCCTCTGTTGGGCTGATATGGATCGCCTTCAAGCTCGATATTGATTCATTTCTGATAAGAAGTACGGTGAATATCCTGATGGTGCTTGTTTTTGCCGTAGCGGTGTACTTTATTGAAAAAAAGAGTCTGACCTACCACAAAGTGTAATCTATGGTACAAGTAAAAATCGTAAATCATTCGGCACATTCATTGCCCGCTTACCAAACCGAACATGCTGCCGGTATGGATGTGTATGCTAATCTAAAAGAAGAGATCAAGTTGCGACCACTGGAGCGTGCGCTTATTCCAACAGGCTTCTTCGTAGAACTGCCTCTGGGCTACGAAGCGCAAATACGTCCAAGGAGCGGATTGGCTTACAAACATGGCATCACGGTGCTCAACAGTCCTGGCACCATTGATGCGGACTACCGGGGAGAAGTCAAAGTGCTGCTGGTGAACCTTTCCAACGAAACTTTTATTATCAGAAACGGCGAGCGTATTGCTCAAATGATCGTTGCCCCGTACACACAAATCCAGTGGCAATCAGCAGAGACGCTAAGTGAAACACAACGCGGCACCGGCGGCTACGGCAGCACAGGTCAATAAATAGCAAACAACATATAACCATAGAACGACCATTGAATTATTCAGTCCTTCAATCCTTCAATCCCTCAGTCCCTCAATCTTTTAAATCCTTAATATATCTGTGAAAATTATTGTTCCAATGGCTGGCATGGGCAAGCGGATGCGCCCGCACACCCTGACCATTCCCAAACCCCTGATCCCTATTGCAGGCAAGCCAATCGTGCACCGGCTGGTAGAAGACATTGCCAAAGTGGTACGGGAGCCTATAGAAGAAGTCGGTTTTGTCATCAGCCGGAGTTTTGGCAAAGCCGTAGAGCAGAGTCTGAAAGAAGTGGCCAAGTCGGTAGGCGCCCGCGGCAGTATCTTTTACCAGGATGAGGCTTTAGGGACCGCTCATGCCTTGTATTGCGCCCAGGAGATGCTCGATGGCAACGTCATCGTCGCCTACGCCGATACGCTCTTCAAGGCTGACTTTAAGCTGGACAAAGAAAAAGACGGCATCATCTGGGTACAAAAGGTCAAAGACCCGGCGGCTTTTGGCGTGGTCAAAGTCAATGAGCAGCATGTTATCACGGGCTTTGTCGAGAAGCCTACGACCTTTATTTCAGACCTTGCCATTATCGGTATTTACTACTTCAGGGATGGCGGTTTGCTGAAAGATGAACTAAAATACCTGATAGACCATCAGATCACCAACGCCGGTGAGTACCAGATCACGACTGCCCTGGACAATATGAAGAACAAGGGCGTCAAATTCGTACCGGGGCAGGTAGATGAATGGCTGGATTGCGGCAACAAAGAGGCGACTGTGCATACCAACCAGCGCTATCTGGAATACATTAAAGACAGCCTGAAGATACCCGCTTCTTCCGGCACCGAAAACTCGGTGATCATCCCACCTGTATACTTGGGCGAAAATGTAAAGATCATCAATTCGGTAGTAGGTCCTTATGTATCTATCGGAGACAATACGGAGATCAAAAACTCCCGCATCCGGAACACCATCGTGCAGACCAACACGCTGGTAGACAATGCCAACCTGGAAAACTCTATGCTCGGCAACTTTGTCACCCTCAAGCTAAGCTCTTCCGACCTGAGCATCGGCGACTATAACTCGGTGATTGAGAATTTGCATTAGAAAGGATGTTCTTCTAATCTGGCGCCCGTTTAACGAAGTGTAAGGCACGCCAGTATTAGTTTTTATAACCTTATGCTTAATTGTTCTTTCATTACAAACACCACGTTCTCCAGCGTTGCGATATTGTTTAGCGGGTTTTCCTGCACGGCAATGAGGTCGGCTATCTTTCCGGAAAACAGCTATAGGTAGTCTGATAAAAATATACTGAAATAATTGCTGGCACTATAACTGAAACAAACCGGCAGGTACCGCATGGAAGCCTTGTTGTCTTACGGCGTCCTGAATGTCTGTCACCTTGACCAGGTTGAGTGAGTGGATCGTCATTTCTTTTGGGAAAACTTTGGCATCATACAAAACATCTTTAACGCCTTCAATCCTAAGAATTTTTTCCCTGACTTCTTCAAAATCCTTTTCGTTGTTGATGTCAACCATAAACACTCTTCCATGGTCGCCAGGTATCACATTATCTTTGATCATGCCCATAATGCGTGAATTACTGAAGGATTGAAGAACTGAATTATTAAGGTTATCTTCTTTTACAAGTTTACTGCAAACATTTATACTTTCAAAGTTTTATGAAAAGCAAAATAAAGGGTATTCCTGTGTTGATCCATTTTAAACACAAGAATACCCAAAAGCGGACCGGGTCGCCGTCGTGCCCGACCGGGAGCGATGCCGCCCAACAAAGATGTGGTTTGCTTACTGCTGTTCGGTAGGCAATATCAGGATTTCATTTACATTGACCCGCCCGGGCTGGGTGACAGCATAGCGGATGGCTTCGGCAATATCGGCTGACTGAAGGATCTCAATTTTTTCCAGCCACTCCATGTTTTTCTTAACTTCTTCATCCGTGATGGTGTTGGTCAGCTCCGTAGCTACGGCGCCGGGCTCTATAGAAGTGATCTTGATATTATCAGCCGGTGAGAGTTCCATACGCAAGCCTTCGGACAAAGCGGCTACGGCAAACTTAGTCGCACAATACACGGCTCCGCCTGGGAACACCCGCCGGCCCGCTACCGAGGAGATATTGACAATATGCCCGCTTTTTTGCTCCCGCATCACGGGCAGCACGGCGGCAATGGCATACAGCACGCCTTTGATATTGACATCTACCATCTTCTCCCATTCCTCTACGTGCAAATTCTTCATAAGCGAGAGCGGCATCAGACCGGCATTGTTGATCAGGATGTCGATGCGTCCGAATTTCTCTTTGGCTTGCTCGGCCAGGTAGTTCACGGCCGTACGGTGCGTGACGTCGGTAATGCTCTCTATCACTTCCCCGCCTTTGTCCTGTATTTTTTTCTTTAAAGCTTCTAACCTGTCTACCCTACGGGCAGCGATCACCAGCTTGGCGCCTTCTTCTGCCAGCATCAGCGCGGTAGCTTCTCCAATACCACTGGAAGCCCCGGTGACGATGGCCACTTTTCCTTGTAATTTCATAAATTGGTTCTGTTTGTTGTTAAAATAAAAACTATTGAAAGGCTAACAGGTGTAGGGGCAAAGTGTTCGTAGGGAAGTCGGAAGACCGGAGACGGAAGACGGAAGCTGTATGCTTCATTTCTCATTCTCCCGACTTCGGTCTTCCGTCTCCGGTCTTCAGATAAGCAAAGGCAACATAAGCGTGGCAAAGCCTAATACCAAAAGAAAGCCGACCATATCGGTGATGGTGGTAAGAATAGGGCTGGAAGCCAGCGCCGGGTCCATGCCGATGCGTTTCAACAGCAGGGGAATAGAACCACCCAGAGCGACAGCGATGATCGTATTGATCGCCAGCGCGCCACCGGCCACCAAGCCTAAGTAAGGATTGCCTTTCCACCACCAGGCACCCAGTCCGACGAGCATTCCTAACACCAGGCCATTGATGAGCCCTACCGACATCTCCTGCCAAAGTACCCGCAGCACCTCCGTTGGCCGGATGATGTTCAGGGAAAGCTCCCGCATACTGACGGCTACCGCCTGGTTGCCCGAGCAGCCGCTCATGTCGGAGATGATGGGAAGGAAGACCGCCAGGGCAATGACCGAACTGAGCGTGTCCTGGTAGAGGGCGATGACGCTGGCCGAGATGATATTGAGTACGATGTTGAGGCTAAGCCAGGAGAGCCTTCTGCCGGATCGTACCTTGAGCGGCATGGTGCGGAGCTCTTCGCCGCCCACAATGCCTTGCAGGCGCAGCAACTCCGCGTCGGAGCGTTCGCCTTCCGCTTCCATAATATCTTTTCGTAAAAGTACGCCGACCAGTTTGAAATCCTCATTGACCACAGGGGCACCCAGGAAATCATGGTCATCGAAGAAATTCAATAACTCGTCGAGCATGTCGGTAGCCGAGATGGTCAGGATTTTGCGGATCATGATGCGGGTGATGGGTGTACTTGGCCGGGTGAGGAGCAGGTCGCGCATCCGCAATACGCCTACCAGCTTACCATCGGCAGCGATCACATATATATACTGCAAATGATAGTCGGCATACTCTTCGGCATGTTGGTTCATATCCTGGATCACGTCGCCTACGGTAGCTGTTTCCGGGAAAGCCAGGTACTCGGTCACCATCAGACCGCCGGCCGTATCCTCTTTGTAGCTGATGAGTTTGCGTACACCAGCCGCTTCTTCCGGGTCCATCTTAGCCAGGATGGCTTCGGCCCTGGCTTCTTTCAGGCTGCCAAGCAAGTCTGCCTGGTCGTCGCTCCACATCTCGTTGATGATGGAAGCCGCTTTGGTCGCCGAAAGCTGCTCTATCAGTTCGGTGGCTTTGGTATCCGGTATTTCCTCTATGATAGAGGCCGAAAAGTCAGGAGAGAGGAAGTTGAGCAGGCGTAGCTGGTCTTCGCGGTTCAGGTGAAAGATCGCCCGCACCAACTCACCGCCGTTCATGGCTTCCAGGTAAGCTTCCAGTTGGTCGCGGTCTTTCTTTTCGAGCAGGTTTTCCAGTTCTTCCCAGGAGTGTAGTTCAGCAGTAGGTTCCATCAAATAAACGCTTGTTATAGTTTGCCGCAAATATACCAAGCCAGGCGATATTTCTATGAAACAGACAGGAACGTATGCAGATTATGTGTGAGGTAACGGATGCTTCCGGGAATATCTTGCTATTTTTACAGCATTATGCCCACTCAAACTCAACTTTGCCGAACGTGGGTATGTTGAGAAAAGAAAAATGCTTTACCAACTATATCTTCGTTCACCATTAAGCATCAAAAGTCAGCAGTCATGAAGAAATACCATTACCTTCTTGCCTTCCTGGTCTTTTCGCTGACCACTTGCCAGCAGGGCATAGACATTCCGGGTTTTGATGAAGAAGCTTTCCGGCAGGATGCCAACGGCTGCTTAGGAGTAAGGGCAGAGATGAAAGACAAACTGTTTGAGATCACTTCACAGCTTAAAGGGCTCACACAGACAGAGATACAAAACACGCTGGGCACCCCGGATCAGCAGGACCTGGCAGACCGCAACCAAAAGTTTTTTGTCTATGATATTGAGCCTTCGCCTTTGTGCAAGCAGGATACTGTGGAAGTGTCATCTGACAAACCACCCCTAACCATGTATATCCGCTTCTCGGCGATTGATCTTTCTACCGAGGTGAGTTTTAAGAATTATTAGATAGGATCAAAATTCCTCTTCGAGCGGCGGCGTCTGTCGGGGCGTCCAAATTTGTAAGGCTCGATGCAACCGAAGAGGGAAGCCGAAGGGGTGAATTTGATTTTTACAGAAAAAATGCCGTACAGGTCATTGTTGTTTGGCCTGCCGCCTGCCAGATTTTCATTTTGCGTGATGCGCCGGTCTACCCCATCGGAGAGCGCCTGGTAATATTCCAAAGCCAGAGGACTTAGTTCGCTCACTACTACTTCCTGTTTGCTGACGGCATCCAACTGGTCAGAGAAGGTATAGCGCAGGGCCATATCAAATACCAAAGAAAGCACCGGCGTAAACTCGTATTCCAGTCCGACGCCGAAGGGGATCATACCGACCAGTCCGGGAATTTTCTCGGCTTCGGGCTGTACATCTCTCAAATCCCAGTAACCCAAGCGGCTTTCACCCATAGGATTGTTGGTCGTTGCGCCAATGCCCGCATAGACAAAAGGCGTAAAGTAACCGCGCTTGAAGGAATACAAGCCTGAGGTATAAAACTCAAAGTTGTTGGCTTTAAAGCTCCGCAGCCTGGCCGTATCAGCGTCCTGCGCACCGATCTGGTAAAAGCTCATACCGGATTTGATCTGTAGATTGTCTGTCAGGCGATACCAGGCTTCGGCGTTGAGCGCCCAGCGGGTGCTGCCCAGTTTATCCTGGCTGACATCACCTACATATTGGGTAATGCCCGGACCAACGGCGAAGCTCCAATCCTGAGCCATCACGCTATGCATAGAAAGCACTGCTCCTAAAAATAAAAAAACAAGCGTTTTGATCAGCCTCATACCTTGTAAGTTTGGTGTATTATTTAACAAAAATAAGAATATTTTTATAATTTATAACTTACAAACGCTGGTTTTATTGTAAATAACTAAGAATTTTGTCCAGTGCTTTAGATATGAGGAAAATTTTTTTAACCACCGCAGCGGCGGCCGCAAAGGGCACAAAGAAAAGACAAGGATCACAAAGATGTGACCCAAATTCATTGTGTTCTTTGCGGCCGCCGCTGCGATGTAATACGGGGTCGCCCAGACGGGGTCGCCCAGACGGGGTCGCCCAGACGGGGTCGCCCAGACGGGGTCGCCCAGACGGGGTCG